>JABBOB010000054.1 GCA_019352055.1 Acidobacteriota bacterium
TTGATGGCGATGTCGATCCGGCCCCGGAACCGGGACGGGATGATCTCGTCGATCGCGGAGTTGATGGCGGTGTACTCGCCGCCGATGCCCATGCCGGCGATGAAGCGGAAGATCCAGAGGAACCAGAAGTTCGGTGAGAACCCGGCGATTCCGGATCCGATCAGGTAGATCGCGAGCGTCACGATGAAGAACCGCTTGCGACCGAGCCGGTCGGACAGGCGCCCGAACACCAGGGCTCCCACTACCTGCCCGAACAGGTAGATCGTCCCGGTGAACGTCACCTGGAACGCCGTCATATGCAGTTGCTGAGCGAACGCGTTCGCGGAGACGATCTGGATCTCGAGTCCGTCGAGGATCCATGCGGTGCCGAGTCCGACGACCACGGTCCAGTGGAACCTCGTCCACGGGAGACGATCCATCCGGGCGGGGATCAGGCTGCGGATGCTTCGCCGGTCAGCGGCGGTCGTCGTCGACATGGTCGGGAAAATACGCTCGAACTCCTGGAAGTCCACTCAGCAGTTCGTCAGTGTTCTCCCAGATTCAGGCGATCCGGGCCGTCATGCTGATCGGCAGGTGGTCCGACTTGCCCTGCGGCAGCACGACGAGGTCGGTGATCTCGAAGCCGGTCGAGGTGGCGAAGTCGAAGTAGCCGCTGAACCGCAGCCCCACGTACGTCGGGGACGGCATGCGCGTGAGCTGGTAGCCCGTCGCCGCGAGGCGTCGCTCGAGCCCGCGTACGAACCACGGGTAGTTGAAGTCCCCGACCATCACGGACGGCGCGCCCGGTCGCATCGCGCGCATGCCCTCGTGCGCTGCGGCGATCTGCTTGCGGCGGAGGGAGTTGGTCGCGCTGAGTGGAGCCGCGTGGAAGTCGCCGACGAGGACCTCCATCCCCGTCTCCCGATCGAGCAGGTGCGCCGCGAGCAGGCGCTCGTTCGCGGGCTTGAGCACCCGGTCGTGCATCGACTTCCGCAGCGCGAAGACGCGCTTGTCCTTGACCTCGAAGCGGTCGGCGCGGGCGTACATCGCGAGCCCCAGCCGGTTGGTGCGGGTCTGCTCGATCAGCTCGAGGTGCCCGATCGTCTGCGGCATGTCGGTGTGGTCGCACTCCTGCAGCGCCAGCACGTCGACGTCGTGGTCGTCGGCCATCGCCTCGAGCTCGCCGCGGGCGGTGTGCTCGCGCAGGTTGTAGCTGATGATCCTCATCGCGTCCGTGCCTTCCCCGCAGGAGCCCCCGCGGCCCCGTGCCAAACCTAGCGTCGAGCGCCTCCAGGGGTTCGGAGGCCCCTCTGTCCGCGGTGGGTCAGGCCAGCACGTCCCGCGTGGTGAACCGGCCGTAGGCGAGGGCGCCGAAGACCACCACGTAGCCGAGCTGCAGCAGCGCGTTCGTGCCGAACGTGGTCCAGATCGGCGGCTGCCGGAGCAGGTCGACCAGGCCGAGCCACGAGTCCGAGAGCAGGAACGGGTGCACCGCGGCGAGCTGCGGCAGCTGATCGAGGACCTGGCTCGTCACGGCGAGCACGACCGTCGCGGCCATCGCGCCCACGGGCACGTCGGTCAGCGTGGAGACGAACAGGCCGACCGCCGTGAGACCGAGCATCGCGATGCCCGCGTAGGCGGCCATCGCGAGCAGGCGGAGCATGCCGTCGCCGAACGGCACCTGGTCGCCGGAGAGCAGCGTGACGGGACCGACCGGGAACAGCACGAGCCCCGTCAGCGTGCCGGCGATCACCACCGTCACCGGTGCCGCGAAGCAGAACACCGCGGCGCCGAGGAACTTGACCAGCAGCAGGCGCGGGCGCCCGGCCGGGGCGACGAGCAGGTACCGCAGCGTGCCCTGCGACGCCTCTCCTGCGATGGTGTCGCCCGCGACCACGCCGATCGTGAGGGGCAGGAAGAGCGGGATCGCGAGCACCAGCGACGCGACACCGACGAACAGGCCGTTGCCGGCGATCGCCGAGATGAAGGACGGGCCGCGCCCCGAGTCGCCTGCGGAGGAGATGCGGATCGCGACACCGATCAGCACCGGCACGGCCGCCAGCGCGGCGAGCATCGCCCAGGTGCGCTTGCGGCGGAACAGGACCGAGATCTCGGTGCCGAGCAGCGACAGCCCGAGCTGGTGTCCACGAGGCTCAGGACTCGACATCGAAGCCCTCCCCGGTCAGCGCGACGAAACGGTCCTCGAGGCTCGCCTCCGCCGTCCGCACGCCGCGGATCCGGATGCCGGCGGCCACGAGCGCGGGCACGAGGTCCTCGACGGCGTGACCCTGCAGCGGAGCGACGACCTCCGCTCCGGACGGCGTCGCGGGGAGCCCGGCGGCCACGAGCGCCGTGATCGCGGCGTCGACGTCGGGCGTGAGCAGGTGCAGCCGGTCGTCCACGGCCGCGCCGCGGAGCTCGTCGAGCGTGCCCTGCGCCACCAGCCGGCCCGTCCGCATCACCGCAGCGTGGGTGCACATCTGCTCGATCTCGGTGAGCAGGTGGCTCGATACGAACACCGTGGTGCCCTCGCGCGCGAGATCGTGCACGAGGGTGCGCACCTCGCGCGTGCCCTGCGGGTCGAGACCGTTCGTCGGCTCGTCGAGCACCAGCAGGTCCCGCGGGCGGAGGAGCGCGTTCGCGATACCGAGACGCTGCTTCATCCCGAGCGAGTACGCCTTCACCCGCTTGCCCGCGGCAGCGGACAGGCCGACGCGATCGAGCGCCTCCCCGATCCGCCGCTTCCGGGTGCGGGGGTCGGCGAGCGGGTCGGCGGAGTCGAGCCTCGCCAGGTTCGCGGACCCGGAGAGATAGCCGGCGAACCCGGGACCCTCCACGAGCGCTCCGACGCGGGGGAGCACCGCGGCCGCGCGTTCCGGCATCGGGCTGCCGAGCAGCACCGCGCGTCCCGCGGTCGGGTTCACCAGCCCCAGCAGCATCCGGATCGTCGTCGTCTTGCCAGACCCGTTCGGGCCGAGGAAGCCGAAGACGCTGCCATCGGGCACGGCGAGGGCGACATCGACGACCGCGTCGCGGCCCTTGAACCGCTTCCCGAGGCCCTCCGTCTCGATCGCGAGCCCGGCGCTCACCCGGCGTCGGACTGCAGCGTCGAGACCGGAACGGCACCGGCGAGGACGCGGCCGTCGCTCGTGAGCAGGACGTTCACGAGCGCGGTGTGCAGCAGCCGTCCGCCGGGCACCGGGGTCGAGAGGCGCAGCACGGTGGGGTTCGACGCGAGCCCGGAGGGCACCGCGGACGCGGCCACGGTGACGACCGAGGCCCAGCCCGAGCCCTGGACGGTCGGCTTGGCGCTCGAGCCCGACGTCGGCGCCTTCGGCCGAGCGCCCCGCGTCAGCGTCTTCGTGGTCACCTTGGCGTTCGACGGCGGGGTGAAGTCGAAGCGCGACGCCGCCGGCACGGCGTAGGAGAGGTCGGTGAAGCCCGTCTCGAAGGCGGGGGAGCGGGCGCCCTGCGCGAGCACCTGCACGTCGAGGGGGAGACCGGTCTGCGCGTCCACGGCGATCCGCACGGAGCCGATCGTCGTGGCCTGCGTCTTCGGCGTGAGCACCAGCGTGTAGGCGTCGCGGTTGGCGATGCGCTGCGCGGTGTCGACCGTCACGGTCGTCGTCGCGCCGACCTTCGCGAGCAGCTCCTGCGCGAGCGCGGCCGGCGTGGTGGCGGTCGGCGTCGTGCTGTCCGTCGTCCCCGACCCGCTCGCGGTGATGTGCGTGGCGCTGCTCGTCTTCGAGTTCCAGACCCAGACGCTGGGACCGTTCCGGACCACGTCCCGCTCGGCCGACGAGTCGAGGATCGCGATGCGCTCCTTCGTCGTCCCGGCGACCTCGACCCGCGCCGTGTGGGTGCCGGAGACGAGATCGAGCGCCGAGGCCGTCTGCGAGCTCGAACCCGGTCCGACGGACGGGATCGACGGCAGGCCGAGGGCCGAGGTCTGGGTCACGGTGCCGCTGAAGCCCGTGATGTCCTTCGCGTTCGCGACCATCTCCAGCACCTGCTGGGCGGACTTCGGCGGCGGGCTGGGGGGCGTCGCCGCGGCGACGAGCGGAACGGACACGACTCCGGCGATCATCACGGGAGCGACGAAGGCCGGCAGCCAGCGGAGGAGTCGGTGCTGCATGGGCAGAGAGTACGTCCGCCGGAGCACGGCGGAGGGCGCGGAGGCGGATCTCATACCATGGGATGAGATCCGGTTCATCCCGGGGGATTCAGCCGGTTCGAACCGGGTGATTCAGGCGGCGCGGTCCTTCGCAGCCAGGACCTTCGCGCGCTGGCGCACCGTGGGCCGGAAGAGCTCGAGATCCGGGGAGGGCATCGGGTCGACGAGCACCTCGAGCACCAGCCCGAGCGCGGCGTCGGCATGACCCTGCGCGTGCAGCGCGAGCGCGAGGAACGTGCGGAGGGAGCGGGAGCCAGGGAACTCGTCGAGCCCCGTCTCGAGCAGATCGATCGCCTCCTGGAGCCGGTCGACACGACGGAGCGCGTCGCCGAGCCGCAGGTAGCAGCGCCGCAGGGCCGTCCCGTCCAGGCCGGTGAGGGCGCCGCGGTAGCAGTCGATCGCCCGCTCGGTGTCACCGGCCTCGTCGTACGCCTCGGCGACCGCCTCGAGGGCACCCGGATGGTCCGGCCATCGGGCCAGGAGGGCGTCGAAACCCGCCTCGGCGGGCGAGCGTCCCTCCTCCCGGTCGGCCTGGCAGGCCTCGAGAGCCTCAGCGAGCGCGGGTTCGGTGATCATGCAACCAGTCTGACCCCGCTCGTGTTTCGGCCGTGACGCCGCGCGGTGACAAGGGTGTGACGATCCGTCCGGTCCGCGACGTCCGTCACATCGCGCTTTCGCACGGGGACCCCGTCCTAGGCTGGCGGGCGGTCCCGATCCGTCCCCTCCACGAAGGCAGTCATGGCAGGCACCTACTCATCCATCACCGAGGCGTTCGGTCGCACGCCGCTCGTGAAGCTCAACCGGGTCACCGAGGGCATCGACGCCACGGTGTACGCGAAGCTCGAGTTCTACAACCCCTCCTCCTCGGTCAAGGACCGGCTCGCGATCGCGATCGTCGAGGCCGCGGAGCGGTCCGGGCAGCTGCAGCCCGGCGGCACGATCGTCGAGGGCACCAGCGGGAACACCGGCATCGGTCTCGCCATGGTGGGCGCGGCCCGCGGGTACAAGGTCGTGCTGACGATGCCGGAGTCGATGTCGATCGAGCGTCGCAAGCTGCTCCGCGCCTACGGCGCCGAGCTGATCCTCACGCCTCCCGCCGAGGGCATGAAGGGCGCCGTCTCGCGCGCCGAGCAGGTAGCGGCCGAACGCCCTGGTGCGGTCCTCGCGAAGCAGTTCGAGAACGAGGCCAACCCCGCGATCCACTACGCGACGACCGGGCCGGAGATCTGGTCCGACACCGACGGCGCCGTCGACGTGTTCGTCGCCGGTATCGGCACGGGCGGCACCATCACGGGCACGGGCCGCTACCTCAAGGAGCAGAAGCCGGGCGTCCGGGTCGTCGCGGTCGAGCCGAAGGAGTCGCCGATCCTGAACGGAGGCGCCCCCGGCCCGCACAAGATCCAGGGCATCGGCCCGAACTTCGTGCCCGCGATCCTCGACCGGACCGTCTACGACGAGGTCGTCGACGTCGACATCACGGAGTCGGTCGCGATGGCGCGGCGCCTCGCGACGGAGGAGGGGATCCTGGCCGGGATCTCCTCCGGTTCGACCGTGCACGCGGCGCTCGAGGTCGCGAAGCGACCCGAGAACGCGGGCAGGACGATCGTGGTCGTCGTCGCGAGCTCCGGCGAGCGCTACCTCTCGACCGTGCTCTTCGAGAACCTGGACGTGTGAGCGCCCTCAGCACGCTGCTCGAGGACGTCCGCGCCGCGCGGCAGCGGGATCCCGCCGCGAAGTCCGACGTGGAGGTGGCGCTCACCTACCCGGGGATGCACGCGATCTGGGCGTACCGCCTGCACCACCGGCTCTGGCTGGCGGGGTGGCGTCTGCCGGCCCGGGTCGTCTCGCAGCTCGTCCGATCGTGGACCGGGGTCGAGATCCACCCCGGAGCGGTGATCGGCCGGCGGTTCTTCATCGACCACGGCTCGGGTGTCGTGATCGGGGAGACCGCGGAGGTGGGTGACGACGTGACGATATTCCACGGGGTCACCCTCGGCGGCACGGTGTGGCGGGCGGAGAAGCGTCACCCGACGGTCGGCGATCGGGTGATCGTCGGTGCCGGGGCGACGATCCTCGGAGCGATCGAGATCGGGTCCGACAGCGTCGTGGGCGCCGGCGCGGTCGTGCTGCACAGCGCACCCGCGCACTCCCTGCTGGTCGGCGTGCCGGCGACGGCGCGGCCGCGCACCCCCACCGACGCGACCGAGCACCACTGGGTCATCTGACCGGCGTGCCTGCGGCGGAGCGGGGCGGCCGCCCCGCTCCGCCGCACCTCGCTCCTTGATGGCGCCGGACGCGGAGTTCGTGATCCGGCCGATCGGCCTCGGAGAGCGCCCTGCGCTCTTTTTCGATCGCCGACTCAGCCCTGGGTGTCGCGCCAGGAGTGGCTGGGACTCCACCCGAGCTCGGTGCGCGCCTTGTCGATCGAGAGCAGCGTCTCGGTCCCCTCGACCTCGCGCGTGAACGGGACACCGGGGAACACCGCCTCGGCGAGCTCACGGCTGGGGGTGCGCATCACGGTGTCGGCGTTCGCGATGATGTACCGCTCGAACCCGGGTCCGCGCACCTCGAGCGCCAGCCGGATCGCCTCGGCCGCGTCCCGGGCGTCGATGTACCCCCACGCGTTCCACTTGCGGCGGGACGGGTCGTCCTGCCACTCCTCGAAGCCGGTGTAGTCCGCCTCCACCATCACGTTCGAGAACCGCATCGCGGTGATCGACAGCGCGGGGTCCCAGCGGCAGAAGGTGAGCGCCATCTGCTCCTCGAGGAGCTTCGTCATCGAGTAGGTGCTGTTCGGGAGGGTGACCTCCTCGTCGACCGGGAGGTAGGTCGGCGGCACGTCCATCGGCAGCCCGAGCAGCGTCTCGCTCGACGCCGTGACGACCTTCTTCACCCCGACCCGACGCGCCGCCTGCAGCACGTGGTGCGTCGAGAGGATGTTGTTCTCGAAGGTCACCACGTCGGGGAACAGCCCGGGGGCCGGGATGGCGGCGAGGTGCACGATCGCATCGACGCCGTCGTGCTGCTCCTCGACCCCCGCGATCGCGTCGAGCGTCTGGCCCGCGTCGGTCAGGTCGACCGGGATGCCCTCTCCGCGCGCCACGGCGCGGTCGAGGACGAGGACGGTGTGCCCGGCGTCGCGGAGGGAGGTGACGACGGTGCTGCCGAGCTTGCCGCTGCCGCCGGTCAGGATGATGCGCATGACTCGATGCTCCTCCACGGCACCTTCGAGGAGCATGACGGGGTGATGACCGACATGGGGCCGGGCTACTCCGCGGCGCAGGTCCGGGCGGCCGAGCGACCACTCCTGGACGCGGGGGCGCCGCTCATGGCGATCGCCGCGGCCGGCCTCGCCGCCGAGGCGCTGCGAGTGCTCGAGACGCGGGGTGCGCGGGCCGGGCGTGTGCTCGTGCTCGCCGGGAGCGGGAGCAACGGCGGGGACGCCTTGCTCGCCGCGGCGGTGCTCGCGCGACGGGGGAGCGCGGTGGCCGTCATCCGGCTCGGTCGCCGTGTCCACGAGGCGGCGTTCCACGTCGCGGAGCGCGCGGGGGCACGGGTGCTGCCGCCGGATGCGACCGCCGGCGCGATCGCCGCGCAGGCGGCAGCGGCGGACCTGATCCTCGACGGGGTGCTCGGCACCGGTGCGCACGGCGGCCTCCGGAGCCCGGCGCGACAGGTGGTCGCCCGGATCCTCGAGTCCGGGCGCGGGCGCGCGGCGGTGATCGCGGTCGACCTGCCGAGCGGCGTGGACCCGGACGACGGGTCGGTCAGCCCACCGGTGCTGGCCGCGCACACGACCGTCGCGTTCGGCGCCGTGAAGGCCGGGCTGCTCCTCGCCCCCGGCCGCAGGTGGGCGGGCCGGGTGCGGCTCGTCGACATCGGGCTCGGAGTCGCTCTCGAGGGGGTCGTCCCGCTGGTCGGAGCGGCGCCCTGGCTTCCGGCGTCCGGCCAGGAACCGCACAGGCGATGACGGAACGATCATCATGAGGGTGGCGCCGGCCGCCGACGAGGGGATGCGCATGCCGATCGCGCGGCAGAAGATCGTGATCCTGGGCGGCGGGTACGTCGGCCTCTACGTGGCGTGGACGCTCGAGAAGCACTCCGAGCTGCCGATCGACGTGACGCTCGTCGAGCCCCGGGCGTACATGACCTACCAGCCCCTGCTGCCCGAGGTCGCGGGCGGCCACGTCAGCCCGCGGGACGTGACGGTCGACCTCGTGCAGGCGCTGCCGCACACGAACGTCGTACGGGGGAGCGTCACCGCGCTCGACTCGAAGGCGAAGACGGTCACCGTCGCGCCGATCGACGGCGGCGAGACCGTGTACGACTACGACCACGTGGTCGTCGGGCTCGGCGCCGTCACGCGGACCTTCCCGACGCCGGGCCTCGCCGAGCACGGCGTCGGCTTCAAGACCATCGAGGAGGCGGCCCACACGCGGAACACCGTCCTGCTGAACGTCGCGAAGGCGGCTGCGGCGACGGACCCCGACGAGCGGCGGAAGCTGCTCACCTTCGTCTTCATCGGCGGCGGATACACCGGTGTCGAGGCGCTGGGCGAGCTCTCGGACCTCTCGAAGAAGGCGATCGGGGCGCAGCCGGCGCTCGCCGGCGAGGAGCCGAACTGGATCCTCATCGAAGCGCTCGATCGCGTCGCGCCCGAGGTCGGCCCCGAGCTGTCCGTCTGGACGCTCGGCGAGCTGCGGAGGCGCGGTATCGACGTCCGCCTGAAGACCACGATGAAGTCCTGCGAGAACGCGGTCGCGGTCTTCAGCGACGGCGACGAGGTGCCGTTCGGCATGCTGGTCTGGACCGCCGGCGTGAAGCCGAACCCGGTGCTCGACAGCACGGACCTCCCGCGCGGGCCTCGCGGTCACGTGAACACGAGCGCGCGGCTTCAGGTGATCCGCGAGGACGGCGGCTGGGTCCGCGGCGTCTGGGCCGCCGGCGACAACGCCCAGATCCCCGATCTGACGAAGCCGCAGCCGGCGTGGTACCCGCCGAACGCGCAGAACGCGGTGCGGCAGGCGGTGCTGCTCGGGGCGAACATCGCCCGGGCGGTCCGGCACCGCAGGCCGCATCGCTACATCCACTACAGCCTCGGCACCGTCGCGGCCTACGGCCTCTTCCACGGCGCCGCGAACATCTTCGGCATCCAGCTGAAGGAGCTGCCGGCATGGCTCGTCCACCGCGGTTACCACCTGCTCGCGATGCCGACCACGGATCGCAAGGTACGGATCTTCGCCGGCTGGGTCGCCGATTTCGTGGGTCGCACGGACCTCACACCCACGGACGACCTCGAGGATCCGACCCACGACTTCCGCGTCGCCGCGGGCGGGAAGTAGGGACGCCCTGACCCACGCGGTCGGCGAACACGGCCGGAATCCCCCGTCGCAGGCCGAGGGCGACTCCTCCAGCGCCGAGACGGCCGACCTCGTCGTGGCCGTGCGTCAGTAGCCGCGCAGGCGGGTGATGTCGCGTCGATCCTTCTTCGTGGGGCGGCCGGCTGCGAGGTCGCGCAGCACGGCTGCCGGCGTCTCGACCTTCGGCGGGGCCGGCGGGGTGCGGTCGTCGACCGCGAGCGCGGCCTCCGGAGCACCGCCGCGCTTCAGCGGCAGCGCCTTGACGCCGAGGATCCTCTCGTGGGCCAGCGTGGCCCGGACCTCGTCGCCGATGCGCACGATGTGCGACGGCTTCACCTTCTTGCCGTTCACCGCGACATGGCCGGCCTTGCACGCCGCCGTCGCGATGGAGCGCGTGCGGTAGACGCGCACGGCCCACAGCCACACGTCGACCCGCGCCGAGTCCGCCATCCCCTCCATCTTTCACGGATCAGGCTGGATCGGGCGCCACGCCGTCGAACGCGCCCCGATGCACGGCGTGTCGCGAATCGAGCCTGATCCGTGAAAGGTCAGAGGCGGGAGGCCAGGAACCGCACGAGGTCGTGGAGGAGGCGCTGCCGCGATGCAGCGCGGCGGTACTCGTGGCCCTCGCCGGGCAGCTCGAGGTACTCCACGGGGCGGCCGAGCGCCTGCAAGGCGGCGACCATCCGCCTCGCCTCGCCGACCGGCACGTTCGTGTCGAGCTCGCCGTGCACGACGAGGACCGGCACGTCGATCGCCTCGGCCTGCCGGAGGGGCGAGATCGCCTCGAGCAGCGCGCGGTCCCGCTCGGGGTGGCCGTACTTCGTGACCGCCGCCGCCCCGATCCACGGCTCCGTCTCCTCGTAGAACCGGGTGAGGTCGCTCATCCCGCAGACGTCGACCCCGGCCGCGAACACCCCGGGTGAGAAGGCGAGTGCGGCGAGGGTGAGATAGCCGCCGTAGGACCGTCCCGTGACCCCGATCCTCCCGCGGTCGGCGACTCCGGACGCGACGAGGTGCTGGGCGGCGGCCCGCACGTCGCCGAACGCGTCGAAGCGGCCACCGAGGTCGTCGGCGTGCACGAACTCGCGTCCGAATCCCGACGAGCCGCGGATGTTCAGCGCGAACACGCTGACGCCGGCCGCGGCGAGCGCCTGGTGCTGCGGGCTGAAGGTCGGCCGCTCCTGCGCCTCCGGGCCACCGTGCAGGTACACCACGGCCGCGTCGGAGGCCTGCGCGCGGTAGAGCCAGCCGGTCAGCGTGAGGCCGTCCTCGCCCCGGAACACCTCGAGGGTCGGCACCACGAGCCGGGACTGCGGCTCGGGAGCGGCGGTGACCCGGGTCCAGCGGCGGCTGTGGGTGTCGAGGTGCCAGAGCTCCCTGGGGCGCTCCGGGCCCTCCACACCGAGGATCACGGAACCGCCGTCACGCGAGAGCACGGGGGTCGTCGCGACGAGGCCCGGCAGGCCGGTGATCGGCTGCCGGGCGTGCGTGGCGGTGTGGAACAGCTCGAGCTCGCTGCGGCCGGCCGCATTCCAGACGAGGAGCAGCAGGCGTCCCTCGTCGTCGGCATCGACGGCCTCGAGCTCGGCGTCGTCGCGGAACGCGAGCGTGCGCGGCTCGCCTCGGTGGCCGTTCGGCCCGAACGGCAGGCCGATGAGCTGCCTGCGGCTCAGGCCGACGTCGGACGCGAGGTAGACGTAGAGCGGTCCCGATTCGTTCTCGGGCGCCGGCCGGACGAGTGCCACGTCCGTGGAGCCGGTCCCGCTCGGGAGGAGCGGGAAGTGCTGGTCCTCGAGTCGGTCCACGACGCTGCAGAACTGCCGGCCGCGCTCGCCGTCGATCACGATCAGGAACCGCTCCTCGAGCGAGATGTCGAGGACGTGGATCAGGTCGCCCTCGGCGAGGTCGTCGAGTCGGCCCGTCCACGGGTCGGCCAGGTACGACTTGGTCGGTCTGCCGGGAGCGGGGGAGGGGTAGGTCACCACCACGCGGTGGCCGCTGCGGGTCCACGGGCCGAGCTCGGCGTGCTCCAGGTGGTCCCCGGCGATCCGACGTGCCTCGGAGCCGTCCGGGCGCACCACCCATACCTGCGTGCGCACCCCGCCGCCGGTCGCGACGGTGCAGGCGAGCCAGCGGCTGTCCGCGGACCAGGAGACCTCGATGACCGGGTCCGCGGACAGCGGGATCCGCTGCGCGGGCGGCGCGTCGCCGTGCAGCACGACCTCCTGCACCCAGACCTCCGGGGTGCCCGAGCGGTCGCTGATGAACGCGACCCGCTTCGCGTCCGGCGTCATGGTCGGGGACCAGCTGCCCCACGCGCCGACGAGCTCGGTGCCCAGCCGCACCGCCGCGTCGATGCGGTCGTCGGTCGCGATGTCCGTCGTCACACCGACAGTCTTCCTCCCCGCCGGTGGGTCGCCGCCCGATCCGGTGGTGGGGTGCTCGCAGCGAGCAGCGAGCAGCGAGCAGCGAGCAGCGACGCGTCAGGGGAGGAGGAGCTCGCCGCCCGCCTCCCGCACCAGGTCGAGACCCACGGCGGAGACCGGCGTGTGCGCACCGGGCTCGGCGGCGCCGCGGGCGATCCGGCTCGCGACGGCGGCGGCGACCGCCGCGGTGAGATCGCCGGCGTCATCGGCCCGCAGCCAGGCCACCTGCACCGTGCCGTCCGGCCACTCGACGCGGGCACGGCCCCACGAGTGCTCGCGGGGCCGGGGCTTCGCGCTGAACGGCATCGCCGCGAGCCGCCGGGTCGCGAACCGGCGGAACGGTGCGATCCGCAGCAGGGGGCCGACGAGCGGTACCACGCTGCGGACCACGGCGCCTGTCGGGACCTCGGTGGTCGCTGCGATGACGGACGGTGCAGCGCTCGCGCGGGCGGCGGCGACCAGGTCTCCGGACGGCCACGCGCCGGTCGTGACCTCGCTGCCGTCCGGCAGTCGGAAGCGCGAGGGGTGCGAGCCGACGCCGGCGCGCACCCTGCGACCCCCGGCCACGCGCCTGCCGCCTTCTGGCAGCGCTTCGACGATCGTGGCGGCGAGCGCCTCGCCCATCGCGCCCCCGGTGAGCGCCAGCGATGCGATCGAGTCGACCCGGACGGAGCGCGGCGTCGGCCGGTCGGCGAGCAGCGCGACGAGCGGCGCCTCCGTGGCCAGCACGCCGAACCCGGCGCCCGTGACGACGGTCCGCCCTGCGTCGCGGGCGCGGTGGTCCAGGCCGAGCACCGCGTCGGCGGCGACGAAGTCGTTCGCGAGGTCGAGGTAGGAGCTGCCCGGCAGGCATGCCTCCAGGAGCGCTGGGGCGGTGCGCGCGAACGGCCCGACGGTGTTCACGACGACCGCCGGTGCGTCCTGCCGGATCCGCAGGGCCATGGCGGGGAGGTCCGCCGCGGTCAGCACGCCGACTCGGCCGGGCAGCCCGGCTGCCGCTGCGGCCAGGCGGTCCGCGTCCCGGCCGACCAGACGGACGGGCAGGTCGGCAGCCGCGAGGAGACGAGCGATGTCCCGACCGGTCCGTCCCGTGCCTCCCAGGACCCAGAGCTCGTCGCTGCTCACCACGTCACCAGCACCTTCTGCGCAGTGGCCCGCGCCGTCGTCGATCGAGTGCGTCATGGATGCCCCGGACCTCATCGCCCCTTCAGGTCCTGCACGACATGGCGTGTCATCACTATAGGGATCGATGACACGTCGTGCCTTCGCATATCCTGCCGTCGTGACCAGATGGGCTCCGGATGCGCGCGGGCGCCTGCAGCGCGCCGCTGTCGAGCTGTTCACCGAGCAGGGGTTCGCCCGCACGACCGTCCCGCAGATCGCCGAGCGCGCGGGCCTCACGACCAGGACCTTCTTCCGGCACTTCGCGGACAAGCGTGAGGTCCTCTTCGATGGAGAGGGGGTCCCGGAGACGGCCACGGCCCTGATGCACGACGCCCCGGCGCACCTCGATCCCGTGTCGCTGATCGCCGACCGGATGCGGTTCTTCGCCGAGACCGCGTTCGAAGGGAATCGGGAGGAGGTGCGACGTGTCCGGGTGCTCGTCGAGGCTGAGCCGGCGCTGCGTGAACGGGATCAGCGCAAGCGGGCGGATCTCGCCGCCGCCATCCGACGCGGGTTCGCCGAGCGGGGCGAGGACGCGCTGACCGCAGCGCTGGTGGCTGATCTCGCCGTCTCGGTCCTCCACATCGCCGTCGACCGCTGGCTCGACGACCCGGCGGACGACTCCTCCGCACGCCCGCTCGCGAACGTCATCGACGACGTGCTCGCGAGGGCGGCCGCACTGCCCGTTCGCGACTGATCACCGCACGAGCAGCGGGGGGAGCTCCGCGAGCGACCGGATGACGGCGGTCTCCCCGGCCGGAGCGGTGCCGTCCCGGTCGAGCAGCACCGCCGCGAGTCCCGCCGCGCGCGCACCGAGCACGTCGACCTCGAACTCGTCGCCGACGGACACGACCGAGCCGGGCGGGACGTCGAGGCGCTCGCACGCCGTGAGGAACGCCCGCGGATCCGGCTTCCTGAGCCCGAGCGCACCGGCGGTGAACACCGGCCCGACCACCTCGGCCAGCCCCGTCGTCCGCAGCTTCTTCGTCTGCTGCTGCTCCGATCCGTTCGTGAGGACGGCGAGCCGGAGCCCGGACGCGGTGAGCCGCGCGAGCGCGGGGGCGACGTCGTCGAACGCCCGCCAGGACCGCTCGTACGCCGGGAGGTAGCCCGTGGTGAACGCGGCGTCGACCTCCTCGTCGGACCCGATCGGCGCGCCGAGCAGCGGCGCCAGGTCGCGGATCCGGTTCCGCCGCTGCTCCTCCCAGGTCGCGGCCCCCCGACCGCCACTCGGCGATCCGGCGATCCTGCGAGGCGAACCAGCCGCGCACGATCTCGGGCGTGGCGCGCTCGCCGAGCCATTCGTGCACGGCGGTCTGCGCCGCGCCGCGGTGGTCCATCAGGACGCCGTCAAGGTCCAGAAGGACGGTGGTGAGGAGGGTCACCGGATGCGGTTGGCCTGCAGCCACAGCTCGAGCAGACCCAGCTGCCAGAGCGCGTTGCTGCCGAGTCTCGTCCGCTCGGTGTTGGGATCGGCCAGGAGGCGGTCGACCGTGTCGCGGCGGAACAGGTCGCGGTGCCGCGCGGCCGGGTCGAGCAGCGCGTCCCGCACCTTCGCGAGCATCGGGCCCTCGAGCTGCCGGATCGCGGGCACGGGGAAGTAGCCCTTGGTGCGGTCGATGACCGCATCGGGCACGACGCCGCGGGAGGCCCGCTTCAGCACGCCCTTGCCGCCGTCGGCGAGCTTCAGCTCGGGCGGGATCCGCCCCGCCAGCTCCACGAACTCGTGGTCGAGGAACGGCACCCTGCCCTCGAGCCCCCACGCCATCGTCATGTTGTCGACCCGCTTCACGGGGTCGTCGACGAGCATCACCGTCGTGTCGTTCCGCAGCGCCGCGTCGACCGCGGTCGCCGCGCCCGGGGCGCCGAAGGAGGCCTCCAGGAAGGCGCGCGGCACGTCGGTCTCGGCGAGCCACTCCGGGTTCAGCCACCGGCTCATCGTCGCCCAGGGTCGGTCCACGAACACGTCCGCGTACGCGCCCACCGCGTCGCCCCGAGCCGTGCCGGCGAGCGGCGGGTACCAGTCGTAGCCGCCGAGGACCTCGTCGGCGCCCTGGCCGGACTGGACGACCTTGATCGACCTCGAGACCTCCTCGGAGAGGAGGAAGAACGCGACCGCGTCATGGCTGACCATCGGCTCGCTCATCGCGGCGACCGCGCCGTCGACGCCCGGCAGCAGCCGGTCGGCGGGGATCGGGATCCGATGGTGGTCGGTGCCGAACTCGCGTGAGACCAGGGTCGAGTACTCGAACTCGTCGCCCGCCTCGCCGCCGCTCGACTCGAACCCGATGCTGAACGTCGCGAGGTCGGTCTGGCCGAGCTCCGCGAGCAGCGCGACCACCAGCGACGAGTCGAGGCCGCCGGAGAGCAGCACGCCGACCGGCACGTCGGCGACCATCCGCCGCTTGACCGCGACGCGCAGCGCGTCGAGCACCGCCTCCTGCCACTCCTCCGGCGATCGGTCCGCATCGGCGGGGTCGCGATCGAACGACGGCGTCCAGTAGACGTGCTGCCGGCTCCGGCCGTCGGCCTCGACGACCCGCACGGTGGCCGGAGGCAGCTTCGCGATGCCCGCGAGGATCGTGCGCGGTGCCGGCACGACCGAGTGGAAGCTCATGTACTCGGCGAGCGCGTCGCGGTCGATGGCGGTGTCGACCCCGCCGCCCGCCAGCAGCGCCTGCACCGTGGAGGCGAAGCGCAGCATCCCCGGCCGCTCGTCCAGGTACAGCGGTTTGATCCCGAGCCGGTCGCGGGCGAGCACCGTGCGTCCGGTCCGGGGCTCCCGGAGCACGATCGCGAACATCCCGAAGAAGTGCTCGACGAAGCGCTCGCCCCACTGCGTCCACGCCTTCTCGATCACCTCGGTGTCCGAGGCCGAGACGAAGGTGTGGCCGAGCCCGCGCAGCTCGTCGCGCAGCTCGCGGTGGTTGTAGATGCAGCCGTTGAAGACGATGACCGAACCGGTCTCCCCGTCGGTCATCGGCTGCGCACCGGAGGCGGACAGGTCGATGATCGCGAGCCGCCGGTGGCCGAGCGCGACGGGACCGTCCGACCAGAGCCCCTCGCCGTCCGGGCCGCGGTGCACCAGGCAGGCGGTCATCCGCGCGACCGCCTCCCGGTCGGCTGCTCGTCCGTCGAACCGGATCTCACCGGCGAGTCCGCACATGGCTGCTCCTAGCGATCGCGGGGTCGGGCCCGGCGGTGCTCGGGGAGCACGATCCAGGTGTCCTTCGCGCCGCCGCCTCGCGAGGAGTTCACGACCAGGCTGCCGTCGGGGGCGACCCGCGTCAGGGCGAGGTCGGCCAGCAGGAAGTCCTTCCTGCGATGCCCGGTCGAGTAGACGAACGCGCGCAGGTCGACGTGCCGCGGCTGCAGCAGCCCGTCTTCGAGGGACGGGACGGAGGAGAGGGAGACGACCTCCTGCGCGACCCAGGCGGACGGGTCGTCGGCGATCTCGGCGCGGCGGCGGGCGACCTCCGCCGCGTCCGCAGCCGGTCCCACGAGGACCCCGCGGCCGCCGGAGCCGTCGACCGGTTTCGTGACCAGCTCGCCGACGCGCTCGAGGACCGCCTGCCGCTCGCTCTCGTCGCCGAGGCGGTAGGTCGGCACGCTCTCGAGCAGCGGGCGCTCGTCGAGGTAGTACCCGATCAGCTCGGGCACGGAGCGGTACATCGCCTTGTCGTCGGCGACCCCGTTGCCGGGCGCGTTGAGGAGCGTGATGCCGCCCGCGGCGGCGACGTCCATGATCTCGGCGCCGATCGGGCGGCCGTCCGCGTCGACGAGATCGGGCAGCTCGACGTCCAGCCGGAGGTAGAGGCTGCCGATCCGGTCGCCGGTCGAGCGCTGGACGACCGTGCCGTGATCGACGACGAGATCGCCGGGCACCGCGAGCAGCAGCCCGGCGCCGTCGGCGAGGCGGCGGTGCTCGAACCAGGCGGAGCTGTGCTCGCCACCGGACAGCAGCGCACCCCGCGTGCCGGGCTTCGCTCCCGCGAGGACCGTCCGCCGCAGGTGCTCGAGGGCGGTCGCCGGATCGGCGAGGTGCTCGGGCCGCGGCAGATCGGGCAGCACGCTCTCCATCAGCTGCCGGATCGCGATCGCGTACGCGACCCCGGAGGGGTTCCGCACGTTGTCCTCGAGGACCCGCCAGCCGCCGTACTCGTTCCGGACGAGGTCGAATCCCTGGATCGGCGCGCGCAGCGCCTCCCTCGGCAGCCGCATCGCCTCGGGCCGCCAGCC
>JABBOB010000010.1 GCA_019352055.1 Acidobacteriota bacterium
CGGCGACCTGAGGTCCGGGCGCCGCCGGGTCACGGAGGCGGTGCGCCGTGAAGCCCTCGTGGATCCCCTACGCGGGTCCCGACGAGGTCCTCCTCGCCCTGGCCCTCGGGATGGTGACGGCGGTGGCGGTCTTCGCCGCGGTCGGGATCCGCCGGCCGTTCCTCGGCCCGAGCGCCAGCCGCGGTCTGGTCGTGATGCTGGTCGTCGCATGGCTGCTCGCGATCCTGACCTTCCTGGTCGATGTGATCGTCTACGAGCTGCAGGCGCGGCAGGTGCACCTCCCCCTGCCGTCTCCACCGAACCACGTGACACCGGTGACGCTCACCTGCGCCGCCCTGTCCTTCGTGGCGGTCGCGGTGCTGACGCCCGCACGACTTCGGACCCGCCTCGGCAACGGACTCCTCTGCGCCTGCCTCGGTCCGATGGTGTTCGAGCTGCCCTTCGATCTCATCGTGATGGGACGCACCACGGCGGTCCCACCCGTACCCGACCTCTTCCGGGCGCTGTTCTTCCTCCCCCTGTTCGCGATCGAGGTGCTGACCATCGCCCTCGCAGCGACCAGGCCCGGGGTGCAGGCGACGCGGTGGACAGCGGTGTGGCTCGCCGGCATGTTCATCGTGTTCACGATGTGGGCGCTCATCGGCTTCCAGTACCCGTTCGACGGACTGGCGCTCGCAGCGAACATCGTCTCCAAGATCCTGGCGTTCGCGACCGCGCTCAGCCTCTTCATCCGACACGACTCCCTCCGCCTCGACCACCGCGAGCAGACGGCCTCGCCCCCGCGAACCGAGACAGCGGCGGTGCAGGCCCAACCCGGCGTTCAGCGGCGCGGGTCACCTCAGGCGTGACGCCCCCGACGAGCGACCGGGCTCCTCACCCGCGAGGTGGACGCGAAGGTCCTCGCTCCTCCCCTCGGCTCGAGCCCGGCGATCATCGCTCGCGACGCATGCCTGCCCCTGGACGGGTGCAGGGGCGCTCAGCCGACCGGCGCGGAGGAGCAGCCGTCCGGCGCTCTCCGCGGCGAATCCGCGCTCCGTCGTCGGACGTCCCCGACCGCCGGGACAGGAGTCACCGCGGTCGCATCCGAGACGGCTCGAGCCGCATGAGCACCGGCGCCACCGCGGTGCGGAGCGTCTCCGACGCTGTCGCATCCGCGAACAGCGATGCGTCGAGCGCCCGCGCTCGCCTCGTCGCGGCCGCGACGAGGTCATGGCCGTCGTCGGTGAGATCGAGGAGAAGTGACCTGGCGTCCTCGATGTGCTCGGAGCGCGTCAGGAGTCCCCGACCCTCCAGGCCCCGCACGACCTTGCTCGTCATCATCCTGTCGATGCCGGCGAAGTCGGCGACCATCTGCTGAGTGACCGGACCGCGTCGAGACTGCCAGCTCAGCGATGCGAGCACGTCGAACTGCGTCGGCGTGAGCTCGAGATCGCGGAGCCGCAGACCGAGCTCGCGGCGCCAGGCCAGCGCTGCGTGATGCAACCAGTAGCCGGGGCTGGCAAGCGGCCCCGAGGTCGCGAGGTGGGGCGCGGCCGGCTCCTCTCCGGTCACTCGGGCGCTCCGGCACGGGCACGTCGTTCGGCCTCTCCCGCGAGCGCCGCGAAGGTTCGCGGCATCTCGGCTCGGATCCCTCGGGCGAAGACGAGACGGAAGGCGATCGCCATCGGCCCGTGGACCTCGTACCGCTTGACGGGTCGGACGCGGTCGGTAGCCGAGGTCTCGAGCAGGTGGTCGAGCACGAGGCGCCCACCGGGCAAGGGGCACTCGATCGTCCAGCGGTCTTGCGGATGCACCCGGGTCGCCGTGAACGGCGAACCGGGACGACGGCCGACCTGCTTCGAGAAGCCGGTCGCACCGACTGCGAACGGGGCGTCCAGCCGCAGCTGCTCCTCCCTCGGGTCCCACGCGGGATAGCTGGGCATGTCGGTCCATGCCTCCCACAGGACGGCTCGGGACCCGGGGACCGTCGAGGAGACCTCGATCGTGTACATCGCCGACCCTCTTCTCGTTGTCGCGACTACAGGCCAGACCTGTAGTCACGACAACAGCAAGACGGTCCGGCGGTTCATCCGCACGGGTCCCGGGGCCGGACGCTCCCAGCTCCGCTCCGGACGCGACGCGCAGCCGCTCGAACCGTCTCGCCGAACGGACGCCGGCGCCGAGTCGGCCCGTGCGGGCCCCCCTGCTTCGCCCGCTCTTCTAAGGTGGCGGCATGATCGAAGCGGGGGAGGCGGTTCCGCAGGCGCGCCTCCTGCTGCCGCGACCGCTCGTGATCGCCGTCGCGCTCGCCGCGCTCCTGGTGTGCTGGGCAGCGGCGGTCCACCTGCGCGAGGTCTCATCGATACCGGGCTCCCGGTTCGACGCCGCGTGGGCGGTGCGGATCGACGCGCATCACACCCACTTCAGGGACGTGGTCGCGGCGACCATCGCGGTCGTGGGCGGAGTGCCGGGCGGCGTGCTGGTCGACCTCGGCGTCGCGGCGCTCATCCTGCTGCTCCGCGGCTGGGCCGCCAGTCTCACCATGGTCGCTGCGCTGGGTCTCAACGAGGTGGATGTCCTCGCACTGAAGTGGGTCTCCGAACGGCATCCCCCGGGCGCCTCCGGGCTGTACCTCGGCTTCCTCGGCTCCTTCCCCTCGGGCCACACCGCCAACGCTGCGGTGATCGTCGTCTCCATCGGCATCCTGGCCCGCCGACTGCTCGTGTGGGCCGGCGGCGCCGCGTACGTGGCCGTGATGGGGATCGACCGCACCTACCTGGACGCGCACTGGGTGACCGACACCATCGCCGGAGCGGTCGCTGGAGCGGCGGTCGCTGCACTGGTCTGGTCAGCGGCCCGCCCAGCGCAGCGGAGGCGGCTCACGTCCCGGGCGGGCACGGTGCCGGTGCCGCACGGAGGCGCTCGAGGCCGCGACTTGGCCATGACCTCGCCCGCGACATGGGAGGCGTCGTCCCCGTCGCGCGACTCCCCCGACGGATCCGCTCGATGACGCCGAGGCGGTCGGCGTGAGTCAGCCGAGCGACCGGGCACAGGGCGCTCCCGGTTTCGGGGCCCCGCTTCCGCACTGGGCGGCCGGGCACAGCGAGGAGACGCGCTGGGCCCCATTCACCGCTGTGGTCATCGCGGCTGCTCTCCAGCTGGCGCTCCCGGAGCGCCTGTCGCTGGGACCGGGGTGGCTCCTGCCGTCGGCGGAAGGGGGCCTCGCGCTCGGCCTGCTCATCGCCAACCCGTTCCGGAAAGGTCGGGACGGCCGGCTGATCCGGCGAGTCAGCCTGCTGCTGGTCGCCCTCGTGAGCGTCGCGAACGGGGCCAGCGCCGCCCTGCTCATCCGCGGACTGCTGCAGGGGCGCATCGCCGGCGGCGCGACCGCACTGCTCGCGAACGGCGGAGCCGTCTACATCACCAACGTGATCGCGTTCGCGCTCTGGTACTGGGAGGTGGACCGGGGCGGCCCGATCGCTCGGGCCGCGGGCGGGCGTCTCCACCCGGACTTCCTGTTCCCTCAGATGACCGCGCCGCATCTCGCGAAGGAGCGATGGCGGCCGACCTTCCTCGACTACCTGTACGTCAGCTTCACCAACGCGACCGCGTTCAGCCCGACGGACACGATGCCCCTCAGCCGCGGAGCGAAGATGCTGATGCTCGTGCAGAGCGTCATCGCGCTGGTCACCGTCGCGCTCGTCGTCGCCCGCGCCGTCAACATCTTCCAGTGACGGCGTGCCTGCCCGGTGCGGGTGCGCGTGCGCGCCGAACGCTCGCGGATCGCACAGCGGGCCGACCCGCTCAGATCACCGCCTGGGGTGCGCCGCGGACGGTGTTGGAGATGCGGAGGAGCACCGCGGCGATCATCCAGTTCGCGACGAGGGAGGACCCACCGGCTGCGAGGAACGGTGTGGTGAGCCCCGCCTCTGGGATGACGCGCATGACTCCGCCGATGACGACGAAGCATTGGAGCGCGAACTCGAACGTCAGCCCTGCAGCGAGCACCGTGCCGTAGTCATCAGCCGCGGCGAAGGCGATCCTGAGCCCCCGGGACACGAACAGCAGGTAGAGGCACAGCACCGCGAAGACACCGACGAGGCCGATCTCCTCACCGAGGGACGCGACGATGAAGTCGCTGTCCGCCGCCGGCGTCAGATCGGGGCGCCCCTGACCGAGTCCGGTGCCCAACAGGCCGCCGTGGGCCAGACCGAAGAGCCCGTTCACCAGCTGGTAGCTGCCTCCGGGCTGGTCGTAGAGCGTGCCCTTGAACGCACCCAGCCAGTTCGTGAAGCGGCCGGCGACGTAGGGAAGCACCTGAGCCGTCCCCCAGACGCCGGCGCCGGCCAGGAGGAGACCGAGGAGCACCCAGCTCGTGCGGCCGGTGGCGACGTAGAGCATCGCGACGAACATGCCGAAGATCAGGACCCCGGTCCCGAGTGCGTGCTCGGCGACGATGACGAGCAGTGCCAGCACCCACACGACGAGGATCGGCCCAAGGTCACGGCCTCGTGGGAAGCGGATCCCGAGGAACCTCCTCCCGACCATGGCGAGGGAGTCACGTCGCGTGACGAGGAACCCCGCGAAGAAGAACGCCAGGGCGATCTTGCCGACCTCGGCGGGCTGGAAGTTCAGGGGCCCGATGTGGATCCACACGGCTGCACCCGCGTTCGCGAGCCGTAGCCCCGGGACGAGCGGGAGGAGCAGCAGCACGACCGCCACGAGCATGCTGATGAAGGTGTACCGCTGCAGGGAACGGTGGTGCCGCACGAGCAGCACCACCGCGATCGCGGTCGCGGCGCCGAACGCCGTCCACAGGATCTGCCGGGTCCCGTCGTCGGTGTGGTGGGCGACGCCGGTCGGGGTGAGATCGATCCGGTAGATCTCCGCGATCCCCAGCCCGTTGATCACGGTCGCGATCGGAAGGATGAAGGGATCCGCGGCCGGAGCCGCGAAGCGCAGCACGACGTGCAGCACCAGCAGCGCCAGCGCGGGCACGCCCGCGAGCGACAGGATGCCCGGATCGACTCGGCCCAGCGCGCCGAGCTGCACCAGCACGATCGCCACCGCGGAGACCGCCACCGCGAACAGCAGCAGCCCCAGCTCGATGTTCCGCAACCTCGTCGAAGGCCGCAATCGGGATTCCCGGTTCGCCGACGGCCGGTTCACGACCGTCGTCAGCCCCACTCCGCCCCCGTCCGAGCGTCCGAGTCGCTCACGGACGCCGGCCGGAGCGCCGACTGTGAGCTCCCGGGTCCGCCATGCGCATCAGCCGTGGAACGCGACGGAGCAGGTCTGCTGGGCCGCCGTCTGGCCGTTCAGCCCGCTCAGCGCCGCGGGTTGGCGGGCGGTGGACGTGGGGCTGGGGGTGGGCGTGCTCGTGGCCGCGTGGTGCGCCGGCGCCTTCACGACGGTGGTGCTGTAGCCGCTGGCGGCGTGGTCGAGCCGCACCGGCTGATCGGTGGAGATGCGCTTCAGCAGGAGGGGGGCCAGGTAGGGGTCGGGGACGACCTTGTTGAGGTTCGCGGGATCTGGTCGGGTGGGGTACTGCACGAAGACGAACCGGTTGGTCGGGATGTCCTTGACCGCGAGCAGCATCGACACCATCGTGTCGATGCTCGCCAGCGACGTGGACAGCGTGACCGTGTGCGCTGCGGTGGCGGCGAGGGTGTACAGCCGGGTCGGGCTGGTGAGCGTGCTGCTGCTCGTCATCTTGCGCATCAGCGACGACATGTACGCCTGCTGCGAGGAGATGCGTGCGAGGTCGCTGCCGTCGCCCACGCCGTGCCTGCTCCGCAGATACGCGAGCGCGGTGCGCCCCGTGATCACGGACCGGCCTGCCGGCAGCTTCAGGCCCGAGTACGGGTCATCGATCGCCTTGGTCACGCAGACGGGGACGCCGCCGACCGCGTCGGCCATCGCGACCGTGCTGCTGAAGCTGAAGAGGGCCGCGTACGGGATCGTGAGACCCGTGAGGCGCGACGTGGTCGCCACCACGCAGCCGAGTCCCCCGCGCATGAACGCGGTGTTCAGCGGCTGCTGCAGCATCGGCGGGAACACCTGCTTCGTCGTGGGGTCCTCGCACTGCGGGTGGTCGATCACGAGGTCCCGAGGGATGCTGAGCACGACACCGCTGCGATGGTCCGCGGCGACGTGGACCACGATGTCCACATCGTTCTGCGTCGACTGGCGGGCGGAGCCCCAGCCGTGCTGTCCCGGCGCGTTGTCCTCACCGACCAGCATCACGTTGAACCCGCCGGAGAGCGCGGCGATGTTCGGTACCGGCGCGTGACCGTTGTCGATGCTGACCGAGTTCGCGACGAGCGTGCGGGTCAGCTGCCACGACGCGATCGCCCCGATCGAGACCGCGCTGACCGTCAGCACCAGTGCCACGGTGACCAGCCCGCGGAGGAGGCCCCGCCACCCCCGACGATCGTGTGCCGAACCGGCGCGGTGACGCTGGACTGCACTCACGTCGATCCTCCGAGCCACCCGTCTCCCCTCCGCCCAGCAGCCGAACCCGCGTCCGTCCGGGCGCGGGTTGCACCGAACGGAGGGTACGACGGCTTCCCATCGCGCCTGCGCCGCCGAGCAGCGGCGTTGCTGCGGCCAATCTGAACGGCTGCGTGGTCCCTGGCCCTGAGGAGCGCTGTCCTGCACCCGGGGGCCAGGCCGGGAATCGTCCTCGTCAGCCGCCTGTGCGGTGCGGTGACGGCTCCGTCGATCTCGGAGCTGTCGACACCCGTGAGCGCGCGGCGGGAGTGCGACGCTCGTACTCCCGAGTCACTGACCGCGCAGATGTTGCGCGGCGAGCGCGGCGTACTCCTCGTCGGACAGGTCGTCGATCCGCTTGGCCTCCCGACGGTCGGAACGCAGCCACCGGACGAACAGCAGGATGACCGCGGGCACGTCGACGCCCTCGGCGATGCACCAGAGCAGATCGCCTGCGAGCTGCTGGTCCCGCAGCGGGTGCGGCGCCCAGAGCGGTGCGGCCGCGGCGAGATGCGGCAGACCGTCGACCACCGTGGTCGACAGTCTCATGAGGATCGCCGGAATCGCATCCGCGACCAGTTCCGCGAAGGAGATCATGAACTCCGCGATCACCGCGATCCCCGAAGGGGCCGCGAAGGGCTCCGCCAGGGGGATCGCGACCATGAGCCCCGCTGCCGGTATCACCGTGTCGACCAGCGCGGAGCCCAACGGCGTCACCCGCAACCAGCCCGAGACCGGTGTGAGCAGCACGATGAACACCGCCAGCGGCACGAGGGGGGCGACCGCGAGGTTGCCGAGGGCTCGCGCCAACCGCGATCCGATGATCCGATCGACCCGTGCGGCGCCGATCGGTCCTGTGGCAGCGCGGGCCAGCGCAACCGGACGGCCCAGCACCACGAGCGCGGGGACGACCGCGACGAGCGCGACCGCGCGGGTGACGAACGCGTAGCGGAGCACGGAGCTGTACGCCCCGGGGAACCCGCACGTGACCACCGCGTAGCAGCCGACGCCGAGCAGCAGGAACAGGAGCGAGCGGGACTTCGGCCACGAGCGCCCCCGTGCGCGCGCCTTCCGTACCGCACCGAGGTACAGCGCTATCGCGCCGACCATGACGACCGCCGCGATCGGGTCCAGCCGGACCGTGGCAAGTGCATCGAAGGGGGGCATTCGTCCTCCTGCCTCACCGTGCTGCCTTCACGGTACGTCGTCCGTATGGACGCTCCGCGTGCGCGAGGGCGCGAGGAGGCGTCCACCCGGGGTTCCGCCACGTCGAATCGTGAACGCATCCCGGTCCCGGGCGGCATCCGACCTCGCTCAGAGCTCGCCGGTCAGGAACTGCGCGCGCCCGTGCCCGAAGGACCAGTCCTCCTTCGTGTTCTCGACCAACGAGACGACGAGGTCGGTCGGCGCGACGAACCCGGACGCGTCCAGCCGCTCGGCCAGGGTCTCGTACAGCAGCTGCTTCTGCGCGCGGTCGCGGCCCTGGTGGGTGACCTCGATCACGACGACGCGATCGCTGCGAGGGATGCCGAGGCCGGAGTCCTCGACGATGACCTGGCCGGCGTCGTGCTCGGTGATGAGCTGGTACCGGTCGTGGGCGGGCGCGGCGAAGACCTCCTCCAGCACCGACTGCACGGTGTCGGCGAGACCCCTGACCTCCTCGGCGCTTCGGCCACGGATCAGATCGATGCGGACGAGCGGCATCCTGGCTCCTTGCAGGTCGGGGAACCGATCGGCTCCGATCGGCGGAGCGCACGGTAGCGAGCGCACCTGAGGCGACCCTCTCGGCCCGCGGACCGACACCGAGCCGAACGTGCTCAGTCGATCCCGATCAGAGGTCCCTACCGTATGACGATGAGGAGTGAACGGCTCTGGGGCCAGCCGCGCTGGTTCTGGACCGTTCTCGCGTTCTCCACGATCCCGCCCGTCGTGCTGCTCCTGTTCTCGTTGACCGTCTCGGGTCGCACCTTCGCCGTCATGCTGCTCATCGCGGAGGCGTTCGTCGCGCTGTCGTTCTTCATGCGGTGGGCGCACGCGGAACGCGCCCGTATCGAGGAGGAGCTGGGGGGAACCGGGGATCGTCCGCCCAGGTCGTGACCAGGCCGACCCCCGGGTCGGTCGCCCCGCGGGGCCGCCTCAGCCGCGGTCGTGCAGGGTGATCCGGTAGCCGTCCGGGTCCGCGAAGGTGAAGGTGCGCCCGAACGGGCCGTCGATCGGCTCGGCGACGATAGGGGTACCGCCGACCACGAGCGCGTCGTGGATGGCCTGCGCGTCGGTGGCGTGCAGCCAGAGCGCGGTGCCGACCCCTGGATGCGGGACCGAGTCGAGGTCGACCCCTGGCCCGACGTCGCGGACCGCGAACGCGATCGGCGTCGTCTCGAAGACGACGGCGTGCGGGGGTCCCGCTGTCGACCGGACGAGGCCGAGGTACTGCTCGTAGAACCGGGCGGAGCGCTCCAGGTCGCGGACCTGGAGCGAGATGAAGTCGGGTCCGGTGACGGACATGGTCGGGCTCCTTCGTCTGTGTCAGGCTTCTGACACAGACGATCCTATGTCAGACTTCTGACATGACCCGGGACGACACCGGCGTGGACCTCGAGACGTCCGTCGGCTACCTGCTCAAGGAGGCGTCCAGCGCACTCCGCACGGCGATGGAGGCGGCGCTCCGGCCGCTGGGGATGACCGTGACGCACTACTCCTGCCTCGAGCTGCTGGCCCAACGACCCGGCCTCTCCAACTCCGACCTCGCACGAGGGGCCTTCGTCTCCCGGCAGTCGATGCATGTCCTGCTCCAGGCCCTGGAGCAGGACGGCATCGTGGCCAGACCCTCGACCGCACCGGCGGGCAAGGTCCTGCCGACGCGCCTGACCCCCCTCGGGAGACGCCGGCTCGCGAAGGCGACGGTCGCCGTTCGCGCCGTCGAGCAGCGCATGCTGGCCGGCCTGGACGACGGTGCTCAGGCTGAGGCCCGACGGCTCCTGCATCACCTGATCGACGCCCTCGCGTCAACGGAGGACCGGCGCCCGACGCGGTGAGCGGGACCGCGCGCCTCGGGGCGCTGCGCGGCGGTCAGCCGACGCGCAGCGAGGTCATGCCGCCGTCGACGCGCAGCACCGCCCCGGTCGTGGACGCGGCCAGCGGCGACGCCAGCGAAGCGATGGCGTGGGCGACCTCGTCGGCCGTGACGAGACGGCCGAGGGGCTGCCTGGCCCGGAGCGCGACGGCGGCCTGCTCCGGGTCATCGCTCGCGGCGAGCAGTCGCCCGACCCACGGCGTGTCCGCGGTCCCCGGAGCGACCGCGTTCACGCGGATGCCGTCGCCGACGTGATCCGCGGCCATCGCGAGGGTCAGCGCGGCCACGGCTCCCTTCGACGCGCTGTAGAGCGCTCGATTCGGCACACCCACGAACGCCACCGCCGAGCAGGTGTTGACGACCGCGGCGTGCGCGGAGGCGCGCAGGTACGGCAGCGCGGCGCGCGTGACCCGGGCGATGGAGGTCACGTTCACGTCGAGCACGCGCGCCCACTCGCCGCTGCCGTTCGCCGCGATGTCGCCGCTCGCTCCGATCCCCGCGTTGTTGACGAGGATGTCGATGCCACCCAGCAGGCCCGCGGCCGCAGCGACCGCCTCGGCCACCGAGTCGTCGTCGGCGACGTCGCACCTGAGCGGTACCGCGCCCTCCGGAGCGCCCTCCGGACGGACGTCGAGCGCGGCGACCATCGCCCCGCCGGCGAGCAGGAGGCGCACCGTGGCGGCACCCAGCCCGCTGCCGCCCCCGGTGACGATCGCGGTCAGTCCGGCGAACTCGGTCATGGGCGCTGCTCCTTCTGCACATCGATGTGCGTCTTCGGTCCCGCACCGGCACCGGTCGGGCGCCGCCCGGCGAGGACCCCGGCGAGGTCGCCGAGTCCGATCGTGGCGGCGACGAGCGGGCGGGGATCGACGGTGCCGGACGCGTAGGCCTCGATCGCGCCGTCGAGTCCACCGGACGCGCTGAGGACCCCCACCGCGGTGACGTCCTTCAGCGCGAGGGTGCGGGTGTCGATGCGACTCGGGCTGCCGGCCAGACCGATGCAGACGACGCGACCACCGGGCTCGACCAGGTCGAGCGCCCTGGCCGGCAGCGCGGCCGCGTTGGAGGCGTCGATCACCGCGTCCCACGGCAGGTCCGGCAGCTCCTCCGCCGTCCAGACGCCGTCGAAGCCGAGTCCGCGGGCGAACGCGAGCGACCGCTCGTCGACGCCCACCAGGTGCACCGTCGCTCCGGCGGCACGGGCGAACAGCGCCACGAGCAGCCCGATCGTCCCCGGTCCGAGCACGAGCGCGGTGTCGCCGGGCCGAAGCGCCGCCCCGCGAACCGCGCGAAGCGCGTTGCCCCCCGGCTCCACGAGCGCGCCGAGCGCGTCGTCGACATCGTCCGGCAGTGCGAGGAGCGACCGAGCCGGGACCGCGACCTGGTCGGCCAGCGCTCCGGGTCTGCCGCCTCGGATCCCGATCTCGGTCCGGAACGCGCACACGTGCTGTCGCCCCTGCAGGCAGCGCCGGCACACCCCGCATCCGAGCATCGTGTCGCCAGTGACCCGGCGGCCGATCCACATGTTCTCGACACCGTCGCCGACGGCAGCCACCGTGCCGACCCACTCGTGGCCGATCCGGATCGGGTAGGACGCGTGCCCGTCGTGGAGGTACTGCATCTCCCCCGTGTAGAACTCGAGGTCGGTGCCGCAGACGCCGGCTCTCCGCACGTCGACGACGACCTCGCCCGGCCCCGCGAGCGGTGCGGCCAGCTCCTGCACACCGGCCTCCCCGGGTGCGGTGATGACGAACGCCCTCATCGGCCGGAGGAGCGGGGCCGGGAGCGGATGGGGAGCACCATCGAAGTCTCCACGACAGCGGACCCGAACACCCCTCCCGGCCGCGTCGGACCGGCGCGGCTGCGGACTGCAGGGGGCGGCCGCTCGACCCTCCGGAGCATGCTGCGCGGGTGCCCGGTCATGTTGCGTTGATGCGGCGTTCCCGCGTCTCCCGACGAGAGCGCCTATGGTCGCGCGGGTGACCGGCGGACTGGCGGCGCAGAGCGCGGCCACCGCCAGCCGCTACAACCCGGTGCTCGACGGTCTGCGAGCGCTCGCGGTCGTCGCGGTCATCGGCGACCACGCGGGCTTCCACAGCCACGGCTTCCACGGCGTGACGGTGTTCTTCGTCCTCAGCGGGTACCTGATCACGTCCCTGCTGATCCACGAGTGCGATCGATCCGGCACGGTGTCGTTCCGGCGGTTCTACTGGCGGCGGTTCGCGCGGCTCGCCCCGGCCCTCGTCGTCGTCGTGATCGCGACCGTCGGATACCTGGTGGTCGTGGGGCGGTCCCCGGCCACCTACTGGGCAGGCCCCGTCGGCGCGCTGACCTCGTCGATGGACCTGATCCAGGCGATCAGCGGCAACACCGCTGTCGGGATCCACTTCCAGTGGTCGTGGTCGCTCGGGATCGAGGAGCAGTTCTACCTGCTCTGGCCGATCGGGCTCCTGCTCCTGTGGCGCCGGCACCGGGGCCTGATCGCCCCCCTCCTCCTCGTGCTCGTCGCCGGCGCGTGGGTCCTGCGCGCGCTCGAGCTCGCGACGAACGCGTCCCACGAATCCGTCTTCTTCGGACCGGTCTCGCACTACGATGCGCTCGTGCTCGGCGTGCTCATCGCCGTCTTCCGCGCCCGGTACACCCCCGGTCGCGCCGGGGACGTCGTGATCGGCATCGGAGGCGCCCTCGGTGCGGTGGGTCTGCTGGTCCTCGAGTTCCGCCTCCCGACGATCCCAGGACTGGACGCGATCGACCCGGACGCCTTCGGGCAGGCGGCCGTATTCGCCACCGGCGTCGTGCTCTGGGCGTCCGGCTCCACCGGCCGCGCGGCCCGCCTGGTGCTCGGGAGCAGGCCGCTCGCGTTCCTCGGCCGGCTGTCGTACGGCCTCTACCTCTGGAACATCCTCACCATCGTCGCGTTCGTGCGACTGACGGGCTTCCACCCTGCACAGACCCGCTGGGGCATCGTGTGGGGTGCGGCTCTGCTCGCCCTCTGCACCGCCTCCTACCTGCTGGTGGAGCGGCCGCTCCGTCGCCGCTGGGGTTCACCCGCCTTCCTCCGACGAGGACGGCAGGCCGACGACGTCGGCCTGCCCCGCACCGCGCAGGGACCGAGCGGACACCTCACGTGAGCACCGTCACCACACGAGCGCCGCAGAAGGACGTCCGGACGCTGCGTCGGCTGGGCTCGCTCTGGTGGATCCGGGTGACCGCGATCTGGCTGGCCTCCCGCGTGGTGACGACCGCGCTCGTGCTGTTCTTCGCCGCCCACGAGGGCCCGACCTTCTGGGCTCCGGCCCACCCCGGGTACTTCCGGTTCGCGCAGTTCTGGGACAGCGGCTGGTTCCACACGATCGCCACCACGGGTTACCCGAGCCGCCTCCAGCTCGACGCGTCCGGCCATGTGCTGCCGAACGCGTGGGCCTTCCTCCCCGCCTATCCGGCCGTGGTCGACCTGACGACCGCTGCGACGGGGATCCCCTGGGACATCGCCTCCGTGCTGGTCGCGGGCCTGTGCTCCCTCGGCGCGGTGCTGGTGCTGGACCGTCTCCTGCGCGCGCTGGGCCTGCCGGCGTCGTTCGTGGTGGCACTCGTGTGCTTCGGCCCGCTGTCCGCGCTCTTCCAGGTCGCCTACGCCGAGTCCATGGGCATGCTCCTGCTCTGCGCGAGCCTCCTCCTCCTCGTGCGGCGGCACTACCTGCCGCTGATCCCGCTCCTGCTGCTCGCCGACCTGACGCGGCCGATCGGCGTGCCCCTCGCGGTCGTGGTGGGGATCCACGTCCTGCTGCGGCTGCTGCACCGCACCGCGGACCCGCCGCTCCGCGGTGCAAGGCTGGTCGTCGCGCTCGTCGCGGTCGCCGTCGCGGGGGTCGGTGCCGTCCTCTGGCCGCTCGTGGCCTGGGCGGTGACCGGCGACCGCGGGGCCTATCTGGCGTCGGAGACCGCCTGGAGGCGATCGCACGTCGGCGAAGGACCGTTCGTCCCCTTCGTGTCCTGGTTGACGGCAGCGGAGCGCATCGCCCCCGGGCCCGCCGGCATCCTGCTGCTCGCCGTCGGGGCGGCGGTGTTCGCCGCGCTCCTCCTCGCGGTCCCCCAGGTCCGTCGCCTCGGTGCCGACGTGCGCATCTGGTCCGCCACCTACGGCGCCTACCTGCTCGCCGTCTTCGACCCGCAGTCCAGCACCTTCCGGCTGCTGCTGCCGCTGTTCCCGATGCTCGGCGCCTTCGCGACCGTGCGCTCGCGCGTGCTCCGCGGCGTGCTGCTCGTCCTCGGGATCGCCGGGCAGTTCCTCTGGATCGCGGCCACCTGGGCGCAATGGCACATCAGCGGCTGGTCGCCGCCGTGAACGGCCGGCGCACCGCGGCTCGTGGGTCCGATCCGCCGAGAGGGCTCTCAGCACCGGTGCGCGAGGTTGGGCGGATGTCCGACGACGAGGAGTACCCGCTGCCGGTTCCGGCCCCCGAGTCGGCGCCCGGGGATCCGCAGACCGCCGGCACGACCGCAGCGAGCGTCACCGAGGCGACGCCACCGCGATGTCCGACGCGGACCCGGTGGTACCGCGCCGGTCGCGTCGCGGAGGAGGGCTTCCCTGCGGAGGGGATCAGCGAGCGCCTCGAGGAGGACGAGCACTCGTTCGTCTGGCTGGATCTGTTCGACCCGCAGATCGCGGACCTGGCGATCGTCACGCAGGAATTCGGTCTCCACCCGCTCGCGGTCGAGGACGCGGTGCAGGACCACCAGCGCCCGAAGCTCGATCGCTACCAGACCCACCTCTTCGCCAACATGTACGCGCTGGCGCTGCGCTCCGAGTTGCAGGGGGCGCAGCCGGCGGAGGGCGAGGACGACGACCTGATCGTCAGCGAGATCAGCGCGTTCATCACGAACCGCGCCCTGATCACCGTCCGCAAGTCCGACTACGACGTCGACGCCCTCCTCCACCGGTGGGACGCGAGCGCTCACCTCACGAAGGGCGGCGTGGGGTTCCTCGTGCACGGCCTCCTCGATTCGGTCGTGGACGGCCAGTACCGGACCGTCGAGCAGATCGCGGACCGCATCGACGTCCTGGAGGAGGAGGTGTTCGACTCGGGCGACCGCTCGGACGTCCGCCGGCGCGGCTTCGCGCTGCGGCGCGAGCTCAGCCGGGTCGGCCGCGTGGTCGGCCCCATGCACGAGGTCGTGGGCCGTCTGCTGCGCGGGAGCGACGACCGCGCGCTCGTGACCCCGGAGATGGAGCCCTACTACCAGGACGTCCTCGATCACGTGGTCTCCGCGGTGGGCGACCTCGACGCCGCCCGGGACCAGGTGTCGAGCGTGCTCGAGACGAATCTGAACGAACAGGGCAACGACCTGAACATCATCACCCGCAAGCTCGCCTCGTGGGCGGCGATCATCGCCGTCCCCACCGCGGTCACCGGCTTCTACGGCCAGAACGTGCCGTACCCCGGGTTCTCGAAGGAGTGGGGGTTCGCGACGAGCACGACCGTGATCGTCGGCCTGGCGGGTGGCCTGTTCCTCGCCCTGCGGAGGAGGGGCTGGCTCTGAGGCGTCGCCGCGGGGGTGCCCTCGGCGTTCGCGTCCTCAGTACTCGATGCGGCCGGTGCGGTCGTGGAACTCCCCCGTCGGGCCGTCGGCGCTCAGGGTGGCGAGCGCGACCGTCGCGTCCGTCCCCTCGGTGACGGTCTGGTGGCCGCCGTACCCGTTGAACTCGGTGGCGGTGTAGCCGGGGTCGCTCGCGTTGACCCGCATGCCGGGCAGGTTCTTGGCGTACTGGACGGTCAGCGCGATGACGGCCGCCTTCGACGCGGCGTAGGGCACGCTCGGCACGGGGTACTCGTCCCGCCCCGGCGTCGTCAGCCACCGCGGCCAGCCGACCCCGGACGCGACATTCACGATCACCGCGTTCGTCGACCTCCGCAGCAGTGGCAGGGCCGCCTGGGTGACACGGACGATCCCGACCACGTTGGTGTCGAGCGTCTCGGCCATCGCGGCGGCGTCGAGCCCATCGACGGTGATCCCACCGCCGAGGATCCCCGCGTTGTTGACGAGCACGTCCAGCTCGGGCAGCCGGGCCACGGCCGCGTCGACCGAGGCCTGGTCGGTGACGTCGATCCGGACGAGGTGAGCGCCGAGCGCCCGGGCGGCCTCCCCGCGAGCCGGATCGCGCACCCCTGCGTAGACGGTGTGCCCGGCGTCGATGAGGCGTCGGACGGTCTCGAGCCCGAGGCTCCTGCCGGCTCCGGTGATCAGTGTCGTGGTCATGGCCCCACCATCCACCGCGGGCGACGGGACTCACTCTGCCCTGCCGGTACCACCCCTCCCTCATCGATGCGCGAGACGATGGCGGCATGGAGGAGTTCGCCGAGGTGCTGCGCGCATGGCGCGACCGGATGCGGCCGGCGGCGGCCGGACTGCCGGCAGGTCCCGGGCGGCGCGCGCCGGGGTTGCGGCGGGAGGAGCTCGCGGCCCTCGCCGGCATCAGCGTGGAGTACATCGTCCGGCTCGAGCAGGGTCGCGCGCAGCACCCGTCGCCTCAGCTGCTCGGCGCGCTCGCTCGGGCGCTCCGGCTGTCCGACGAGGAGCGGGACCACCTCTACCGATCGGGCGGCGCGGCCGTGCCCTCGCGCGGTCGGGTCCCCCGGCACATCCCCGCCGGCGTGCAGCGGATGATGGACCGCCTCGAGGACACCCCGATGGCGGTGATGTCCGCGTCCTGGGACCTGCTCCAGTGGAACCCGCTGTGGGCCGCGCTCACCGGCGATCCCAGTGGGCGGCACGGTCTCCAGCGCAACGTCGCGTGGAGGCACTTCACCGAGGGGCCCGGTGTGATCGCGTTCGACGACGCGCACCGCGACGAGTTCTCCAGCGACCTCGCCGCCGACCTGCGCGAGGCGTCGGGTCGCTATCCGCAGGACGTGGGGCTCACGGCGCTCGTCTCGCGCCTCCGCGGGTCGTCACCGGACTTCGAGCGCCGCTGGGCCGAAGCGCACGTCGCTCGGCACCGGTCGAGCCGCAAGACCGTCATGACCACCTCGGTGGGGCCGGTCACGATCGACTGCGACGTGCTGACCGCCCCGGGCAGCGATCTTCGGATCGTCGTGTACACGGCGGTACCGGGGTCGCAGGACGCGTCGAGGCTCGACCTGCTGCGGGTGACCGGTCTGCAGCGGGTCGGCTGACGGTCAGCCCCCGAACCACCAGCGGCCCACCGGCCGGTCGGGCTGGTCGCGCTGGGCCACGGCTCGGCGCAGCGTCCGGACGCCGGTGACGGAGACGAACGCGAACAACGCCCAGGCGATCGTCCGTGCGAGGAAGTCCTGCGTCTGGAGCGCGTAGGCGAACGACCCGATCGCGACGACGAGCTCGACCACGAACCCGTAGAACAACCCCTCCCACGGCGCACCTCGCATGCGCGGACGTTACGCCTCCCCGCGGTGCCCGCCGCGCATCGGAGCACAATGGCGCCATGGCATCGCTCGGGACGATCTTCCAACCGACGTTCGCGCCCGAGCGGCTCCGCTGGGCGGCGCGCCGGGCGGAGGCGGCGGGCATCGACGAGCTCTGGGTCTTCGAGGACTGCTTCAAGGAGAGCGGCATCGCGGCGATGGTCGCCGCCCTCGCCGCGACGGACCGCCTGCGCATCGGCGTCGGAATCCTGCCGATGCCCCTCCGGAACGTCGCGATCACCGCGATGGAGCTCGCCACGATCGAGCGTCTCTTCCCCGGTCGCGCCCGCTTCGGCGTCGGGCACGGCGTGCTGGACTGGATGGGCCAGGTGGGCCGGCGCGTCGCCTCCCCGCTGACGCTGATGCGCGAGTACGTGCCGGCGCTGCAACGACTGCTCGCCGGGGACGAGGTCACGGCGGACGGCCGGTACGTGCAGCTCGATGCGGTGCGGCTGGGGTGGCCGCCGGAGGGTCGCGTCCCGGTGCTCGCCGCGGGCGAAGGGCCGAAGACCATCGCGCTCACCGGAACGGTCGCGGACGGCACCGTGCTCACCACCGGGACGACCCCGGAGATGGTGCGCTCCGCCGTGGAGCGGATCGCCGCCGCGCGTCACGCCTCCGGTCGCGACGGCGCGCACGAGGTCGTCGTGTTCACCCACGCCGAGTTCGGGGAGGGGGCCGCCGAGCGCATGGAGTCGGAGTTCGACCTCTGGAACCTGTCCGGCGAGCGCCGGTTCGCGGCGACCGGACCCGACGCCGAGATCGAGACGACGGTGCGTCGATTCCTCGATGCGGGAGCGACGACCGTGCTGCTGCAGTCACGATCGCACGAGCCCGATCTCGACGGGTACATCGACGCGGTCGGACGGATCGCCGCACGGCTGCACGGGTGAGTCCGCGCGCGTGCGCGCCCCGACGCGCTCCGGTGCGCGGATCCACCCTCTTCGGCGCCGTCGGCACGGAGAACTGCCAGGAACACGCCTGGAGTGGCGGCAGCAGCATACCGGCAGGCACCAATAGCGTCGATCCGAACCCGCCGCCACGACCTCCGAGGTCGCGACCGGTATCGCGCGATGCCGACCTCCCGATGCGGCCCCGGAGTCCCGAGACCTGCCCGCCCATGGAAAGCGAAGCGCACGTGACCACCACCAGCCCCGAGAGCTCCCGCAGCACGGTGCCCGCCAAGGCGTTCGCATCCGGACCGATCCCCTACCGCGTGCTCATGCTGGGCGCCGAATCGATCGCCGGCATGGACCGCGCGGCAGCGGCCCAGACCCTCGCCGAAGGGCTGGCGACGCGGACCGGGCACGGGGTCGACGTCGAAGCGCTCGAGCCCGCCCCGCTCGCCGCGTCCGAGTCCGGCGACCTGCTCGCGGGTCAGGACCTCTCTCGCATCGACGCAACGGTGGTGGTGCTCGACGCGAGGGATGCGACGGCTTCCGGGGATGCCGTGCGACGGCTCACCGACGGACTCGCGGATCGCGTGCCCATCGGTTCGGCGGTGGTCGTCGTCGTGCCCCCCTCCGGGATCGACGGCCGCGCCGCGCGCGACGCCGTGGGCGCCCTCGTCCGCGTGGTCGAGCTGGACGAGATGCCCGACAGCACCGCGGACCAACGTCTCGCGCGCTGGTCGGCCGCGATCGTGGACGCCACCTCGTCGGCGCTCATCGATCCCATGGTCCGGTTCCAGCCCGACGACCCCTTCGACGAGTTCGCCCGGGTGGACGCGGTCGGCCGCATCGGCCACCGGTACACGGAGTGGGCCGACACCTTCCAGGACGTGGTCGAAGGCGCCCGGGCCACCTACAGCACCCCGTCCGCGGCGATGAGCATCATCGACGACGAGACCACCCGGTACTTCGCGCGCAGCGGCGACGTCGCCGTCTCGCTGCCGCGGGGCAAGAGCGTGTGCAACCGCGTCATGCGGATCTACGGCGGACTCATCCTCGGCGACGCGCGGCTCGACCACCGCTTCAGCGGCCTGCCCGAGGTGAAGACCGGCGATGTCCGGTTCTACGCCGGGTACCGCATCACCGGTCCGGACGGCGCCCCGTTCGGCGCGCTCTGCGTCTTCGACTCCGAGCCGCGAGACGTCTCGGACGACGACCTGACGGAGCTCCGCGACCTCGCGCTGGACGCGCAGCGACGCCTGTGGGCGCTGCTCGGGACGCCCCCCGCCTGACGTCCGCTCAAGGCAGTCGGAGAAGCGTCTGCAGCAGCTGGTCGCCGAAGCCCTCCGGGATCCCCAGCACGACCCGGTGCCGAGCGTTCGGAACGGCCGGGTAGCCGACGAAGCGTCCGCGCAGGTCGACGAGGGTCTGCCCCCGCCCGGGGCCCTCCGTGGCGTCGACCTCCACCGGGACCACGGGAGCGAGCGTCGGCTGCACGGCGCCGAGCGCGATCGCGGCGGCGAGGGGGTCGTGCAGGGCGCAGGACGGTCGACCGAGGATCGGCGTGTAGTACTGGAAGTAGACGCCGAGCATCGCGGCGAGCGCTGCCGGCGCCGCGCCGCCGCTCTCGAGTGCGACCCGGTGCTGCTCCTCGAAGCGGGCGACCATCGTGACGTCGAGGCCCACCATCGTGACCGTCCACGGGGCGCCGAACACGGCGCTCGCCGCCTCGGGGTCGTTCCAGATGTTCGCCTCGCCGACCGCGGTCACGTTGCCGGGCACACGGGCCGCACCGCCCATGATCACGACGTCCGCGACCAGCGACGGCAGCTCCGGCTCCAGCTCGAGGGCGAGCGCGAGGTTCGTCAACGGACCGATGGCGAGCACCCTGAGCGTGCCGCGGTGCTCGCGAGCGAGCCGCACCAGCATCTCGGCCGCCGACTCCTCGACGGGCTCGCCGGCACGGGGCAGCTCGACCCCGCCGATGCCGTTCGCGCCGTGCACGAAGTCCGCGCCGCCGCCGAACACGCCGCCGATGGGATCGTGCGCACCGATCGCGACCGGCACGTCGGGTCGGCCCATCAGCGCCATCAGGTCGAGCGTGTTGCGCGCACCGCCCACGGAGGAGAGGTTGCCGCTGACGCTGCCGATCCCCTTCAGGTCGGCGCCCTCCGCCACGAGCAGGCCGAGCGTGAGCGCGTCGTCGATGCCCGTGTCGCAGTCGAGGTACCAGGGCGCGCCGCTCACGCGGCGGTCGCCAGGTACTCGTGCCAGTCGGCCTGCGGCCGCTCGACCCCGCGAACCAGCCAGGTCGTGCCGTGCGGCACCCTCGGCGTCGTCCTCATCGCCCATCCCATCTCCGCAGGTGTGCGGTCGCCCTTCATGTTGTTGCAGGCGAGGCAGCACGCGACCAGGTTCTCCCAGCTGTCGGCGCCGGCCCGAGACCGGGGCTGCACGTGGTCGATGGTGGTCGCCCCCTTGCCGCAGTAGCAGCAGCGGAAGTCGTCCCGCCGCAGCACCCCTCGACGCGTGACCGGCACGCGTCGAAGGCACGGCATCCGAACGTACCGGGTCAGGATGATGACGCTCGGTCGATCCCAGGCTCCCGACGTCGCGAAGACGGGGTGGCTCTCATCCGCCGAGACGACGGTCGCCTTCCCGTTCAGCACGAGCACGAGGGCGCGTTTGAAGGACACGACCGCGAGGGGCTCGTATCCGGCGTTCAGGACCAGGGTGCGCACTGGGGTTCCTCTCGAAACGGCCTGCACGGCTTGCAGGGGATCGAACGGACCCGACCCGGCGGCGGGCGCCGCGGAGCCCGGTGCACGCCTCGGGCGGCAGGCACCCGGGGACGAAAAAGGGCGCCGTCCGACGGACGACACCCAGTTCCTCATGCACCGATGACGGTATGGAGCGCCGTTGGTGATCGACGCTGCGGTGACGGGCTCCGCGCAGGACGACGGACGTGGACCGTCCGCACCTGCTCTCGCTCATCACTCGATCCTTCCGCCTGGGTCTCGAGCGCCAGGCTAAAGGACCGCGCCGACGCACCGCGCCCGATCGCGAGAAGTGGAACTCAGCTGTAACAGGTCGTTCACACGTCCGACGGCCCGCGGCGCGGGCCGGTGGCGATCAGATCCCGAACCGCTCGAAGTGCACGGCGGTGGTCCAGAGCTTCTGAACCCGCACCCTCGCGCCCGGATACGGCGCATGCAGGATCATGCCGTTGCCGGCGTAGAAGCCGTCGTGCGCATCGTTGTCGAAGACCACGATGTCGCCCGGCTGGGCGTCCGCCTGCGAGATCGGCGTCCCGATCGCGTCCTGAGCGTGGACGGAGTGCGGCAGGCTCACCCCGTACTGCGCGTACACGAACATGACGAACCCGGAGCAGTCGAATCCGCTCGGGTCGGCGCCACCGAAGACGTAGGGCACCCCGAGGTACTTCAGCGCGGTGCCGTACACGCCGTCGAGGCTGAACGGCGGGTGGGCGGGGTTGGAGACGTAGGCCTTCACGTAGTCCGCCGCGGTCGGGCCCGAGTAGGACGCGAACTGGGTGGCGTACTGGCGGCGCAGCAGCGTCGCGGACGAGGTCGCCTCGAAGGTGTCGCGGTCCAGCTTCGCGCTCACGACGCCCGTGCCGGCGGCGAAGCGCTGCTCGCCGCTCTTCGTCAGCTGCCGGCCGGCTGCGGTGCTGCGCTGCACCGGGTCGACGGCGTAGGAGGGGAGGGCGATCGTCGCGACGATGGCCGCCGCGAACCCCATGACGAGCACCGACAGCACCACCCTCGATGCAGCGCGGCGGGTCGGCGTCGGTGCCGAGGCCTCGGCCCGCACCGGCGGGGTCGCCATGCGCCCGCGACGCGAGTCGGCTCGCTCGCTCAGCACACGGCGGGCCGCGCGCCCGGAGGTCCGCGTTCCGTCGATGCCCGGTGTTCCGCCCACGTGCACCCCCTGCACAGCTCCGCGTCGGGGCGCCGTGCCCCCGAAACCAGGAACAACGTAACGAGACGCTCACGATCTCCCCGGCACGACGCGCGGGAACCTTCGACGCGACATCGAAGGATCCGCGGCGCCGGCGCGGCGGGTCAGCGCTGGACGAAGACGTGGACCGCGACCTCGGTGGGCAGGTCGAGGGCTTCGTCGAACCCGTCCACCTCGAGACGGACCCCGCGCGGCGTCGCCGAGACGAGGGCGGTGGCCCCCGGCAGCACCCCGGTGGCCTTCAGCTCGCTGAGCAGCTCGGGATCGAACTGCGCCGGCTCACCCAGCCGGCGGATGAGCACCGAGACGGGTCCGTCACTCTCCCGGACGTGCGCGACGAGAGAGACGACACCGTCGAGGAAACGGAGCGATGGTGACGCGCTCAGGTCGTCGAGCGGCGGGATCGGGTTGCCGTAGGGCGACTCCGTCGGGTAGCCGAGCATCTCGACGAGACGCTCCTCCACCTGCTCGCTCATGACGTGCTCCCAGCGGCACGCCTCCTCGTGGACGAACTCCCAGTCGAGCCCGATGACGTCGCTGAGCAGCCGCTCCGCCAGACGGTGCTTGCGCAGCACGTGCACGGCCTTCGTCCGCCCCGCGATGGTCAGCTCGAGGTGCCGGTCGCCCGACACCACGACGAGCCCGTCCCGCTCCATGCGCGCGATCGTCTGCGAGACGGTGGGTCCGGAGTGGCCGAGTCGCTCCGAGATGCGCGCGCGCAGCGGGACGATCGCCTCCTCCTCGAGGTCGAGGATGGTGCGCAGGTACATCTCCGTCGTGTCGACGAGATCCGTCACCGCCGCCCTCCTCTCCAGGTGGGTGATCAGTGTAGGACGGCGGGGTGACGCGCCCGTTACCCGCACTCCCCCTCTCGAATAGGCTCTGATCCCCGTGACGGACCTCGCGCAGACCATCAGGATCCCCGCCGCGCTGCTCCCGGCCGACGGCCGGTTCGGCTGCGGTCCTTCGCGCATCAGGGACGCGCAGATCGACGACCTCGTCGCCGCCTCGCGGATCCTGCTGGGCACCTCGCATCGGCAGAAGCCGGTCAAGGCGCTGGTCGGAACGGTGCGCGAGCAGGTCGCCGCGCTGCTCGGCGCTCCGGAGGGCTACGAGGTGCTCCTCGGCAACGGCGGGTCGACCGCGTTCTGGGACGCGGCCGCGTTCGGTCTGATCGAGCGCCGCAGCGCCCACGGGACGTGGGGCGAGTTCGGCGCGAAGTTCGCCAAGGCCGCGAAGGCCCCCTGGCTCACCGCCCCGGCCGTCGTGCAGGCACCCCCGGGCGGCCGCGCGGAGCTCGTGCCGGTCGAGGACGCCGACGTCTACGCCTGGCCGCACAACGAGACCTCCACCGGGGTCGCGGCGCCGGTGCGCCGGGTGGAGGCCGACGGCGCACTGACGGTGATCGACGCGACCAGCGCTGCCGGCGGGATCGCGTTCGATGCGGCGCAGGCGGACGTGTACTACTTCGCCCCCCAGAAGAACCTCGGCTCGGACGGGGGCCTCTGGATCGCGCTCGCTTCCCCCGCTGCCGTCGAGCGGATCGGCCGGATCGCCGCATCCGAGCGCTACATCCCCGAGTTCCTCTCGCTGCAGGCCGCGGTCGAGAACTCGCGGCTCGACCAGACCCTGAACACGCCCGCGCTCGCCACCCTCGTGCTGCTCGACTCGCAGCTGCGGTGGATGAACGACCAGGGCGGCCTGGCCTGGACCGCAGGCCGGGCGTCCACGTCGTCCGCGCTCCTGTACGACTGGGCGGAGCGCGTCGGGTACGCCTCGCCGTTCGTCACGCACCCCGCGGACCGGTCGCCCGTCGTCGTCACCATCGACTTCGAGGGCGTGGACGCCGCCTTGGTCGCGAAGACCCTGCGCGCCAACGGCGTCGTCGACACCGAGCCCTACCGGAAGCTGGGCCGCAACCAGCTCCGCATCGGCACCTTCGCCTCCGTCGAGCCGGGCGACGTCGAGGCGCTCATCGCCTGCATCGAGCACGTCGTCGGGGCTCTGGGGTGACCCGGCACCGTCAGATGCTGCGGTCCACCTCGGCAGGACGCGGACCGCGGAGGTCGCCCTCGCCCTCGCCGTCCTGATCCTGGTCGTCGGGGTGGCCGCCGCCGTCCGCGGCCTCGTCGGGATCGTGCTCGAGCTCCTGGGGGCTGAGCGCGCCCTCGAGCTCCGCGTCATCGAGCTCGTCGAGCTCGTCGTCGACCGCGAGGTCGTCCTCGTCCACCTCGGAGTCGTCGTCGAGGTCCGCGTCGTCGTCGAGGTCGTCGGCCTGCTCACCGTGGTGGTCCTCGTCAGGGTGCTGGCGCCGCCAGTCCGCGAGCCGCTCCGTCCACGGCACCCACGGAGGGGCGAGCAGCGCACCGTCGCCGGGCAGCAGCTCGACCTCCAGCACCGTGACCTCGCCGTCGGGCAGGTCGGACGTCGACACGGTCCAGTACCACCCCGTGTAGGCGCTCAGTCGGCAGACGAACCGGAGGTCGACGACACCGGGTTCGACCTCGTCGGTGCCGACCAGCTCGCCGACGTCGTCCGGATCCGTGACCTCACCGAGCGCCGCCAGCGCGAGCGCGGTCCGTTCCTCCTGCGTGACCGCCACGGCTAGGAGTCGAAGTCGTCGGCCACGCGGCGCAGGAGCGCACCGATGCGCGCGCCGTGCGTGCTGTCGGGGTAGCGCCCGCGGCGCAGGTTGGCGCCCTCCCGGTCGAGGAGCTTGATCAGGTCCTCGATGCGCGCGGCCATGTCCTCGGCGGACGGACGGGACATGCGCTGGAGGCTCGGAGGGTTCTCCAGCACCCGCACGGAGAGCGCCTGCGTGCCGCGCTTGCCGGCGGCGACCCCGAACTCGAGCTTGGTGCCCGCCTTGACGACCGCACCCGCCGGGAGCGCCGAGGCGTGGAGGAAGACCTCCTCGCCGTCGTCCGACGTGATGAAGCCGAAACCCTTGCTGTCGTCGTAGAACTTGACTCTGCCGGTGGGCATGCTGACCTCAATGCGAACTGGGACGTGACGGGCGGAAGCCGGATTCGGCCGATCCATCCTAACGGCGGCGGGGGCTCCGGGTGCCGGGCCGGTAGGCTCGCTGCTCGTGGCGCAGGCGGATCCCGGAGCACCGCGCGCCCAGCGCGTGCTGGCGACGGTCGCGTTCACGCTCATCGCCGTGTCGGCGCTCGATGTGATCGCCCTGCTGGTCCTCCGCGCGGCCGGCGTCCCGAACTCGGCGTTCACGACCGGCGGCCTGCTCGTGCTGCAGCTCCTGCCCCTCCCGGGCCTCACGCTCGGACTGCTCTGCGTCGTCGCGCTCTTCGTCGTGCTGGCCGTCCGCCGCGCGCGCGAGCAGGGGTCTCAGCGCGGTCGCCGCTGACGCTCGCCCCGCACCGGCGACACACACGACGAAGTATCAGGAACCGATCAGAGACTGCGCAGATACTGTCGACCATGGCCTCTGAGCAGCCCCGCGTCCTCATCGTCGACGACGAGCCGAACATCCGTGACCTGCTGACCACCAGCCTGCGCTTCGCGGGCTTCGCGGTCCGCGCCGTGAGCAACGGCGCTCAGGCGATCTCCGCGGTGCTCGAGGAGGAGCCGGATCTGATCATCCTCGACGTGATGCTGCCCGACATGAACGGCTTCGGCGTCACCAAGCGCCTCCGCGCATCCGGGTACACCTCGCCGATCCTGTTCCTCACCGCCAAGGACGACACCGAGGACAAGATCACGGGCCTGACCGTCGGCGGGGACGACTACGTCACCAAGCCGTTCAGCCTCGACGAGATCGTCGCCCGGATCAAGGCCATCCTCCGCCGCACCATGCACGCGGAGGAGGACGCGGTGATCCGCGCCGGCGAGCTGACGATGGACCAGGACACCCATGAGGTGACCGTCGGTTCCGAGGCGATCGAGCTCTCCCCCACCGAGTTCAAGCTGCTGCGCTACCTGATGCTGAACCCCAACCGGGTGCTCTCCAAGGCGCAGATCCTCGACCACGTGTGGGAGTACGACTTCAACGGCGACGCCGGCATCGTGGAGTCCTACATCTCGTACCTCCGCCGCAAGCTCGACGCCCACTCGGCGGAGCCCATCATCCAGACCAAGCGCGGGTTCGGCTACATGCTGAAGGCGGCGAAGGTCTGAGGCGAAGCGTGGGACGGCGGATGCAGCGCCCTCCCCGTCCCGTTCGCGCAGAATGAACGGCACCATGCGAGCGACCGTCGGGGAGTGGTGGAACGGGATCTCGCTGCGCGCGAAGATCACGGGCGTCACGGTGCTCGTGCTCACGCTGGGGCTCGTCGTGTCCGGCTTCGGCACGATGACGATGCTCCGGACCTACCTGATCAACGACGCCGACAAGCAGATCATGCACACCCTGGAGACGGTCGACGCCACGACGGCCGGCAGCGACCAGGCCGCCGCCGCGACGCAGTACGTCTTCGCGCATCTGCAGGCCGACGGCTCCGTGATCCAGACGAACCCGACGTGGAAGGAGTTCGACCCGAGCATCCCGAGGGTGGACTCGAGCACAGTCGCGTCGTTCGCGCACCCGCGCACGATCAACAAGGACAACGCTGCCGCGTTCCGCATCGCGGCGAAGACCCTGAGCGACCACACGATCGTGGTGCTCGGCATGCCGCTGCAGAGCATCGATGAGCTGATCGCGCAGCTGTTCGTGCTGTTCTTCGTGTTCGGCATCGGGGTGGTGGTCATCGGTGGCGTGCTGACCCGGGTGCTCGTCGGGTCCACGTTCTCGCCGTTGAAGCAGGTCGAGCGGACCGCCGCGGCGATCGCCGACGGGGACTTCGGGCAGCGGCTCGGCTACACGACGCCGAACACGGAGGTGGGCCGGCTCAACCGATCCCTGAACCGGATGCTGAACCGCATCGACGGCGCTCTCGCCGACCGGGCGAGGACCATCGACCAGATGCGCCGGTTCGTCGGCGACGCCAGCCATGAGCTGCGCACCCCGCTCGTGTCGGTGCGCGGGTACGCGGAGCTGTACCGGATGGGAGCGCTGCAGTCCCGCGAGGACGTCGCGCAGGCGATGGACCGCATCGAGCGGGAGGCGATCAGGCTGGGTGCGCTCGTGTCGGATCTCCTCGCTCTCGCCCGGCTCGACGAGGCCCGCGAGCTGAAGCGCACGGTCGTCGAGCTGCTCCCGGTCGCCCACGACGCGGCTCTCGACGCACGCGCGTTCGCGCCGAGCCGTCCGATCCGCGTCATCGGCCACGACCCCGAGCAGTCGACGGGGACGGTCGACATCCTGCGTCCCGTCACCGAGGACGCGAGCGACGAGACACCGGCGACCACGACGGCGAGCCGGCTGTTCCGGCGAGGTGTGAGCGCCGACGCGGCGAGCGTGACCGGATCGCTGCGGCTCGCATCAGCGCGCCTGCTCCGCGCCCGGCGACGTGCCCGGGACGGCGGCGTGGACGAGGTGCCCGCTCCGCTGCTCACCGGCACTGCCAGACCGGTCGTGCTGGCGGAGGAGGACAAGCTGCGTCAGGTCCTCGCCAACCTCATCGGCAACGCGATCCGGTTCACCCCCGATGGCACGCCGATCGAGATCGCGACGTACGGGGACAAGGAGCGCGGCGTCGCGGTGCTCGAGGTCATCGATCACGGTGACGGCATCCCTCCGCAGGTCCGCGACAAGATCTTCCAGCGGTTCTGGCGGGCGGACTCGTCGCGCACGCGCGACACCGGCGGCAGCGGACTCGGCCTCGCGATCGTCGCGGCGATCGTGTCGGCGCACGGGGGCACGATCGGCATCTCCGAGACCGCGGGCGGTGGCGCGACCTTCCGAGTCGCACTTCCCCTCCTCCCCACCGACGAGAACGAGCCGGAAGCGGATCACGACGAGCCCGCCCACGAGGAGACCCGGGCCGCCTCCTAATGTGGCGCCTCCACCGTCCCACCCCGGGACCGTCAGGAGGCCACCATGACCCGATTCACTGTCGACAGCGACGCGGTCGATTCCGCTGCCGCTTCGATCACCGACACCGTCTCGCGTCTGCAGAGCGACGTGACGTCGCTGCACGGCCAGCTCGACGCCCTGCAGGGCGTCTGGACGGGCGCCGCGGCGATCGCATTCCAGGGCGTGGTGCAGCAGTGGCGGACGACGCAGACCAGCGTCGAGCAGGTGCTCGCCTCGATCGACCGGGCGCTCCGGGTCGCGGGGCAGCAGTACGTGGAGACCGAGCTCGCGAACGCGCGCCTCTTCGGCTGACGTCGCACGTTCAGCGCGTTCAGCGCGTGGCTGCGACACCACCTCGGGCCCGCTCGCACACCCGCCGCACCACAGCACGCCACGTCGCGAGGCGCCGCGCGTTCAGCGCGTCGCTGCGACACGGACTCGGGCGCGCTCGCGCGTCCGAGTCCATGAACACGAAGGGCCGCATCCCCATCGGGGATGCGGCCCTTCGTGGTCCAGCTAGGGGATCAGAAGTCCATCCCGGCGCCCTCGCCACCACCGACCGGCGCGGGGGTCCGCTCCGGCTTGTCGGCGACGACGGCCTCCGTGGTGAGGAAGAGACCGGCGATCGACGCGGCGTTCAGCAGCGCGGAGCGCGTGACCTTCACCGGGTCGTTGATGCCGGCGGCCAGCATGTCGACGTATTCACCGGTCGCGGCGTTGAGGCCGTGTCCGACGGGCAGGTTGCGCACCTTCTCGGCGACGACGCCCGGCTCGAGACCGGCGTTCAGCGCGATCTGCTTGAGCGGCGCATCGATCGCGACCTTGACGATGTTCGCCCCGGTCACCTCGTCACCCTCGAGCTGCAGCTTCTCGAACGCGAGCTTGCCGGCCTGAATGAGCGCGACGCCACCACCGGCGACGATGCCCTCCTCGACGGCGGCCTTCGCGTTGCGAACGGCGTCCTCGATGCGGTGCTTGCGCTCCTTGAGCTCGACCTCGGTGGCCGCGCCCGCCTTGATGACGGCGACGCCGCCGGCGAGCTTGGCGAGGCGCTCCTGGAGCTTCTCGCGGTCGTAGTCCGAGTCGGTGTTCTCGATCTCGTTGCGGATCTGCTGCACGCGGCCGGCGATCTGCTCGGGGTCGCCCGCGCCCTCGACGATCGTCGTCTCGTCCTTCGTGATGACGACCTTGCGGGCGTTGCCCAGGAGGTCGAGCGTCACGTTCTCGAGCTTGAGGCCGACCTCCTCGGAGATCACCTGACCGCCCGTGAGGATCGCGATGTCCTGCAGCTGCGCCTTGCGGCGGTCGCCGAAGCCCGGCGCCTTGACGGCGACGGACTTGAAGATGCCACGGATCTTGTTGACGATCAGGGTTGCCAGCGCCTCGCCGTCGACGTCCTCCGCGATGATCAGCAGCTGCTTGCCGCTCTGGATCACCTTGTCGACGATCGGCAGCAGGTCCTTGATGTTCGAGACCTTGCTGTTGACGATGAGAATGTACGGGTCCTCGAACACCGCCTCCTGGCGGTCGGGGTCCGTCACGAAGTACTGCGACAGGAATCCCTTGTCGAACCGCATGCCCTCGGTCAGCTCGAGCTCGGTGCCGAAGGTGTTCGACTCCTCGACGGTGACGACACCCTCCTTGCCGACCTTGTCGATGGCCTCGGCGATGATCGCGCCGATGGTCTCGTCGCCGGCGGAGATGGACGCGGTGGCAGCGATCTCCTCCTTCGTCTCGACCTCCTTGGCAGCGGAGAGCAGTTCGGCGACGACGGCCGCGACGGCCTTGTCGATGCCGCGCTTGAGGCTGATCGGGTCGGCGCCGGCGGCGACGTTGCGGAGGCCCTCGCGGACCAGCGCCTGGGCGAGCACGACCGAGGTGGTCGTGCCGTCGCCAGCGACGTCGTCCGTCTTCTTGGCGACCTCCTTGACCAGCTCGGCGCCGATCTTCTCGTACGGGTCGTCGAGCTCGATCTCCTTGGCGATCGAGACGCCGTCGTTCGTGATCGTGGGGGCGCCCCACTTCTTCTCCAGCACGACGTTGCGGCCACGCGGGCCGAGCGTGACGCGCACGGCGTCCGCGAGGATGTTCAGGCCACGCTCGAGGCCGCGGCGGGCCTCCTCGTCAAAGGCAATGATCTTCGCCATAGGTGTTTCTCGTCCTCCCTGGACGGTGACGGTCGGAACGGCGCGCGCGGACGCACTTGCCGCCACGCCTGGCACTCGATGAGAACGAGTGCTAACCCATTTTGGCAGTCACAGGGTGGGAGTGCAAGCCGTGGGGTGCGCGTGCGCCCACAGCGGAACGCCGTCCGCCGGATCGAGACGGTGCGGGATCGCGCCGGCGATGTCGTCACGGGCTCCGCCACTGCGAGACGCGGCGCTCGGCAGGGGCGCCGAGCGTCGGGCACGTCGTCGACGTGCTCGCGACCCGACGGCCACGAACTCAGACCGGGCGCACGGCTTCCGCCTGGGGCCCCTTGGTGCCGGTGCCGACCTCGAACTCGACCCGCTGTCCCTCCGCGAGGGAGCGGTAGCCGTTCATCTCGATGGCGGAGAAGTGGACGAACACGTCCTGGCCGCCCTCGTCCACGGTGATGAACCCGTAGCCCTTCTCGGCGTTGAACCACTTCACGACACCACTTGCCATGGGGCGCTGCTCCCTGCCTCCGTGGCGGGTTCCCCCGCGCTGTGTCGGCAATCTAGCGACGGCGGAGCGCCCGCCGGGAGGCCGGACGGCCCTCAGGGCCGGTTCGGCGACGCATCTCAACACGCCCGTAACAGCACCGAAACACCCACGACCCGTTCAGGCCGGATCCGGGTCAGGAGGCGGCGACGAAGTCCTTGCCGAGCACGACCGTCAGGCGCGACTGCCCCTTCACGTCGAATCGGGTGGTCTGCTCCGGAGCCCGACCGATGCCGAGTGACTTCGCGAGCCCGAGCGCTGCTCCGAGCTGCGACTTCTGGCTGTAGTAGACGGTCGACAGCTTCACATCGGTCGAGTCGGCGTTGGCTGTCGATGCGACCTTCCAGCCGTCGGACTTCGCGGTCGCGGCGCCCCTGGCGGCCAGGCCCGAGGTCGTCGTCGCGTTCAGCACGACGACGGTCGCGTTGGGGTCGACGGTCGGCGCGGGCGCGGCGGACGCCGTCGTCGAGCTGCTGCTCGTGGTGTCGCCCGTCGAGGAGACGCCGTTCTCGATCACGGACAGCCCGAGCACCCCGGCGCCGACGAGCACGCCGGTCGCGAGCGCCGCCCATGCGAACGTGATGAGTCCACGCCCTCGGCGTGCCGGTGCGCGGTGCGCACCGACCCGGGCGAGATCCTCCGGAACGTCGTCGAACCGATCCCGCAGACGCGCGGTCGTGCCTCTCGCCACAGCTCTCCGCGTCCCTCTGCCGTCGTGTGTTCCGATGCCCATGCCGGGGATCACCGGCACGGATCCTGTCGCGCTCAGCTCGAGTGCCGGCGCAGCAGATCGGCGCGCCGCACCGTTCGGGCATCGCGGAGGCGCTGAAGGCGCTTCACGAGCATCGGATCCTCTCGCAGGGCGGCCGGCGTCTCGACGAGCGCACCGAGCACCTGGTAGTAGCGGGCGGCGGAGATCCCGAATTCCTCGCGGATGGCCTCCTCCTTCTTCCCGCCTCGGCGCCACCAAGCGCGCTCGAAGGCGAGGATGTCGAGCTCCCGTGCGGAGAGCGTCGACTCGTGCCCGGCGGGGCCCACGGAGTCGTCCATGTGGTCCTCCATGTCCTTCCGTGTTGCCCGCTCCCCCGTTCGGGGGAATAGGAGGGATGCTAAAAGGGCTGACACCCCGCGGGGTGGAGGCGAAACGCCGTGTCCCGGACGGGACACAACCAGTTCGATGGTGAGAGGAGGGCTGCGATGACCTACGAGGTGACCAAGACCGACTCCGAATGGCGTGCCGCGCTGGATCCGGACGAGTTCGAGGTCCTGCGCGAATCCGGGACGGAGCGCCCCTGGTCGGGCGCCCTGCTGGACGAGCACCGCGACGGGATCTTCCGCTGCAGGGCGTGCGACGCCGCGCTCTTCGCATCGACCACGAAGTTCGACTCCGGTTCTGGCTGGCCGTCGTTCTTCGAGCCGGTCTCCCCCGACGCCGTCGTGCTGCATGACGACAGCGCGTGGGGCATGCGGCGCACGGAGGTGCTGTGCGCGCGGTGCGGCTCCCACATGGGCCACCTGTTCGACGACGCACCGCAGACCCCGACAGGGGACCGCTTCTGCATGAACTCGGTGTCGATGGTCTTCAGAGCGCAAGCGCTCTGAAGCGCCGGCGTCTGCGCGACGGGGCGCCGCCGCCCGTTCGTAGACTGGAGCCCGTATGCCGGGATAGCTCAGTCGGTAGAGCGCCGCCCTTGTAATGCGGATGTCGTCGGTTCGATTCCGACTCTCGGCTCGGTGCCCACGGCCTTCGGAGGGCGAGCGCTCCGAAGGCCGTTCTGGTCCCTACGGTCCTGCACGCGCCGCCGGTCACGCAGCGGGGTGCGCCACGAAGGGCCGCTCCCCGACCGCGGGAAGGAGCGCTTCGTCGAGTCCGACCTACTTCGAACGGGTCGGAGTCGGAGTCGGAGCGGACGTCGCGGTCGGCGCCGGGGTCGGCGTCGCGGTCGAGATGGCTCCCCCGACGCTGGTCACGAAGGCTCCGAAGTCGGTCTTGCCGTCCCAGTACTGACCGTTGACGATCAGGGTCGGTGTGCCGGCCGCGGTGTGGGAGGCGGGGAACTTGACTGCGCTGAGCGACCCGGTGCCGGCGACGAACTCGTCGGTGCGCTGGCCGACCCAGTTCTTGAACGTCTCGTTCGTGATCGCCGTCTGGATCTGGCTCATGTTCGTCGCGCCGGCCTGCTTCGCGATCGCGATCAGGCGCGCGTCGGTGAGGCCGGCCGTGCCCTCCTTGGGCTGCACACCGGTCTCGTACATGATCGTGTGGAACTTGTAGAACGCGTCCGGCGAGTAGTTCGCGATCGCGGCGGCGGCGTTCGCGGCACGGGTCGAGTAGTCGTTGTCCGTGAAGTTGTGGTCGAGGATCGCGACCGGGTGGTACTGGATCACCGCGGCGCCGCTCGTGACCAGCTGCTTGATCTGCGCGCCGTACTGCTGCTCGAACTCCTGGCAGATGGGGCAGCCGAAGTCCTCGTAGGCCTGGATCAGCACCTTGCCGCCGGGCATCGTCGCCTGCGGGGTCGGCGTCGCGTCGGCGGCGGGCGCCGGCGTGGTGACGGCGGTGAGGCCGGGGCCCTCCAGGGAGATGCCGCCGTCCGCCATGTTCTTCGGGCCGGGCCCGGGCGGCCGGACGGAGTTCACGATGATCACGGCGACGACGGCCACGATCGCGATGATCACGACGCCGATGGAGGCCTGCAGGACGACTCGGTTCCGGCGCTCGCGGCGCTGCTGCCGCATGCGCTGCTCGCGCGCCTTCTCCCGTGCTGCGTCGCGGCGCTCGTTCTTCGAGGATCTCGGCGCGTTGGTCATGGGTCCCTCCTGTGCCGACGGTCCGACGGCACGGGCAGGAATGGTAACCAACCCGCGTAAGCCGGGCTCAGAGGCGCCCCGGCGACCGCCGCACCCGCATGCAATACTGTGCCTCGCCCGGCAACGTCGCCGGGCATGACCACTGGTCATCCTCACAACGGATCGTCCGGCACGTACCTGCCGGTGAAGGAGAACAGCAATGGCAACCGTCACCTACGACCACGCGACACGTCTGTACCCGGGCGGCACGCGTGCCGCGGTCGACGCCCTCAACCTGGAGATCGCCGACGGCGAGTTCCTGGTCCTCGTCGGCCCCTCGGGCTGCGGCAAGTCGACCTCGCTCCGCATGCTCGCGGGCCTGGAGGAGGTCAACGACGGCCACATCTACATCGGCGAGAAGGACGTCACCGACATCCCGCCGAAGGACCGTGACATCGCGATGGTCTTCCAGAACTACGCGTTGTACCCGCACATGACCGTCGCCGAGAACATGGGCTTCGCGCTCAAGATCGCCGGCGTCAACAAGGACGAGCGCGCCAACCGCGTGCTGGAGGCCGCGAAGCTCCTCGACCTCGAGCCGTACCTCGCTCGCAAGCCGAAGGCCCTGTCGGGCGGCCAGCGTCAGCGCGTCGCGATGGGGCGCGCGATCGTCCGTCAGCCGCAGGTGTTCCTCATGGACGAGCCCCTGTCGAACCTCGACGCGAAGCTGCGGGTGCAGACGCGCACGCAGATCGCCTCGCTGCAGCGCCGCCTCGGCGTCACGACGGTCTACGTCACCCACGACCAGACCGAGGCGCTCACCATGGGCGACCGGATCTGCGTCCTGAAGGACGGCATCCTGCAGCAGGTCGGCACGCCGCGGGAGCTCTACGAGCGCCCGAACAACGTGTTCGTCGCCGGCTTCATCGGCAGCCCCGCGATGAACCTGTTCACCGCGGACCTCGTCGAAGGCGGCGTGAAGTTCGGCGAGGGGCTGCTGCCGCTCACGCGCGAGACGATCTCGCACGCCAACGGCAAGCAGGTCACGGTGGGCGTGCGCCCCGAGGACCTCGAGGTCTCCAACATCAAGGGCGACGGCCTCCCGGTCGTCGTGGACCTCGTCGAGGAGCTGGGCGCCGACGGGTACCTCTACGGTCACTCCGACATCGGCGGTCGCCGCACGGACATCGTCGCTCGCGTCGACGGCCGTTCGCACCCCGAGGTGGGCGAGACGGTGTTCCTGCACCCCGCGCAGAACCACACCCACGTGTTCGACGTCGAGTCCGGAGCGCGCCTCTCGGCGGCAGTCACGGCTTGAGCGACTCGTTCGGGGACTCGCTCTCCATCACGGCGGCGACGGTCGACCCGGCGCTGCTGGACCTGCCGTGGAGCGTCCCCCTCGAGCAGTGGTCCGCGGAGTACATCGCGGCCCTGCCGAAGGGGATCTCCCGGCACATCGTCCGCTTCGCCAACCTCTCGGGGTACGTCGTCGCGGTGAAGGAGACGTCCACCGAACTCGCCCAGCGCGAATACGACATGCTCCGGACGCTGCAGCGTCTGGACGTCCCGTGCGTCGAGCCGGTCGCGGTCATCAGCGGCCGGCTCGACGAGGACGGCGACGAGCTCCCGACGGTGCTCGTCACCCGGCACCTCCGGTTCTCGCTCCCCTACCGGGCCCTGTTCTCGCAGACCCTGCGGCCGGACACGGCGACCCGTCTGGCCGACGCCCTGGCGCTGCTCCTCGTGCGACTGCACGTGATCGGCTTCTTCTGGGGCGACGTGTCCCTGTCCAACACGCTGTTCCGGCGTGATGCGGGTGCGTTCGCCGCCTACCTGGTGGATGCGGAGACCGGCAAGCTGTACCAGGGCGGTCTCTCCAAGGGGCAGCGCGAGAACGACCTCGAGGTGGCCCGCGTCAACATCGCGGGCGAGCTGATGGATCTCGCGGCGGGCGGCCACGTGGACGAGGACCTCGACCCTCTGGTCACGAGCGAGCGCATCGTCTCCCAGTACCGCATGCTCTGGAACGAGCTGATGGGCCGCGAGTCCTTCGCCTCCTCCGAGCGCTGGCGCATCAACGAGCGCGTCGACCGGCTGAACAAGCTCGGCTTCGACATCGAGGAGCTCTCGATCCGCACCGGCCAGGGCGGCAACGAGGTGGTCATCCAACCGAAGGTCGTCGACGCCGGGCACCACACCCGCCGCCTGCTGCGCCTCACCGGGCTGGATGCGGAGGAGAACCAGGCCCGCCGCCTCCTGAACGACCTCGACCAGTGGCGGCACGCATTCGGGCGCGCGCAGATGGATGAGGAGATGGCTGCGCACGAGTGGGTCGCCGGGGTGTTCGAGCCGGTGATCCGGTCGATCCCGCGCGACCTCCGCGGCAAGCTCGAACCGGCGGAGGTGTTCCACCAGGTGCTGGAGCACCGTTGGTTCATGTCGCAGCGGCAGAACCGCGACGTGCCGCTGGCCGAGGCCTTGAACTCCTACGTGGAGGACATCCTCCGCCACCGCCGCGACGAGGCGGCCCTCCTGGAGCCCACCACCGGCTCCATCACCCTCCCGATCCGGATCTCCTCCGGCCCGGAGGACTGGCGCACCACCGTCTGAGCACGACAGCAGGAACTCTCGAGCACGTCAGCAGGAACCATCCACTTCCGCAGGAATGCCGAGGCACTTTCTTCCTGTCGAAGGTGATTCTTCCTGCTGTGGTGCTCATGCGACCGGGGCGTGGCGGGCGATGACGTCGCGGATGGCGTCGAGCACGAACTCGAAGTCGTACATGATCGTCGCGTAGGCGAACTGGAGGACGATCCGTCCCTCCCGCATGAGACGCACGACGCGCACACGATCCGCGGTGAACCCCGCCTCCGTCGCGTGGCTCTCCCGACCATCCGCCTCGATGGTGAGCCATTCGCCGACATCGATGTCCGTGCGGTCACCGCTGAGCATCCTGACCTGCACGTCGACCCTGATCCCCGCCATCGCGAGCAGGTACCGGATGATCGATTCGATCCCCGACTCGCTCCTGGGTTCGAGATGAGCGATGAGGTGATGCACCCGCCGTGGTCCCCGGCCGATCAGCGCTTCGAGACGGTTCCTCGAGATCAGGTGCTTGTGCAGCAGCGAGTCGAGGACCGCGATCAGGAGGTGCGGCGGGAGGCACTTCAGTGCGTCCGCGATCGCCAGCTCGAGCGGGGCGACGCCGAACGCGGATCCCGTGCGATCGGCAGGCGCGCTCCAGTGGCGGACGACCGACGGGCCGCGTTCCCTGCCTGCGGAGCGGCGACCGGATGCGGCGCTCGGGAACACCACGTGTGTGCCCACGTCGGGTGGGACCCACGCGCCGTGCAGGCGCAGGGCCGAGGCGCAGCCGAGCCGCCCGCCGATCCGCATGGCGAGCACGGCGTCCCTCGGCGTCTCCGGTGTGCCGTACCAGCCCTTGATGATCCGGAACCGGCCCCCGAGCGCGATCTCCGCGCGGATGCTCGAGACGGTCTCACCTCGCGCCCGAAGCTCGGCGGTGCTGAAGATGGCGAATCGTCCCATGACGGAGCATCGTGCACACGAACCGCTCCAGCTGGGCCGGATCAGGCACCTGCGCCTTGGGGAGGAGCGGATCTCATCCCCTCACCTCGGGTCGTGCGGCTGCCACGAAAGCAGGAAGGATCCACTTCAGCAGGAACGGCACGTCAGCCCGTTCCTGCCGAACCTCCCGCTTCCTGCCGACGCGCGCGCGAATTCCTGCTGTCGTGCTCTATTCGGCGGAGGCTCGGGTGGTGGCGATCGCGTAGAGGGCGATGGAGGTCGCGACCGAGGCGTTCAGGGACTCCGTCGCCGCGCCGATCGGGATCGACACGATCTGGTCGCACAGCTCGCCGACCAGGCGCGAGAGGCCCTGCCCCTCGCTCCCCGCGACGACCAGCAGCGGCCGATCGGACAGCTCGAGCGCAGGGAGCTCGACGTCGCCGCCGCCGTCCAGGCCGATCACGAAGACGCCGGCCTTCTTGTAGGCGGTGATCGTCTGCGCGAGGTTCGAGGCCATCGCGACCGGCACGCGCGCGATGGCGCCCGCGGAGGCACGCCATGCTGCGGGCGTGACACCGACCGAGCGGCGCTGCGGCAGCACGACGCCGCTGCCGCCGAACGCGGCCACCGAGCGGATGATCGCGCCGAGGTTGCGGGGATCGGTGACACCGTCGAGCGCGACCACGAGCGGCGGGTGGCCCCTGTGCAGCAGGTCCATCGGGTGGGCGTACTCGTACGGCTTCACGGTGAGCGCGATGCCCTGGTGCAGCAGGTCGCCGCCGGTCAGGCGGTCGAGCTCGGGCCGCATCACCTCGAGCACGGGGATGTCCCGCTTGTGCGCGATCGAGAGCACCTCACGGGTCCGGTCGTCGACCTCCATGCGGGAGGCGACGTAGAGCGTCGTCGCCGGGATCCGCGCGCGCAGAGCCTCCAGGACCGCGTTGCGGCCCGTGACCAGATCCTCGGTCGCCGCCTTCTTCCGCGGCGAGGGCCTCTGTCCGCCCCCGGTGCCGCCGCCCGTGCTGCCGCCGCGTTTGGCGGCGAGCCGCTCGGCCGCCTGCTTGCGCTTGTGCGCCTGGTGGTAGGTGCGGTCCTCGGCTTTCGGGGTCGGCCCCTTGCCCTCGAGCGCCTGGCGCCCGCGGCCTCCCGACCCGACCTTCGTGCCCTTCAGATTCGGCGTGCGCCGCCTGGCATCACCGGCCATCGATGCTCCACCTCGTTCCGTTCCCTGTGTCCGTGAGGACGATGCCGGCCGCGGCCAGCTCGTCCCGCACCCGGTCCGCGGCCGCCCAGTCGCGCGACCGCCGTGCCTCCTGCCGTTCGGCGACGAGCCGTTCGACCAACGCCTCGAGCGCGTCCGCGCTGCCGTCGTCCCGAGCGCCCGCGTGCCATGCCGGGTCGAGCGGGTCGATGCCGAGGACCCCCACCATCGCACGAACCGCGGCTGCCGTCTCGCCCGCGGGTCCGAGATCGCCTGCGTCGAGCGCCTGGTTGCCCCGCCGGATCGTCTCATGGAGTACCGCGAGCGCCTGCGGCACGCCGAGGTCGTCGTCCAACGCGGTCGCGAACGCGTCCGGCACGAGGGCGGCGGAGGGCGGCGCGCCCTCCTCGTCGGCGCGGAGGAGGAAGCGTTCGATGCGGGAGACGGCTTCCTCGGCCTCCACGAGCGCCCCCGCGTGGTGGTCGAGGTCGGACCGGTAGTGCGCGGCAGCGAGCGCGTACCGGACAACGACCGGGCGCGCGGCACCCAGCAGATCCGCCGCGAAGACGGAGTTGCCCAGCGACTTCGACATCTTCTGCCCGGCGACCGTGACGAGGCCGTTGTGGACCCACAGCCGCGCGAAGGCGGCGCCGGACGCGGTCGACTGCGCGAGCTCGTTCTCGTGGTGAGGGAAGCGGAGGTCCAGCCCTCCGCCATGGATGTCGAACTCGCTGCCGAGATAGCGCTCCGCCATCGCCGAGCATTCGATGTGCCATCCCGGCCGCCCGGCGCCCCACGGGCTCGGCCATGCGGCCGACTCCGGCTCCTGCGGCTTGCGGCCCTTCCAGAGCGCGAAGTCCCGGGGGCTGCGCCGGGCACGATCCTCGCCGTCGCCGGCCACGAGGGCGTCGCCGGCCTGCCGGGTGAGCACGCCGTAGTCGGGCCAGGACGCGGTGTCGAAGTAGACGTCGCCGGAGCGGTCCGGCGCCGGGTAGGCGTGTCCGCGATCGATCAACCGGGCGATGAGCGCGATCATTCCGTCGATGTGACCGGTGGCCCGCGGCTCGTAGGTCGGATCCAGGATGCCGATCGCCCGGTACGCGGCGGCGAATTCGAGCTCGACGCGGTAGGCGTGCGCCCACCACTCCGCGCCCGCGCGCGGGGCGGCGTCCAGGATCTTGTCGTCGATGTCGGTCACGTTGCGGATGAGGGTGACCGCCAGTCCGCGGTGCGCGAGCCACCGTCGGAGCACGTCGTAGGACAGCGCGCTGCGGAGGTGCCCGATGTGCGGGGACGACTGCACCGTCGGACCGCAGACGTAGATCCCGACCCGGCCCGGAACCACCGGGTCGAGCTCGCGGAGCGCCTGCGACCGGGTGTCGTAGAGCCGGACGGTCACGGCCCCGATGCTACGGGAGGCGAGAAGGCCCCACCCGGCCCGTGACGAGGGCCGTCGCGATCGCCGCGACGCCCTCGCCCCGGCCCGTGAGGCCGAGCCCGTCGGAGGTGGTGCCCGCGACGGACACCGGCGCGCCGACGGCGGCGGACAGCAGGGCGACGATCTCGTCCCGGCGCGACCCGATGCGCGGCCGGTTCCCGACCACCTGCACGGCGACCGAGAGTGGAGTCAGACCGGCGTCGGCGAGGAGCGACACCGACCGAGTGACGAAGTCGATGCCGGCGCGGCCGGCCTCCTCCGCCCGGTCGACGCCGAACCGCGCGCCGAGGTCGCCGAGGCCGCCGGCGGACAGCAGCGCGTCCGCGATCGCGTGGCAGACCACATCGGCGTCGCTGTGCCCGGCGAGGCCCGGCTCCCCCGGCCAGTCGAGACCGCCGAGGCGCAGCGGGCGCGCGGGATCGACCGCGTGCACGTCGACCCCGATTCCGGTGCGGGTGACCGTTTCGGCAGCCAGCAGCTGTTCGATGCGGCGCAGGTCCCAGGGCGTCGTCACCTTGAACGCGTCGGGCTCGCCCGGGATCGCGGTGACCGCCCCGCCCGCTGCGGCGAACACCGAGGCGTCGTCCGTGTGCCCCGTGCCGGCAGCGGCATATGCACGCTGCAGCGCACCCGCGGGGAAGCCCTGCGGCGTCTGCACGGCGACGAGCCGCGAACGGTCGAGGGTCGCGACGACCGCGGAGCCGTCGAGCTGCTTGACCGTGTCCGCAAGGGCCAGCACCGGGACCACGCCCGCGCCGGTCGCGACGACAGCAGCCCGGACGAGGTCGAAGAGCAGCGAGGGGGTGAGCGGCCGGGCCGCGTCGTGCACGAGCACGACGTCGTCCGGATCGACCTCCGCCAGCGCGATCGCCACCGACTCCTGACGGGTCGGGCCGCCCGGAACGACCGTCACCCGTCGGGCGTCGGGACGCGCTTCGACGATGGCCTCCACCCGCCCCGGAGCGGATGGCGGCGCGGTGACGACGACCCGGTCGACCTGCGCGGCGAGGACGCCGTCGAGCGCCCAGTCGAGCATGGAGCGGCCCGCGATCGGTACGAGCGCCTTGGGCACGCCTGCACCGAGGCGCACCCCGGCGCCCGCGGCGACGACGACGGCGACGGTCAGGAGGCGAGCACCTCGTCGAGCACGGTGGACGCCTGGTCCTCGTCGGTCTTCTCGGCGAGCGCGAGTTCGGAGATCAGGATCTGACGTGCCTTCGCCAGCATGCGCTTCTCACCGGCGGACAGCCCGCGATCCTGGTCACGACGCCACAGGTCGCGCACGACCTCCGACACCTTGATGACGTCGCCGGAGGCGAGCTTCTCGAGGTTCGCCTTGTAGCGGCGGGACCAGTTGGTGGGTTCCTCGACGAAGGGGGTGCGGAGCACCTCGAAGACGCGGTCGAGCCCCTCCTTGCCGATGACGTCGCGGACGCCGACGAGGTCGACGTTCTCCGCAGGGACCTCGATGGTCAGGTCTCCCTGCGCCACGTTGAGCTTGAGGTACACCTTCTCCTCACCGCGGATCGTGCGCTTCTTGACCTCGACGATCTTTGCTGCTCCGTGATGGGGATAGACGACGGTCTCGCCGACCTCGAACTGCATGTGTGTCCCTCCGAAAAGCGGCCTCCATCCTAGCACGGGGCGGTTTCGGGCCCCCCGGGAGCCGGGCTCCCAGCGGGGCGGCGGAGGGCTCGTCCGCTAGGCTGCACCCCGATCGGACCGGGCTGCGGACACGCCTGGAGCCGACCGGACGAGAGGTGTTGCAGTGAAGATGCGAGTCGCGGCATCCATCGCGGTCACGGTGCTGGCGACGACCGCGCTGGCCGGATGCCAGTTCGTGACGCCGCAGCAGACGACCCAGTCGTACACACCGGCGGACGGCGTCAACGGCTCCGCGGGGACCGTCGATGTCCGCAACGTCTTCGTGCTCGAGGGCGCGGGCCATACCGCGAGCGTCATCGGCGTCCTGGCCAACACGAGCGACGCGCAGACCTCCGTCACCCTGCAGTGGACGGGGACGCGCGGCGCAGAGACGCGCAGCCTCGTCGTCCCTGCCGGCGGCCTGCTGTCGATGTCGACCATCCCGTCGAAGATCGACGCGTCGGTGTCGAGCGACTCCAGCGCCGTGGTCCTGAACGGCGTGGCGGCGACGCCCGGCGCCCTGTTCCCCATCACCTTCAGCACGTCGGACGGGCAGGCCAGCTTGCAGCTGCCGGTGCTGACGGGCAGCTTCTCCCAGTACGCGACGCTCGTGCCGACGCCGACGCCGACCCCCACGAGGACCAAGCGGACGCCCTCGACGGGCGTCACGGGCTCGGCGACGCTCGGCGCGCCGACGCCGACGCCGACGAGCACGCTCGCGGGCTGATCGCGGGCCCTACGGCTCGGCGGGCAGGTCCTCGAACCGGTAGCCGAGTCCCCGCACGGTGAGCAGGAGACGCGGCTCGGCAGGCTCCTCCTCGATCTTCGCCCGGATCCGCTTGACGTGGACGTCGAGGGTCTTCGTGTCCCCGAAATAGTCCGAACCCCAGATCCGGTCGATCAGCTGCCCGCGGGTCAGCACCCGACCGGCGTTGCGGAGCAGCAGCTCGAGCAGCTCGAACTCCTTGAGGGGCATGCCCGTCTCGCGCCCGTGCACGAAGACGGCGTGCCGGTCGGCGTCGAGCCGGATCGGCCCGGACTCGAGCACGTCCGGCCCCAGGGCCTCCTCGTCCTGCTCGACGCGGCGACGGAGCACCGCGCGCACCCTGGCGAGCAGCTCGCGGCTCGAGTACGGCTTCGTGACGTAGTCGTCGGCGCCGAGTTCGAGCCCCAGCACGATGTCGATCTCGGCGTCCTTCGCCGTCAGCATGATGATCGGGACGTCGGACACAGCCCGGATCCGCTTGGCGACCTCGGTGCCCGAGAGCACGGGCAGCATCAGGTCCAGCAGCACCAGGTCGATGCCGCCCCGGCCGAACCGGGCGAGCGCTTCGCCGCCGTCGGCGACCGCGGCGACCTCATAGCCTTCGCGCTGCAGCAGGTAGCCGAGGGGCTCGGCGATCGCCGGCTCGTCCTCGACCAGCAGGATGGCGGTCATGCGCGCTCCTTCTCTCGGCGCGGGCGCGCCGAAGCCGGCGCCGGGGTCTCCGGCAGCCTGATGGTGAACGTGGATCCGCGGGAGAGGCGCGACCACACGCGCACCGACCCTCCGTGGTTCTCCGCGATGTGCTTCACGATGCTCAGTCCCAGACCGGTCCCGCCGGTCTGTCTCGAACGCGCCTGATCGGTGCGGTAGAACCGCTCGAACACGCGGTCGAGGTCGTCCTCCGCGATGCCGATCCCCTGGTCCGAGACCGCGATCTCGACGATGCCGTCCCTCGTCCGGAGACCGACGCCGACGTGCCCCTTCGGCGGGGAGAACGCGATCGCGTTCGCGACGAGGTTCTGCACGGCCGTCGTGAGCATGGCGCGGTCGCCGAGCGCCCACAGGCCGGATCGCTTCCCGATGACGACGCCGACGTCGCGGGCGTCCGCGGCGACGCGCGTGCGCTCGACCGCGGCTCGGAGCACGTCGTCGAGCGGCACCTCCTCGGCCGCATCGAGCGGATCGGCGCCCTGGACGCGGGAGAACTCGATGATCTGCTGCACGAGCGTGCCGAGCCTGGTCGCCTCCGTGGACAGCCTCGCGGCGAACCGGCGCACCTGCTCGGGGTCGTCGGCGGCGCTGTCGAGGGCCTCGGCGAGGAGGGACACCGCGCCGATGGGCGTCTTCAACTCGTGGCTCGTGTTCGCCACGAAGTCGCGGCGCATCGCGTCGAGCCGGACCGACTCGGAGCGGTCGTCGATGACGAGCAGCACCCGGGTGACGTCGATCGGGGCGGCGTGCGCGGTGACGACCAGCGTGTGCGGGCCCGCCGGAGCGCGGGACAGCTGCAGGTCGGCCTGCTTCGGGGCGCCCTCGCTCCTCGCCTGATCGATGACGCGCTGCACCTCCCCGTGGAGGAGCACCCTGCCGTCGGTCAGCCCGACCGCGAGCGCCTCCGGCGTCGCCTTCAGCACCGCATTCGATCCGTCCACCACGAGAGCGGGCTGCGTCAGCGCAGCGAGCACGGCGAGCGCGCCATCCGGGAGCGCGTCGGCCTGCAGGTCGAGCACCGCCGCCCCCCGGTCCATCGCGGCCCTGATCAGGAGGGCGAACAGTGCACCGACCGCGAGTCCGAAAGCGATCCCCAGCACCACGATGGACGCCGCGCTCATGCAGGTTACGATAAGGGGCTGCTCAGGGGCGGCCTCGATGCTGAGGGCGCGGCGGACCGTGAATTGGCCCGGCGTTCGCCCGGACGGCACCGGATGTTCACCCCGGGGGCGGACTGTGGCCGTCCCGGGTACGACCGAGAGGGGAATCCGTGCGCGAGGTCTTCCAGCAGGAGCTTGCCGATGTCCAGATCCGACTGGTCGAGATCGCAGGGCTCGTCGAGCGGGCGATCGAGCAGGCGACGGCGGCGTTCAACTCGTCCGACGTGTCGCTGGCCGAGACGGTGATCGCCGACGACCACAAGATCGACGAGCTCGCCGCGAGCCTCGACGAGCTGGCCATCGACATCCTGGCCCGCCAGCAGCCGGTCGCCCGAGATCTGCGGATCGTCGTCTCGGCGCTGCGCATCAGCGCCTCGCTCGAGCGCATGGGCGACCTGGCGGAGCACATCGCGCAGCTCGCGCGGACGCGCTTCCCCGAGAAGGTCGTCCCCAAGGATCTCCGTCCGACCTTCAAGGAGCTCGGCCGGCTCGACGTGTCGATCGCCAAGAAGCTGACGCGGCTTCTCGAGAGCGAGTCCGCCGAGCTGGCGGAGGAGATCCGCGACGACGACGACCTCATCGACGACCTGCACCTCAGCGTGTTCGACAAGGTTCTGGGCGAGACCTGGAAGGGCGGTCCGGTGGACATCGTCGACTCGACCCTCGCGAGCCGTTACCACGAGCGGTTCGCGGACCATGCCGTGTCCATCGCGAAGAAGGTCCAGTACCTGCAGACGGGCGACTGGGTGGCGATCTCCCACTAGCGGCCCGGGCTGTCCGGCGCCGGGCTACCGCACGGCGCCCTGCGCAGCGACCGCTGCCGCGCCGGCTGCCGCGGCCTCCGGGTCGAGGTACTCGCCGCCCGGGACGATCGGCTTCAGCTCGGCATCGAGCCGGTAGTGCAGGGGGATGCCGGTCGGGATGTTCAGTTCGGCGATGTCCTCGTCGGAGATGCCGTCCAGGTGCTTCACGAGGGCGCGCAGGGAGTTGCCGTGCGCGACGACGATGACCCGCCGGCCCTCCCGCAGCTGCGGCGCGATGTCGCTCTCGAAGTACGGGGCCATCCGCGCGACGACGTCCTTCAAGCACTCGGTCCCCGGTACCTCGACGCCCGCGTAGCGGGGATCCGCATCCTGCGAGAACTCGCTGCCCGGCTCGATCGGGGGCGGCGGCACGTCGTAGCTGCGGCGCCAGGTCTTGAACTGCTCGGGGCCGTACTCGGCGAGCGTCTGGGCCTTGTCCTTGCCCTGGAGGGCCCCGTAGTGCCGCTCGTTGAGTCGCCAGTCGCGCACGACCGGCAGCCAGGCGCGGTCCGCCGCGAGCAGGGCCTCGTCGGCCGTCTGGATGGCCCGGGTGAGCAGGGAGGTGAACACGATGTCGGGCAGGAGCTCGGCGTCCTTCAGCATCCGGCCGGCCTGGCGCCCCTCCTGGATGCCCCGCTCGGTGAGCCGCACGTCGACCCAGCCGGTGAAGAGGTTCTTCTCGTTCCAATCGCTGAAACCGTGGCGCAGGAGGACGAGGGAGTGTTCGGTGGGCACGCAGCGAGTGTAGGACGGGCATCCCCGAGCGGACTCAGGGCCTAGCGTCGAAGGCATGCCCGTCGGTCGCGTCACCCGCGGGACGACGGGCACGAACCGGTTGCGCCGGAACGATCGCTACCTTGCCGCGCTCCCCCAGCTCCGATCGTCGGCGTCGCCCCTGGTCATCGACCTCGGGTACGGCGCTCGTCCGTGGACGACGCTCGAGCTCGCGGCGCGGCTCCGCGCCGTCGTGCCGGGGGTGCGGGTGCTCGGGCTGGAGATCGAGCCGGACCGCGTGGCCGAGGCCGCGCCCCACGCGAGCGACGGGGTCGACTTCGCGCTCGGTGGCTTCGAGGTGCCGACGCCGGATGGTGAGCGCCCGGCGCTGATCCGTGCGATGAACGTGCTCCGGCAGTACGACGAGGCCGAGGTGGCCGGCGTCTGGGTGCGCGCCGCCGCCCGGCTCGCTCCGGACGGCCTGCTCGTCGACGGGACCTGCGACGAGCTCGGCCGGGTCTGCTCCTGGGTCGACGTCGCACCGGCGGGCCCCGTCCGGTTCACGATCTCGCTGCGGCTCACCGGGCTGGACTCCCCCGCGATCGTCGCCGAACGACTTCCCAAGGCGCTCATCCACCGCAACGTGCAGGGCGAACGGGTGCACGACCTGCTCGGCGCGCTCGAGACCGCATGGGAGCACGCCGCTCCGCTCTCCGTCTACGGCCCGGTGCAGCGGTTCACCGCTGCGGTGGAGGCGCTCCGGGAGCAGGGCGTGCCCGTCCTCGGCGGCCGCGCCCGCTGGAGGCTCGGCGAGCTCACCGTGCCATGGGACGTCGTCGCGCCGGTGAGCCGGTTCAGGTGAGCGGGGGGAGCTCGGAGCGGATCTGATCGCCCGGGACACCCGCCGCGATCGCCAGATCGACCACCACGGGGCGCACGAGAACGGTCAACATCGAGGCGGTCAGCGACGCCTCGGAGGAGATCAGTCGCGGGTCGAGCGTGCGGGCGATGAGCAGCAGGTCCTGCCGAGCCGGCACCAGCGCGGCCGGGTTGCGGACGCTGCGCCCGAGGAGGGCCGTGACCGCGCCGACGGCCTGGACCAGCTCGGCGAGCTCGGGCCGGGCGGTGCCGTCCGCGGTGAGCGCCTCCGCGCGTCGGGCGATCGTGCGCATCGAGCGCACCGCGAGCTCGACCCCGTCGAGCAGCCGGCGCTGGGCGAGCAGCTCGGGCAGCCGGCGGCGGAGGAACGGTGAGACGCGCGCGATCGCGACGGCAGAGTCGAGGGTGGTCGTCCAGTCCACGATCGCAGGCTGGAGGTCCCGCAGCCCGACGAGCGCAGCGGTGGCCGTGTCGCGGTCCGCCGCTCGCAACGCCCGCGCCGTGTCGTCGAAGCCGCGCCGGAGGCCGGCGAAGACCCGCTCCGCGTCCCGTGCCGCGGCCCGACGAGGATCGCGGGGCACGAGCGCCGTCGCGAGGAGCGCCACCGCGCCGCCGATGAACCCGTCGACGCTCCGAGCCCAGCTGCCGCCTGCCGGCAGCTGGATGAGCAGCACGATCGCCGACTGCGCCGTCGCCGCGACCGACACCGCGGGCGCCGCGTTCAGCGCCCGCGCGATGAGCAGGGTCACGAACAGCGCCACCAGGATCTGCCAGACGCCTCGCCCGGCCAGCAGCAGCATCCCCTCCGCCAGCGCGACGCCGATCGACAGCCCGAGCGCGGTCTCCAGCACGCGCTTCGGCCGGGCGTCCCGGACGAAGCCCAGACTGCTCAGGCAGACGGTGATCGCGAGCAGCGGCACCTGATGGCCCACGACGAAGTGCGCGACACCGTACGAAGCCGTCGCGGCGATCGCGAGCTGTGCTGCGGCGGGGACCGACTCGAGGGCACGCCGTGCCGCGATCCGAGGGGCGTAGGTCGCGGCGATCCGGCCGCCACGGCCGCCGGCCACGGTCAGCGCCGCGGCACCGCGCCGAGGCGGGGGATGCGCGGGAGCGCGACCGCTGGCCCGGCTCCGGGCGGCACGACGATCCGCTGCGCGGCGGCGATCTGCCCCTCCGGCGTGCGGACGCTGAGCTCGGCCTCCTCGGCGACGGATCGCTTCACGACGGCGAGCGCGATCGGTCCGTCCTCATGGTGCCGGGCGCTGCTCGTCACGACGCCGACCTCGGCGTCGCCCGCGATCACGACCGATCCGGGCTCGGGCAGCACCGACTCCGACCCGTCCAGGTCGAGCTGGACGAGCCGGCGCGGCGGTCGCCCGAGGTTGTGCACCTTGGCGACCGTCTCCTGCCCCCGGTAGCAGCCCTTGTCGAGGTGGACGGCGCTGCGCAGCCAGTCCAACTCGTGCGGGATCGAGCGCGCGTCGATCTCCCGCGCAGCGCGCGGGCGCCAGGCGGCGATCCGCAGCGCCTCGAGCGCGTCCGCGCCGGCGAGCGCGACGTCGCCCGCACGCGCCTCCTCGCCGAGGGAGACGAGCCGGCTCCGGGGCACGAGCACGAGCCGCAGCGGCAGGTCGATGCCGGGGTGCCTCGGCGCCTGGGCGCGCGTGATCCCGCCGACGGCACCCGCCGCCCAGGGGTCGCGCCAGACCAGTGGAGAGCCTGCCGGGCCGGCCTCGTCGAGATCCCGGAGCGCGGCGAGCACCGCGACGTCGGTCGTGCGGTCCTCGACCGTGACCTGCTTCCAGAACTTCATCCGCTCGAGGAAGGCCGCGAGCGGTGCGGTGCTCGCCGCTTCGACCACGAGCCACGACGCGGAGCCGTCGTCGACGAGCGCCATGGCGTGCTCGATCCGTCCGGACGGATCGAGCAGCAGGGTCTCAGCGGAGTCGCCGGGCTGCAGGTGGACCAGCAGCTGGCTCGTGAGCGAATCGAGCCAGCCGAGCCGGTCCTCCCCCGCGACGCGCAGCACGCCCCTCGAGGACAGGTCGACGATCGCCTCGCCGGCCGCGAGCGCGCGCTGCTCGAGCGCGGGACGTCCGTAGTGGGCCGCGACACCCGCGTCCGGCCCGATCGCGGCGACGGCACCGGGGGTCTGCAGGAGCGGGCTGATCACGCCGGAAAGGCTAGGCGCTCCTGGAGCGGCTCAGTAGCGTGGCGGGGCATGACGATCCTCCGGTTCGCGACGCACCTGTGGTTCGACCACCAGGCGGTGGAGGCGGCCGAGCTGTACGTCGGCCTCCTGCCGGACTCCCGCATCGACCGGGTGATCGGGGCCGCTCCCGGGATCCCGAACACGCGCCCCGGCGACCCGTTCATCGTGGAGCTGACCCTCGTCGGGCAGCAGTACACGTTCCTCAACGGCGGACCGCTGTTCCCCTTCGACGCACAGATCTCCCTCTCCGTGCTGTGCGACGGCCAGGAGGAGGTCGACCGCTTCTGGTCGGCCCTGCTGGCGGACGGCGGTGCGCCGGTGCGATGCGGCTGGCTCACGGACCGGTTCGGCCTGTCATGGCAGATCGTGCCCGACGCGCTGGAGCGCCTGATGCAGGACCCGGACCCCGCCGTCGTGCAGCGGGTGACCACGGCGATGCTGGCGATGGTCGAGCTCGATGTCGCCGGGCTGGAGGCCGCGGCAGCGGGATGAGCCGTCAGTCCCTGCGGCGGAGGCGTCCGGAGGCGTGCGTGCGCAGCTCCTGCCCGAGCGCGGCGATGTCCCACGCCCACAGCAGGTCGCCCTCGACGAGGCCGTAGAGGCGGGTCGCCGCGGAGTACTCCTTGGCGCTCTCCGTCCGCATCACGGCGTCGGTCGCGAGATCGATGCGCGGACCTTTCACCCGGCCGAGGTACAGCTCGGTCACCCCGGTCGGGTGCACGAGCGAGACCTCGACGTCGAAGCCGTCCGAAGCGTTCCGCAGGGTCTCGACGCTCGCGGCGGTCGAGAACGGACGCGGTCCGACGCCCGGCAGCATGCCCGGCCCCGGGTCGGCCTCGGTGGGAGGGCGGCTGAGCCGCCAGTACCCGGTCTCGGTGACGAGGGGGACCGTCGCGCTGTCGGCCTCTGCGCCCGCATCGCCGAACAGCCACGTGAACGAGCTGTAGTTGAGGAACGGCAGGCCGTCGTGACTGAAGCTGACCCGCTGACCGAACTCGTGACGGCGGACCTCGTCGCCGATCTCGTACTCGACGAGGCCGGTTCCCTCCCAGACGCCGAGCAGCCACGAGAGCGGCACGAGCTCGGCGGGGAGACCGGAGGGGATGTCGATCATGGACGCATCCTCGCAGGACCGCTCAGCGCTGCCCCTTGAACAGCCTCGCGACCACGACGACGGAGACGCCGGCGATGGCGAGCGAGGCGAGTCCGAGCAGACCGAGGTAGAACAGTTCGATCGCCAGCTGCACGACCGGGATCCTACCCAGCGGGAACGGTGCGGACGCGCCGCACTACGCCGCGATCGCGACGATCGCGCCGACGAGGACCAGTGCGAACGATCCGCTCGCCGTCGCCGCGAGCCGCTGCACGAACCCGCGCTGCTCCGCCACGGCGAGCTGTCCGACCATTCCGGCGACGATCGCGAGGGGCAGCGCGAGGGCCAGCCAGGACAGCGCCTGCGCAGGGGGCACGAAGACGTCGATCAGCACCACGCCGATCAGGGTGAGCACCCAGACGGCGACGACGGCGACGCGGGCGGAGGACACGGCTGGCATCCTGCCATCCCGTCCAGACGCGCTCAGCACACCATCAGGAGCAACGGGTAGACGGCGCCGGGCGAACGGTCAGGTACGCTTCGGGGCACGGATCGCCGGAAGGAAGACCGATGGCACAGCTGTTGATCCTGACCCCTCAGGTCGACGGCGATGTGCTGCCCGCGCTGAGCCTCCTGAGCCACAAGGTCCGCTCCATCCCGGCCGAGCCCGCGCAGCTGATCAGCGCGCCGCCCTCCGACGTCATCCTCATCGACGCGCGCTTCGACCTGGCCAGCGCCAAGTCGCTCTGCAAGATCCTGACGACCACGGGCATCACCGTGCCGATGATCCTCATCCTCACCGAGGGCGGCCTCACCGCCGTCAGTGCCGACTGGGGTGCGAACGACGTGGTGCTCGAGTCCGCGGGGCCTGCGGAGGTCGACGCCCGCATCCGCCTCGTGATCGGCCGCATGGCGCAGGCCGACAGCGCGTCGAAGATCCAGGCCTCCGGTGTCGTGATCGACGAGGCGAGCTACTCGGCGAAGGTGCACGGCCGGCCGCTCGACCTCACGTTCAAGGAGTTCGAGCTCCTCCGGTTCTTCGCCACCCACCCCTCCCGGGTGTTCACGCGGGAGCAGCTGCTGAGCGAGGTGTGGGGCTACGACTACTTCGGCGGCACCCGCACCGTCGACGTCCACGTGCGGCGTCTGCGCGCCAAGCTCGGCGACCTGGAGAGCCTCATCGGCACGGTGCGGAACGTCGGCTACCGCTTCAACGTGTACGAGGACGAGGACGAGCGACTCGCGACCGCCCGTCGCTGATCCCGAGTTTCCGGGAGTTCACTGGGAGGGGTCTGGCTGTCGGCCGACGGTTCGCTATCGTCCTGCTGTCCGCGACCCGGCGGACGGAGAGGCACCTCGAATGGCGAACATCGACACCCCAACGACCGCGGCACCCAGCACGGTCAACGCGTCCCACTGGCTGTACATCGTGGGCGCGATCCTCGGACTCATCGGAGCGGTGGTCCTGCTGATCGCCCTCCCCGCGAGCATCGCCGCGGGCACCGCCGCCGCAGGACAGGCGCTCCGAGGGCGGGCCACGAACGGCGTGGACGTCGCCGGAGCGGTGACCGGTGTCGCGATCGGCAGCGCGATCCTCAGCGTCGTCCTGACCGTCGCCTACGCGGTCCTCACCATCGTCTTCGCCCGCAAGATGCGTCAGGGCAGGAACTGGGCGCGGATCGTGCTCGCCGTGTTCGCCGCGCTGCAGATCTTCGGTGTGCTCGGTGCGTACGGCGTCGGCGCGGTGCACTTCATCGTCGTGCTGGTGGCGCTGATCCTGAGCCTCCTGCCGGCGTCCAACGCCTGGTTCCGCGCCAGGAAGGCGTCGAGCCCGGTCGCGACGGCGGTCTGACCCCGGTCGGCTGTTCATCGGCCGGCAACCCGGAGGGTGGGAGGATCGGCGAATGGACGAGGAGAACCCGACCGCGACGATGACCGTCGAGGACGACATCCCCGCTCAGGCGCCGGTCCGGCCCAGGCCGGCACCACTGCCCCGCGACCGCTACATCGACCGCGAGCTGTCCTGGCTGGCGTTCAACCGCCGCGTGCTCGACCTGGCCGAGGACGAGCGCCTGCCGATCCTCGAGCGCTCGAACTTCCTCGCCATCTTCGCGTCGAACCTCGACGAGTTCTTCATGGTGCGGGTCGCCGGGCTGAAGCGCCGCATCCTCACCGGCCTCGCCGTGCCGACGAACATCGGCCGCGCACCGAGGGCAGTGCTCGCCGACATCAACGCCGCCGCGCACGTGCTGCAGGTGCAGCACGCGGAGGTCTTCCACGAGCAGGTGCGCCCCGTGCTGGAGCAGGCGGGCATCCGCATCGTCGGGGTCGACGACCTGCCCGAAGCGGATCGCAACCGCCTCGCGGACGTGTTCGCGAACCAGATCTTCCCGGTGCTCATGCCGCTCGCCGTCGATCCGGCGCACCCGTTCCCCTACATCAGCGGACTGTCGCTGAACCTCGCCGTCCGGGTGCGGAACCCGAAGTCGGGCCGCGTCGACTTCGCCCGGCTGAAGGTGCCGGCCGGCAGCCTGCCGCGGCTCGTCGCCACGACGTCCACGAGCGCGTCCATCGCGACCTTCGTGCTCCTCGAGGACCTGATCGCGCACCATCTCGGCGAGCTGTTCCCCGGGATGGAGGTGCTCGAGCACCACGTGTTCCGCCTCACCCGGAACGAGGACCTCGAGGTCGACGAGGACGAGAGCGAGAACCTGATCCAGGCGCTGGAGAAGGAGCTGCTGCGGCGCCGCTTCGGCCCCCCGATCCGGCTCGAGATCACCGAGGACATGGACCCGACGACGCTCGAGCTCCTCACCTCCGAGCTCGACGTGACCCGCGACGAGGTCTATCGCCTTCCCGGACCGCTGGACCTCGCCGGGCTGTTCGAGCTGAATCGGCTGGACCGGCCGCAGCTGCACTACCCGACCGAGGTGCCCGCGACCGCACCCGCGTTCGTGTCACCCGAGCCGAACGAGAAACCCGACCTGTTCAGCGCGATCGCCGAGCAGGACGTGCTCACCCACCACCCGTACGAGTCGTTCGCGACGAGTGTGCAGGCGTTCCTCGAGCAGGCCGCCGCGGATCCGAACGTGCTCGCGATCAAGCAGACGCTCTACCGCACGAGCGGCGACAGTCCGATCGTCGAGGCCCTGATCGACGCGGCGGAGGCCGGCAAGCAGGTCCTCGCGCTCGTCGAGATCAAGGCGCGGTTCGACGAGCAGAACAACATCGAGTGGGCCCGGAAGCTCGAGCGCGCCGGCGTGCACGTGGTCTACGGCCTCGTCGGGCTCAAGACGCACTGCAAGCTGGCGCTCGTCGTGCGCCGCGAGGCAGACGGCAACCTGAAGAACTACTGCCACATCGGCACCGGCAACTACAACCCGAAGACGAGCCGGATCTACGAGGACTTCGGCCTGTTCACCGCTGACGAGCAGGTGGCGAAGGACCTCATCCGGCTGTTCAACGAGCTCTCCGGCTACGCGATCGAGAAGAAGTTCCGGCGGCTGCTCGTCGCTCCCCTGCTGCTGCGCAAGGGACTGCTGAAGCGGATCAACGCCGAGCGGATGCACGCCGAGGCGGGCAAGCCGGCCCGCATCCGGATCAAGGTGAACTCGATGGTCGACGAGGCCATCATCGATGCGCTCTACCGAGCCAGCCAGTCGGGCGTCGAGGTGCAGGTCTGGGTTCGCGGCATCTGCAGCCTGAAGCCCGGCATCCCCGGGGTGAGCGACCGCATCGTCGTGCGCTCGATCCTCGGCCGCTACCTCGAGCACTCGCGGGTGTTCTCGTTCCTGAACGACGGCGACCCGGTCACGTTCATCGGGAGCGCCGACATGATGCATCGCAACCTCGACCGCCGCGTGGAGGCCCTGGTGCGACTGAAGCGGTCGGACCATCTCGCCGAGATCGATCGGCTGTTCGATCTCGCGATGAGCGACGCGACCGCCTCCTGGCACCTCGACGAGATCGGCGTCTGGGAACGGCACGCGGTCGACGACGACGGCGAGGCCCTCACCGACCTGCAGGTGGCCACGATGCAGGCCCTCAGCGTCCACCCGCGGAAGCGCCAGTCCCGATGACGGACCCGACCACCGCACCCGTGCTGGCCGCGGGCGCGGTCTGCTGGCGTCGCCGTGCGAAGAGCGTCGAGGTCCTGCTGGTCTTCCGCCCCGGCCGCGGCGACGTCAGCCTGCCGAAGGGCAAGACGGAGCCGACCGAATCGCTTCCCGAGACCGCCGTGCGGGAGGTGCTCGAGGAGACCGGCTACCAGGTGCACCTCGGCGTCCCGCTCGGCAGCACCAGCTACGTGCTGCCCAACGGACGTGACAAGAGCGTCGTCTACTGGGCGGCGGAGGTGCCGCGCGGGGAGCTGGAGCGCGGCGTCTTCGTGCCGAACGACGAGGTCAACGCGGTCGAGTGGGTGCCGCTCGCCAAGGTCGGCAAGCGACTCACCTACGAACGGGACATCGAGCTGATGCAGCGCTTCGCCGAGCTGGCGGTCACCGGGGAGCTCGAGAGCTTCGCTCTGATCGCGCTCCGGCACGCGAAGGCCGCGTTCGACTCCCCCTCGGGCACGGACGCGGACCGCCGCCTGACCCCGCGGGGCCTCGCCCAGGCGCGCTCGGTCGTGCCGGCTCTCGCCGCGTGGGGGCCGACCAAGATCGTCAGCAGCACCGCAGCCCGGTGCCTCGCCACGGTCGCGCCCCTCGCGAAGGCGACGGGCCTCGAGGTGAAGAGAGCGCCGCAGCTCAGCCAGGACGGCTGGGAACTGCAGGAGCACGACCCGGAGGGGGTGCGCGAGGTCGTCGCGCGGCGCGTCGCCAAGGGGCGCACCACCGTGCTGTGCAGCCATGCTCCGGTGCTGCCCGAGATCATCGAGCAGATCGCGGAGGCGACGGGCAGCCCCAACGGCGGCCGGATGACCCGCGCCGGCATCCTCGGGACCGCGGAGTTCACGGTCGTGCACCTCGCCGCCAAGGCCCCCCACCGGATCCTCGCCATCGAGACGCACTCCGCGCCGGAGTGAACCCGGGCTGGCCGCGGGCGCCCCCTCCGCGAACCGCACGGATCCTGGTGCGAATCACCTGGTCGCGCCACCGATCGACGCAGCGTCGTTGCCGTGCCGAGATCGCTCGTTCACCTCCCGTTCACCGTGGGTAGGTGATCGCGCTACCGGCGCTGCCTACCGTGGCGTCGCCGCGCGGCTGAGGCACACACACGCCGCCCTGCACCCCATGCACACACCCTCGAAGGGAATCCCCTTGAAGCACTTGCGCGCGAGCCTCGCCATCGGCACGGCTCTCACCGCCATGATCGCGCTCTCCAGCTGCGCGTCGAACGAGTCGACGCCCGCTGCGTCCGGCTCCGGAAGCGCGGCATCCTCCACCGGCACGCTCAGCGGTCAGCTGAACGGTCAGGGCTCGTCCGCCCAGGGCAACGCCCAGACCCAGTGGATCAAGGACTTCCAGACCGCCAACTCCGGCGTGACCATCAACTACAACCCGGTCGGCTCCGGCGCGGGCCGCACCGCATTCGAGTCCGGCGGCGCCCAGTACGCCGGGTCGGACACGTACCTCTCCGACGCCGAGGTCAAGGGCACGTTCGCGCTCTGCAACGGCCAGGGCATCGACCTCCCCGACTACATCTCGCCGATCGCGCTCGCGTTCAACGTGAAGGGCGTCACGGCCCTGAAGCTCGACGCGACGACGATCGCGAAGATCTTCTCGGGCAAGATCACCACCTGGAACGACCCGGCCATCAAGGCCTTGAACAGCGGCGTCTCACTGCCGTCGACGAAGATCGACCCGGTGCACCGCTCGGACAAGTCCGGCACCACGCACAACCTCACCGACTACCTGAACAAGACGGCCCCGTCCGTCTGGACGGCCGCCGGTGCGGACGCCTTCCCGTTCAAGACCGGTGAAGGCGCTCAGGGCACCTCCGGCGTCGTCGCGGCGATCAAGGGCGGCAACGGCACGATCGGGTACATCGACAACTCGCAGGTCGGCTCGCTCCCCGTCGCGCAGATCAAGGTCGGCAGCACCTACGTCACCCCGTCCGCCGACGGGGCCGCCGCGGCCGCCGAGGCCGGCACCGTGGCCAGCGGTCGCGACGCGAGCGACTTCGCGATCGACGTGAACCGCACGACGACGGATTCCAAGCAGTACCCGATCACGCTGATCTCGAACCTGATCGTGTGCAAGCAGTACAAGGACCCGGCGATCGGCAAGGTCGTCAGCGCGTACGCCACGTACGTGACGAGCACCGAGGGCCAGGCCGCCGCGGCCAAGGTCGCGGGCTCCGCGCCGATGTCCGCGGCGCTGATCGCGAAGGTGCAGGCGGTCGCCAAGGCGATCAAGTAGCACTCCCGGTGGCGGGGTCGAGCGCGCGCATCCCACGCGTGTTCGGCCCCGCCACTAGTCTGCACGACACCACCCAGCACCGACCCGAAGGACGCTCATGACGTCGAGCCCTGCGGTGGCTCCGCCGGTATCCGCGAAGCCCGTCCGCCGCCCCGGCGACCTGATCTTCTCGGGAACGGCTCTCGCAGCCGGCCTCCTGATCCTGGTCGCGCTCGCCGCGGTCGCCGTGTTCCTCGTCGGTGAGAGCATCCCGGCGCTGGGCGTGAAGAAGGCCGATCTGCCGGTCGGCTTCTCCACCTTCCTCGAGTACGCGGGCCCCCTCGTCTTCGGGACCGTCTGGGCCGCGCTGCTCGCACTCGTCATCGCCGTGCCGCTGTCGCTCGGCATCGCGCTGTTCATCTCCCACTACGCGCCGCGCCGCGTGGCGCGCGGCCTGGGCTACGTGATCGACCTGCTCGCCGCGGTGCCCTCCGTGGTCTACGGACTGTGGGGCATCACGGTGCTGGCCCCGTTCGTGCAGCCGTTCTACACGTTCCTGAACACCTACCTCGGCTGGGTGCCCTTCTTCAGCGGGAGCGTCTCCGCGACCGGGCGCACCGTCCTGACGGTGGCGGTGGTGCTCGCCGTGATGGTCCTGCCGATCATCACGGCGCTGTGCCGGGAGGTCTTCCTCCAGACCCCGCGCCTCCAGGAGGAGGCCGCGTACGCGCTCGGCGCGACCCGCTGGGAGATGATCCGGATCTCCGTGCTGCCGTTCGGCCGAGCCGGGATCGTCTCGGCGGTGATGCTGGGCCTCGGGCGCGCGCTCGGCGAGACGCTCGCCGTCGCGATGGTGCTCTCCCCGGCGGTCGTCGTGTCGTTCTTCGTGCTCACCACGCAGAACCCGACCACCATCGCGGCGAACATCGCCCTGCAGTTCCCCGACTCATACGGGATCAGCGTGAACGTGCTGATCGCGACCGGACTCGTCCTGTTCGTCATCACGTTCGTGGTGAACGCCCTCGCTCGCGGGATCGTCTCACGCACCTCCGTCGGAAGGAACAACTGATGGCAACCGCCGCCGTCGGGTCCGGTCTACGGCGTTCCAGCCTGCCGAAGTACTCCTCGCTCGGCCTGCTCGCGGTCAGCTGGGTGGTGATGGCCGGCCTGTTCCTCATCTTCCTGCTGGCCGGGATGACCGCGGCCTACAACCTCGTCGGCGTCGTCTTCTTCGGCACCGTCCTCTGGGCCGCCGCGGTGTGGCTGATCTCCTTCCTCGTGGAGGGGTCGCGGAAGGCCAAGGACCGCCTGGTCACCGCGCTCGTGACGACCGCGTTCGTGATCGCCCTGCTGCCGCTCGTCTCCCTCGTCGAGACCGTGCTGGTGCGCGGCGTCGCGCGATTCGACGTCGCCTTCTTCTCCGAGTCGATGCGGAACATCGTCGGGGCCGGAGGCGGTGGACTGCACGCGATCGTCGGGACGCTCGAGATCACGCTCGGCGCTGCGGTGATCTCCGTGCCGGTGGGCCTCCTCGCCGCCGTCTACCTGGTGGAGTACGGGCGGGGCGCCGTCGCGCGGGCGATCACCTTCCTGGTCGACGTGATGACGGGAATCCCGTCCATCGTCGCGGGCCTGTTCGCGTTCGCGCTCCTGTCGCTGGTCACCGGCAACCCCGGCTACCGGTCGGGGTTCGGCGGCTCCGTGGCGCTCTCCCTGCTGATGATCCCGATCGTCGTCCGCTCCAGCGAGGAGATGCTCAAGCTCGTGCCGAACGAGCTGCGCGAGGCCGCCTTCGCGCTCGGCGTGCCCCGCTGGCTCACGATCGTGAAGGTGGTGCTGCCGACCGCGCTTGCCGGGATCGTCACCGGCATCACCCTCGCGATCGCGAGAGTGATCGGCGAGACCGCGCCGCTGCTGCTCGTCGCCGGGTACACGACGAGCATGAACTACAACCTGTTCAGCGGGCCGATGGTGACGCTGCCGGTGTTCTCCTACACCCAGTACGCGCAGCCCGGGGTCGATCCGGTCCCCTCGATCGATCGGGCCTGGACCTCCGCACTCGTGCTGATCCTGATCGTGCTCCTGCTCAACCTCGCAGCGAGGATCATCGCCCGTTTCTTCGCACCCAAGATGGCCTCCCGCTGACGCGGGCACCCTCCCGCTCGAAAGGCTCCCGATGTCCAAGCGGATCGTCGTCAACGACCTCAACGTCTACTACGGCAAGTTCAAGGCCGTCGAGGGCGTGTCCCTCACCATCGAGCCACGCAGCGTCACCGCTTTCATCGGCCCATCCGGCTGCGGCAAGTCCACCTTCCTCCGCACGCTCAACCGCATGCACGAGGTCATCCCCGGCGCCCGCGTCGAGGGAGAGGTGCTCGTCGACGGCAGCAACCTCTACGCGGACGGTGTCGACCCGGTGCTCGTGCGCCGGCAGGTCGGCATGGTCTTCCAACGACCGAACCCGTTCCCCACGATGTCGATCCGCGACAACGTGCTCGCCGGCGTCAAGCTGAACAACAAGCGGATCTCGAAGTCCGACGCGGACGCGCTCGTCGAGAAGTCGCTGCAGGGCGCGAACCTCTGGAACGAGGTCAAGGACCGGCTGAACCTGCCGGGGAACGGCCTGTCCGGCGGGCAGCAGCAGCGGCTCTGCATCGCCCGCGCGATCGCGGTCTCGCCCGACGTGCTGCTGATGGACGAGCCCTGCTCGGCGCTCGACCCGATCTCCACGCTCGCGATCGAGGACCTGATCGAGGAGCTGAAGACCGAGTACACGATCGTGATCGTGACCCACAACATGCAGCAGGCGTCCCGCGTCTCCGACAGGACGGCGTTCTTCAACATCGCCGGCACCGGGAGCCCGGGCAAGCTCATCGAGTACGACGACACCTCGACGATGTTCTCGAAGCCGTCCGTCAAGGCCACCGAGGACTACGTGTCGGGCCGCTTCGGCTGATCCCCTACCACCCGGAGCACTTCAGCAGGAAGCACGACGTTCGGCAGGAAGAGATCGAGGATCACTTCCTGCCGAAGGTGATGCTTCCTGCTGATGCGCTGATCGCTCCTGCCGAAGCGATCAGGCGGACAGCTTGACCTTGACGATCGGCTGCGTCGTCGGATGCACCGAGCCGCCCTCGGGCTCGACAGTGACGCCGAGGTACTCCCCCGAGCTCGGGGTGCCCGAGATCAGTGCGTAGTGCTGACTGGACTCGTACAGGCCGGCGCTCGTGGCCACGCCGCCCCGGATGCTCCACAGCTGCAGCACCTTGCCGGCAGGAGCAGCGACTCCGTTGAGCACCACCGCGGTGCGGTGCTCCGACTTGGACCAGTAGACCTTCGCCACCCCGCCGCCGGTGAGCTCCGCCGCCGCCTTCTGGACGTCGGGAGCGGCGATCAGCGCCGTCATCTCGCTCTGGGGTTCGAGCAGCGTGCGCTGGACGAAGAACCCACCACCGAACAGCACCATGGCGGCCGCCGCGACGGCGAGCCAGGCCATGGGACGCATCCGACGACGGCGACGACGCACGACGTGGTCGCCCACAGGCATCACGGTCCGGACGGGTTCGACGTCCGCTGCGGGCTGCGCGTCCACCTCGGGCTGCGGGTCCGACTCGGGCTGGGAGTACGAGACGGGGGCCGCAGCGAGTTGCGGGGTCGTCTCGATCGCGTCGAGCAGTCGGGCGCGGAGCGCGGGCGGCGGTGTCAGGGGCGGCAGGGCCATGCCGAGCGCGACGGCGGTGTCGGACAGGCCGACGACCTCGCTGTGCAGGTCCTCGGACTCGCGCATCGCGGCCTCGACGAGCGCCGCCTCCTCGGCGTTCAGCGCATCGAGGGCGTATGCGCCGCTCATCAGATGGGCATCGTCTCGGTTCGTCATGACGTCACCCCCAGTGCGTCGCGGAGACGGATCATGCCGTCTCGGATTCGGGTCTTGATGGTGCCGACCGGCACGTGCAGCTCGTCGGCGATCTCGGAGTGCGAGAGGCCGCTGTAGTACGCGAGCTCGACGGCCTGCCGCTGGAGCTCGGTCAGTCCTTGGAGCGCACGCTTCACGCGCTCGCCCTCGAGCGTGATCTCGACGTGCTCGGCGACCTGGTCGTACTCCCGGTCGAAGTCGCGGATGCCGACCTTGGTGTCGCGATCGCGGCTCGACTGCGACGCTCGTACCCGATCCACTGCTCGGCGGTGCGCCATCGTGAGCATCCAGGACATGGCACTCCCCCGTTCCGGCTTGTACCGCGACGCGGTCTGCCAGATCTCGAGGTAGATCTCCTGAGTGACTTCCTCCGACTGCGCGGGATCGATCAGCAGCCGGCGGACCATGCCGTAGATACGCGACGACGTGGCGTCGTAGAGCTCGGTGAAGGCGCGCTTGTCGCCTGCGGCGACGCGGGCGAGCCGTTGCTCGGGAGTGTCCCGCATGCCGGACAGCGCATCGCCGACATCGGGTTCCATGACCACCAGCATGCAGCACCTCCTCCGGTCGCGGGGGCGAGATTCCGACCACCCGTTCTGGGCGGCCCGCGACCCGGACCCTTCGTGATCAAGGGTTCGGAGTGCGTGACCACCCGGATTGGGCCGGGCCCGTATCCGCAGAGGAGGGTGCCGAGCCGCAGGAACGCCTCTCGGCGCGAGGCCGCTCGAAGCGGCTGAAAATGGAGCCCGGGGTTACTGCGGCCCGGCGGGGCCCCGAAGGACCTCCATCAGTCTAAAGCGCCGTCGCGCTGGAGCCGAGCGGACGCAGACAGCTCGTCGGCGAGTTGCGCCAGGCGCGAAGCGCGGCGCGTCAGCACATCGGCTCGTTGCGGCTCGGTCGCGTCCGCGTCGTCGGCGAGGTCGACCGAGCCGTCTGCGACCACCCTGCTGAACGCGGCTGCGCGATCGAGCGCGAGGGCGAGATCTCCCTCGAAGACCCCCCGGAGGATCGCGTCGGCGAGCGCGAGCAGCTCGTCCGGACCGGCGGGGTCCGGCGCACCGGCGACGACCGGATCGATACCGGCGAGGCGATCCGCTCCACGCCCGTAGGCGACGCTGACCTGCTGGGCGTCGCGGCGGACCATCTCTCGGAGCAGGTAGAGGCGCCACAGAGCGCCCGGCAGGCTCAGGGCCGCGGCGCGGGACCACAGCTCGGCGACGGCGTCGATGCCTTCCCGCTCCGCGAACGCGATGAGCCGCGCGACGACCTCCGGATCGGGATTCGCGCGCACACGGCTGACGAGCGCTTGCGCGGTCTCGTGGGCCGAGCGCACGAGGACCGCCGGGTCCTCGCCACCCTTGACGAAATCGAAGTGCTCGGCGGGCATGCGAACCGGGCGGTGGAAATCGGCCATCCGTCCAGGGTACGAGCGGGAGGGCCGCCCGACACCGCGAGTCCCGATCAGTCATCTCACTGCCAGCTATCAGCGAATGCGGGCTAGCCTCCCAGCATGATCGGTCTCATCATCCTCCTTCTCGTGGTGTGGGTCGTCCTCGCCGTCATCGGTTTCACCATCAAGGGACTGATCTGGCTGGCGGTCCTCGCGTTGGTGCTCTTCGTGATCACCGGCATCGTCGGTTTCATCCGCCGTCGCGTTTGACCGGCGCGACGCGCTTCGCGCGAGTGCGTGCACCCCACGACTACGCTCGATCCAGGGGCCTCTAGCTCAGTCGGTAGAGCATCGGACTTTTAATCCGCGGGTCGTGGGTTCGAGCCCCACGGGGCCCACCCGATCGGCTTGTCTGCGCGGATCTCGTCTCGGTCCCCCAGAGGGTGTCCGAACTTATTCCGAACATTCGGTCGAGGTGCGTCGCGGTCTCCGCCGTGCCGACCTTCCTCGACATGTAGACGTCCTGCGTCATCGACGGACGCTTGTGCCCCAGGTACTCCGCGATGCCTCGCGCTGAGACGCCAGCGACATCGAGCGCAGTGGCGCAGGTCTTCCGGAGCCCGTGCGAGGTGAAGGTCGGGTAGCCCAGCCGGACACGGTTCGCTCGCCAGTCGGCCTCGGTGTTGTTGGTGTCTCGGAGCTTGCCCGTCATCGACGGGAACACGACCTCCGATGTCTGATCCCGTCGCTGCAGCAGTTCGAGCACTTCGATCGGGACGCTGATGATCCGGTTCGACGTGTCGGTCTTCCCATGCTCCTGGATCTCGAGCCCGCGCTCCTTCGTACGCACCACGGTCGCCGCGAACGTGACGGTGCCGGCTTCGATGTCGACGAGGGTCCAGCGGAGCGCGAGGGCTTCGCCGATGCGGCAGCCGGTGAACAGCATGAACTCGAACAGGTCGCTGATGTCGAGCTCTCGCAGCTTCTCGTCCGCCCGGATCGTCGCGAGGAACTTCGGGACCCCGACGAGCGGGATCGCCGTCGACGCATGACTTACCGCCCTTCGCGGCGACTCGACGGCCGACATGGGGTTCGAGCGGAGGACGTCGCTGCGCACCGCGATCCCGAACATGCCGGACAGGACCGAGCGGCAGGTCTTCGCGGCTCCCGGCCCGTGCTCCTTGTGCACCGTGTTGAGGAACGCCTGGATCCGTCCCGGCGTCGCCTCCTCGACTCGGAGGTCCCCGATGCGCGGAACGATCTGCTTCCGCAGCGCGTGCTCGTAGGTGTCCACCGTGCGCGGCGACCGCTCGGTGGCGCGCTTCACATCGAGGAACTGCGCCGCCAGGGTCGCCAGTCGGGTGCTCCCCCGCAGCTCACCGCTCTCTGGCGTCCCGAGATCGACCATCGCCTCTTGCAGCGCTTGAATCGCTTTCGCACTGGTGCGGCCCGTGCGGCGCCGTTCGATCTGCCGCCGCTTGCCGTCGGGGAAGCGGTAGAGCGTCCGTGCGCGCCACAGCCCCGGCTCGACCTGGTCGACGTGCACGATGCCGTGACTGCCGATCGGCATCCTTGGGCGCCCCATGTCCTACCTCGCTCCGCGTGAGCCAGCTGGTTCGAGCCACACGGGGAGCTCGTCGTCGATCCACTGCCCCGCCGGGTCGTAGACCTCCTGCACCGCCACCCGGGCAGCGATGGTGCGGCCGGCTGGAACCGTCATCAGTGCTTCTCGAACGGCGCGCGCGCTCTCCGCATTGCAGAGGTAGGTGACCCCGTTCATCTCCCCCAGGTCGAATCGACGGCGAAACGCTTGGAAGATTGCGACGTACCGCGGCATCCGCTTGCCGGTCAGCTCGACCTCGACCAGCTCCACCAAATCCGTTCCGAGGGCCACTCCGTCGGCCTGGTGGCCGCCGACGTAGGCGGGCTTCTCGTCCCGCTGCCACGCGTACCCGGCAGCCGCGTATCGGGCCGACGCGGCAGCGACCGCGACCTCATGCCGGGTGGTCTGCCGATACAGGTTCGGCTTTGCCAAACCAGTCCCGGCATAGGTCCCCCACACCAGCGCTCCGCCAGCGCCGCCGAGCTGCGCCCGATCGACCATGCCCGCGGTCTGCATCCGCTCGCACCACGACTGCGCCCGCCGCACCGACACCGGCCGAGCCTGACCGTTCAGCGCACCGAGTACCCACCGCACGGACTGCACGTTCGCGATCCGCACGATCTGGAACCAGGTCATCATCTGCTCGTCCCGCGGCATCAGCCACACGGTCCGCTCGTCCCGCTCGAACGACCTCACCATCCACCCACCGCCTCTCAGACCCATCCCCGCTCGAATCACCGAACGAGAACACCGCCCTCCGACAGCACCACCCCTACGCCTCCTCCGCCACCGCCCTGTGACCCACCATCACAACCTCTTTAACCCCTCCACCTCCACCTCCTTCTGCTCATTTCCCCTCACCACTTCCTGTCTTGCCCTGTCCTGGCCTGCCACTTGTACTTCCGAACCACCCACAGACAACTGCTTTTCAAGTTGTGTGTGGGTGGTTCGGAAGCCGCGCCAGCGGAGGTGGCAGGCCAGGACAGGGCAAGACGCGCGAGTGACTGGTCAGCGATCCAGGGACGTTGTCGCGCCGTGGGTGGGGTGAAAGTCGTGCATGGTCACCTCTTGTCGGTCTGCGTGCTCGGGGTGGACGCTGAGGACCGTGGGTCGCGGTGAGGTCGATTGACCTTGATGCCGTTGAGCTCGTTGGTCAGCGTGATCTTGAGGGGCGCCACGGGAACCGTGGATTGTTGCTTCGAGCACGGGTCTCAGATTCC
>JABBOB010000123.1 GCA_019352055.1 Acidobacteriota bacterium
CCGCGCGCCGGAAACATGCACGTGCTACCAACAGCACGTGCCTTCCTCTCCCGCCGACGTCCTGATCATCGGCAGCGGCATCATGGGGAGCGCCGTCGCGCGCCTCGTCCGCGAGGGGGACCCGACCGCGCTGATCGTGATGGTCGAGGGCGGCCCGGTCGTCGGCGCGACGCCCGGGATGCACCTGCACGACGTGCCCGAGCCCGAGCTCTGGGCCGCGTACAACGCGAAGGTCGTCAGCGGTATCCAGGGGTTCTACGCCGGCGCGACCCCCGTGCCCACGGGCGCGGAGGGGCCGGACGAGCTCCAGCCCGGCCTGCACCTGCTGACCGCGCTCCACGACGACGCGGTCGCGATGCCGATGGCGGCCGCCGCCTGGAACGTCGGCGGGATGGGCGCGCACTGGACCGCGGCGACGCCGCCGCCCGCCGGCCACGAGGTCTTCGACTTCGGGGACCCGGAGGGGTGGGCGCGGGACCTCGCGACCGCGCGGCGCGTGCTCGCGGTCACCGACGACCCGTTCCCGCCGTCGGCGCCGGCCCGGCACGTGCTCGAGGTGCTCGGACGGCGGTTCGGCAGCGGCCCGCGCGGACCTCGACCGATGCCGATGGCGGCGACCCGTGAGCCGGACGGGCGACTGGCGCGGACCGGGCCGAGCCGCATCTTCCCGCCGATCGGCGCCGGCGGCGACGATCGCTTCACCCTGCTGCCCGGCACGCTCGCGATGCGGATCGAGCACGACGGCGCACGGGCGCGCGGCGCGGAGGTGCTCGACGTCACCTCCGGCGAGCGCCGGATCATCGAGGCGGCGGTGACGATCGTCTGCGCCGACACGTTCCGCACGCCGCAGCTGCTGCACGCCTCCGAGATCCGGCCCGATGCGCTCGGACGGCACCTCGACGAGCACGCGTTCCTCACCGGACGGGTGCTGCTCGACCTGGAGCGCACCGGGCTGACGCTCGCCGACCTGCCGGAACGGCGCGAGGACGAGTTCGCGACCGACTCGCTCTGGCTGCCGCACAACGGCTCGGCGCAGCCCTTCCACGGGCAGATCATGAACACCACCTACGCCGACGACGCGGGTGCGCCGCTCGCCTACGGCGTCTCCGTGTCGCTCTACTCCCCCGTCGAGTCCCGGCCGGAGAACCGGATGCGCTTCGACGGCGGCACGGACCTGCTCGGGATGCCGCGGTTCGAGCTCGAGTACGCGCTCAGCGCGACCGACGAGGCGATGCTGGACCGCGCCCGGGCCGAGCACGCCGCGGTCTTCCGGCTGTTCGGCGACTTCGACCCGCACACGGAGGCAGCGCTGCTGCCGGCCGGCTCCTCCCTCCACCCGACGGGGACCGTCCGCGCGGGAGCGGAGGACGACGAGGGCAGCGTCACCGATCCCGACGGCCGCGTCTGGTCGTTCGAGGACCTCTACCTCGCCGGCAACGGCGTCGTCCCGACGGCGATGGTCGCGAACACGACCCTCACCGCCACGATCACCGCGGTCCGCGCCGCTCGCGCCGCGCTCCGCCGACTGGAGCACCATGCCTGAACCGACCATCCGCCGCGACCGCGTCGCGCTGAACCCCCTGCAGTGGATCAACATCAAGGCCGACCCCGCCGACCCGGGCAGCGACGACCTGTGGCGGTACGCGGACCCGGACTTCCGGTACGAGTACCCGGGCGTGCTCGCGGCCGTGAAGGAGGCGGGGTTCCCTGCGGTGATGATGGAGGTGCTCTCCACGCAGACGCTGCAGGACTACGGCCGGATGATCGCCGACGCCGGCCTCGCGCTCGCTCCCGGCTACGCCAGCATCGGGCTGCCGGAGAGCCACGATGTGCGACTCGAGCCCGGCACCGCCGAGCGCGTGCACTGGTTCGACGCCGTGCGCCGGAAGGCGGAGGAGAGCAACACCTTCTCCCTGACGACGATCTTCCTCGCGCCCGAGGTCGGGTGGGGGCCGGCGTTCCCGCGCACCGGGACCGCCGTCGCGGTGGGGGCCGCGTTCGACGCCGACCGGCTCGACCGGCAGATCCAGCTGCTCGGCGAAGCAGCGGACGTGCTGTCCGCCGAGGGGATCCGCGCGGGCCTGCACAACCACGTCGGCACCTGGATCGAGACCGCGCCGGAGATCGAGCGCGTGTTCGAGACGCTGCCCGCGGACCTGCTCGGCGCCTCCTTCGACATCGGGCACCTCGTCTGGGCCGACGTCGACCCGATCGCGATGCTGCAGCGGCACGCGGATCGGCTGATCGACATCCACATCAAGGACCTCGACCTCGCTGTCGCCGCGGCGAGCCGGGCGACCCCGACCCCCTACAACCGCGCGACCGACGACGGCGTGTTCCTCGAACCGGGGCTCGGCGGCATCGACCTCGACGCGGTGCTCGCCGCGCTGCCCTCCGGCTTCGGCGGCTGGATCGTCGTCGAGGTGGACCGGGCGAGCATGGACCCCGTCGCCTCCGCCGCTGCCTGCTGGCGGTGGGTGGAGGCGCGCCTGCGCTGAGGCCGACCCCTCCGTGAGCCCGACAGCGGCATCTGAGCCCCCGGCGCGCGGGCCCAGATGCCGCTCAGGGGCTCACACCGCGAGCGCTGTGACGGCCGGAGGGACGAGACTCGACCCATGGCCGACCGCACCTACGTCATCATCGACGGCG
>JABBOB010000124.1 GCA_019352055.1 Acidobacteriota bacterium
AGGCCGATCGCCATCCAGACGAGGAATCTCAGCCAGGTCTCGAGAGGCAGGTTGAGCATCAACCACCCGCATGCCAGCACGCCGAGCACCGGGACGACCGGGACCCCCGGGGTACGGAACGCCCGCGGCAGGTCGGGTCGGTTGCGACGGAGCACGAGCACCCCGAGGCACACCACGACGAAGGCGAACAGCGTCCCGATGCTGACGAGCTTGGACAGCGCGTCGAGAGGGACGAGCCCCGCGAGCGCCGCCACCGCGACCGCGATCACCGCGATGGTGAGCCACGGGGTGCCGTAGCGGGGGTGCACGCGCGCGAGCCCGCTCGGCAGGAGCCGGTCGTGCGACATCGCGAACAGCACACGCGACTGCCCGAGGAACGCCTGCACGATCGGCTCGCTGAGGGTGCTGCCGGGGGCGCCGCCGGCCGCGCCCGGCCGGCTCGCCGGGATGAACGGGTGGTGGTTCGCGGTCCGCACGTAGGAAAGATCGACGACGATCCCCAGGACCACGACGCCGATCGTGATCGCGCGAAGAGGCCGGTGAGCGTTCTCGAGGTCATCGACCCGCGGATGAGGACCGCCCCGGGCACCAGGACGACGATGCCGGTGCGGATCGTGACGCCGACGCCGACGACCGTGAGGTCGAGCGCGCTGAGGGTCTTCGTGAGCGAGTGCCCCGGCTCATCGGTCTCGCGGATCGACTGCTCGACGCTCTTGACCCGGTGCGCCGGCGTCATCTGAGGCCCGCGTCCGCACGCTCGACCGGTCAGCGGCCGGCACGAGGCCAGGAATCTCGCGCCGAGGATAGCGGACGCCCCGCGGGCCCGGACCGCCAGAGATCCGGGCCCGCGGGGCGTCGTGAGGTGACCCCGTGATCACGCGGTCAGGGTGTCGCGTCCGAGCACGAGCTCACGCGAGCACGACCGAGACCGGGACGTGGTCGTAGCCGTGCGCCGCGGCGACAGCCTCGTTGTGCAGGGTGCCGGCGTGCGTCGTCAGGCCACCGGCGAGCGAGGCGTCCGCCCGAAGCGCGGCTTCCCAGCCGAGGTCGGCGAGAGAGGTCAGGTACGGCAGCGTCGCGTTGGTCAACGCCCACGTCGAGGTCACCGGCACCGCGCCGGGCATGTTGGCGACGCAGTAGAAGACCGAGCCGTGCACGCGGAACGTCGGGTCGGCGTGTGTCGTGGGGTGAGTCGACTCGAAGCAGCCGCCCTGGTCCACCGCGATGTCCACGAGAACCGAGCCGGGCTTCATCCGCGCGACGAGGCTGTCCGGCACCAGCGTCGGCGCCTTGGCCCCGGGCACGAGGACGGCGCCGATCACCAGGTCGGCGTCGAGGAGAGCCTGCTCGATCGCGTACGCGCTCGACGCGATCGTGCGTACGCGCCCGCCGAACGACGCGTCGAGCTCACGCAGCCGCGGGATGCTGACATCGAGAACCGTGACGTCGGCGCGCATGCCGACGGCGATCTCGATCGCGTGGCGGCCGGCGACGCCGCCGCCCAGGACGACCACGTTGGCAGGGGTGACTCCGGGAACGCCGCCGAGCAGCGCACCACGACCGCCTTCGTTCTTCATGAGGTGGTAGGCACCGACCTGGACCGAGAGCCGCCCGGCGACCTCGCTCATCGGTGCGAGCAACGGGAGGGCGCGGTCGGGTGTCTGCACGGTCTCGTAGGCGATCCCCGTGGTGCCCGCGGCGAGGAGTGCGTCGGTGCACGCCTTGTCCGCCGCCAGGTGGAGGTAGGTGAACAGCACGAGGTCCTTGCGGAGGAGCGGATACTCCGCGGCGATCGGCTCCTTGACCTTGCACAGCAGCTCGGCGTCGCCCCAGACCTCCTCGGCGCTCGCACCGAGCGTCGCACCGGCGGCGACGTAGTCCTCGTCGGCGATGGCTGAGCCCTCGCCGGCGCCGCGTTGCACCATGACCTCGTGGCCGGCGGCGACCAGCTGGTGCACGCCCGCCGGGGTGATGGCGACGCGGTACTCGTGGTTCTTGATCTCGGTCGGGATGCCGATCTTCATGGCGGAGCTCCTCGTGGCGGACTCGCGCGGACCCTCACCGGCCGCGGTCGATTCCAGTGTGAAGTATCTGACGGCCGCAGTGTGAAGATCATTTGTTTCGGTTCCATGAACGGAGTCGGATATTCGGTAGAGTGCCATCATGGGCGCAGATGATTCAGCCGCGAGTCGCGGATCGACGGCAGCCTCGCATGATGTTCGGGCCGTCTCCCTGGACGAGGTCGACCGACAGCTCCTGCACCTCCTCCAGCAGGACGCGCGGACGCCCAACAACGCGCTCGCTGCTTCCGTCGGGATCGCGCCCTCGACCTGCCTCGCACGCGTCCGCGCTCTGCGGACGGCCGGCGTGATCCGCGGGTTCTACGCCGAGGTCGACCCGGCGGCTCTGGGCCGTGGGCTGCAGGCGATGGTGGCGGTGCGCATGCAGTCGGGCGCCCGCAACCGGCTGAGCGCGTTCGCGCAGCGGCTCGCCGCTCGGACCGAGGTCCTCGACCTGTACTTCGTCGCCGGTGCAGACGACTTCCTCGTCCACGTGGCCGTCGAGGACAGCGAGGCCCTCCGCGAGTTCGTCCTCGAGCAGCTGAGCGCCTTCC
>JABBOB010000055.1 GCA_019352055.1 Acidobacteriota bacterium
CTGAGGCGGCGCGAGCTAGGAGCCCCGATAGGTGCTGTAGGCGAACGGGCTGAGCAGGAGCGGTACGTGGTAGCGCTCCGTGCCGGACACGCGGAACGTGATGTGCACCTCCGGATAGAACGCGGGCCGGTGCGTCGCGTCGAAGTAGTCGCCGGTCGCGAAGGTCAGCCGGTAGACGCCGCCCTCCAGCCGATCGGGTCCCAGCTCGGAGACGCGGCCGTCGGCGTTCGTCGCGCCGCTGCCCACCTCCAGCCAGCCGTCCGGCGTCTGCCGGTCGAACGTGATGCCGACCCCCACCGCCGGCGTGCCGAACGCGGCGTCGAGCACATGGGTCGTGACCTGGCTCATGCGTCCTCCTCGAACAGGGACCCGAGCCGGAGCGCGGCGATCTGCCGCAGCTGCTCCTTCGCTTCCGCCGCTTCCGTGTCCTCGTCGTTCTTCAGCCGGCGCTGCAGCTCGTCGAGCACCTCCTGGCGCGAGCGGCCGGCGGCCCGGATCAGGAACACCCTGCCGAACCGGCTCTCGTAGACCTCGTTGCCGCGGGCGATCGCCGCGTCGACGCCCTCGTCGTTCCGTCCGAGACCGGCCTGCTCGCCCGCGGACAACCGGGCCGATGTCCCCTCGTGCGTCGACCGCTCCCCGATCCGGGGATGGTGCCCGACGGCCTCCTCGAGCTCGGCGTCGGTCAACGACCCGGCCGCTCGCGACCCCTCGGTCACGAGCGCGGCGACCGAGTCGTACGGACCGGATGCCGCGACCTCGTCGACCCAGCGCCGCACACCGAGCGCCGCGGTCAGACGTTCCCGGGAGGCGGGCGAACCGGCGTCGATCACGCGCTCGAGATTAGGCGGTCGGCTCCACCGCGGCCTCCGCGGTCGGGCGCCGCGCCATCGGCGGCCGCGCGGCGCCGGATGCGAACCCCGCTGCCGCGATGAGCGCCAGCACCACCAGCAGGGCGCGGAGGATCCCCGTCTGCTGCCCGATGAGGCCGATCAGGGGCGGCCCGACGAGGAACGCGGTGTAACCGATCGTCGCGACCGCGCCGACGGTCGCCGTCGCGGTCCGCGGGTCGTCCGCCGCCGCGGACATGCCGACGGGGAATCCGAGCGACGCCCCGACGCCCCACAGCACGACCCCGACGATGACCCCGGAGTCGAGCGGGACGGTGATCACGATCAGCAGGCCGACGACGGCGAGGCCGGCGGAGGCGCGGAGCACCGGCACGCGCCCGAACCGGTCGAGCGCGAAGGTGCCCCCGATCCGGCCGGCGGTCATCGCCGCGAGGAACACCCCGAGCACCGCGGCGCCGCCGGCGTTGTCGAAGCCGTGGCCGTCCACGAGCGCGAGGCTCAGCCAGTCGTTCGCGCTCCCCTCCGCGAAGGCCATGCCCAGCACGATCACCCCGATGAGCAGGACACGCCGGTCCGCCCACACCGCGATCCGCGAGCGGAAGCCGCCGGTGGGGGCATCCGCGTGCCCGGCGGGCTCCTCCGCGGGCTGCAGGAACCGGACGAGGACGAGCGTGGTGATCAGCGCGAGCACGCCCACCCCGACGAAGTGCACCCCGATCGGCACCCCGATCAGGAGCGTGAGCGCCCCGAGACCGGCGCCCACCACCGTCCCGCCGCTGAAGGAGGCATGGAACAGCGGCATCAGGGTGCGACCGATCGCGCGCTCGTTCGCGGCGCCGGACAGGTTCATCGCCACGTCGACCGTGCTCGAGGCGCCGACCACGGCCAGCGTGAAGAAGATCGGCGCGAACGCGGGGGCGACCGCGAGCACGAGGCCGAGCACGACCATGGCGACGCTCACCGTGCTGTAGGCGATGAGGATGGTCCGGGTCGCGCCGAGGCGCGCGATGACGTGGCTCGCGAGGAGTACGCCGATGATCGAGCCCGCGCTGAGGCCGAGGATCAGGAACCCCATCTCCTGCGTGCTCGCCTGCAGGAGGTCGCGGACGTTCGGCACGCGGCTCGCCCACGTCGCGAACACGAAGCCGGTGAGGGCGAAGATCGTGAACACGGCGTTGCGCCACCGGCGGAGCTCGGTGGACGGCTTCGGCCGCGTGGTGCTCATCGCGCGCAACCGTACGGTCCGCAACCGCTTGCCGACCAGGAGGAGGGGGCCGACGTGACGGACGCGGTCGGACTCGTGCTCGCCGCCGGGGAGGGGTCCCGGTTCGGCGGTCCGAAGGCGCTCGCGCGGACCCCGGACGGCGAGCCGTGGGTCGCCCGAGCCGTGCGGACGCTCCTGATGGGCGGGTGCGACGAGGTCGTGGTGGTGCTGGGTGCCGCTGCCGATGAGGCGGCCGCGCTCGTGCCGGTGGAGGCGGCCTCGGTGGTCGTCGCGCACTGGCGGGACGGCATGGGCGCGTCGCTCGCCGCGGGTGTCGCCGCCCTTCCGGAGGCGGACACGGCCCTGATCTCCCTCGTCGACCTGCCCGGACTGCCGGCCTCGGTGGTCGAGCGGGTCCTCGGCTCGGGGCTCGGGCGGTCCGTGCTCGCACGCGCCGTCTACGGCGGGCGCCCCGGCCACCCCGTCCTGCTCGGGAGGGACCACTGGAGCGGGTTCCGGGAGTCGCTGCACGGTGATGCGGGCGGCCGCGTCTACCTCGAGGAGCACGACGTCACGCGCGTCGAATGCGGCGACCTCTTCGCGGGCACCGATGTGGATCGGCGCTGAAGGCCTCAGACCTCGAGCTCGCCGAGTTCCGCGTAGGCGCGGTCGATCGCGGCGACTCGGGCCGCACCGGCCGGCCCGAGCGCGAGCAGCACCTCGCCCGCGAGCAGGCTGATGAGCGAGGCGGCGGCCGCGTAGGAGTCGAACGGGGAGGTGGACTCGATGGCCACGTCGAAGCGCAGGCGATGGCCCGGCATCCGGAGGGACGGGTCGGCGATCAGCAGGACGTGCGCCGCGGTGCGACTGAGCCCCGCGAGCATCGACGCGAACGCGGCCGGCCGCCGTCGGAAGCCGACCAGGACGACGACGTCCTCAGCGGTGATCCCGGCGAGCTCCTCCCCGAGCGTCTGACCCGGAGCCGGCGCGAGCAGCACGTCCGGGCGCACCTGGGCGAGCGCCTGCCGCAGCAGCATCGCGATCGGGAACCCCGACCGCAGCCCGATCACGACGATCCGCGGGGCGGCCGCGAGCGCCACGGCGGCCTGGCGCAGCACTGCGCGGTCCAGGCCGGCCTCCAGCGCACGGAGGTGGTCGCCGTCGGTCGCGATCTGCGCTGCGAGCCGGTCCCCCTCCGCCGAGACCACGACGGGCAGCCCCGCGGACCGCTGCGCGCGCAGGAGCTCGCGCGCCTCCTGCGACCCCGCGAAGCCGAGGCGCCGGAAGAGCCGTGACACGGTCGCCTTCGACACCCCGGTGCGCCGGGCGAGCTCGCTCGAGTTGTAGAGAGCGGACTCGTCGGGCCTGGAGCGGAGGAACCCCGCCACCCGCTGCTCCTGCGGGCTCAGCGTCGTCCACGCCCCGTCGATGCGCTCGGCGAGCCCTCCGGGGGCGCTCACGCGCGGTGCTGGTCCGCGACGGCGAGCACCGCCGCCGCGAACGCCTCGAGCGCGTCCGCGGTGTCCGCCTCCGTCACCGTCTCGTCCGGGTGGTGGCTGATCCCGTCGTTGCCGCAGCGGAGGAACAGCATCGCGATCCCGGTGACGTCCGTGACGGCCATGCCGTCGTGCCCGGCGCGGCTCCAGATGCGCATGGGCTCGTCGTCGCCGGCCGCCCGGATGCCGGACTCGATCGCCGCCACGAGCGCCGGATCGCACGTCGTCGCGTCCGCGCGGTAGAGCTCCTCCCAGCTCCACGTGACGCCGCGCCGCTCGCAGACCTCGCGGGCGGCGGCGTCGATCCGTGCGAAGGCCGCGTCCCGCTGCTCGTCCTGCTCGGCGCGGAGATCGAGCGAGAACCGGCAGACGCCCGGGACGACGTTCACGCCGCCCGGGAAGGCGCGGATGCGTCCCACGGTCCCGATCGTGCCGGTCTCGATGGAGATGCGCTCGACCGCGATCACGATCTCGGCCGCGGCGACGGCCGCGTCCCTCCGGCGCGCGTAGGGGGTGCCGCCGGCGTGGCCCGCGCGGCCGGTGACCTGCAGCGCGAACCGGCGCGCCCCGGCGATGGCGGTGACGACCCCGAGCGATCTGCCGGCGTCGAGCAGATGCGGCCCCTGCTCGATGTGCGTCTCGAGGTAGCCGACGAGGTCCTCCGGTCGGCGTGCCGCATCGCCGATCGAGGTGGGATCGAGGCCGAATCCGGTCATCGCCTGCGCGACCGTGACCCCCTTCCGGTCCGGTGTCGCGAGCCAGTCGTCCCCGACGCGGCCGGCGAACGCGCGGGACCCGAAGAGCGCGTTGCCGAACCGGGTGCCCTCTTCGTCGGTGAACCCGATCACCTCGAGGGCGAACGGCAGCGACCGGGTGTCGATGCGGTCGGCGACCTCGATGGCGAGGAGCACGCCGAGCATCCCGTCGTAGCGTCCGGCGTCCGTGACGGTGTCGAGATGGCTGCCGAGCACGAGCGCCGGCAGCCCGGGGCGCTCCCCCTCGAGGCGGCCGCAGACGTTGCCGGCGGCGTCCTGCCGGACCAGCAGGGCCGCCTCCGCCATCCATCCGCCGACGAGCGCGTTCGCGCCTCGGTGCTCGGGGGAGAACGACACCCGCTCGACCGCGCCCGGCAGCGAGCTCAGCTCGGCGAGCGCGTCGCAGCGGGCGAGCGCCCTCGCGGCGCCGGTCGCTCCGGTCACGCGGCGGCCCCGTAGGAGTCGATCGCCGCCTCCGTGCCGCCGCCGGTCGGCAACCGCAGGCCGTGCCGGCGCAGCACCGCCTCCAGTGCGGCGAGCGTCACGAGCACGGCATCGCGGCGGGCGTTGTACCCCATCGTCCCGATCCGCCAGACCTTGCCGTGCAGCGGCCCGAACGACGTGCCGATCTCGATGCCGTAGTCGGCGAGCAGCTCCGCGCGCACCGCGTCGCCCTCGATCCCCTCCGGGATCGCGACGCCGACGACGTTCGTCATCCGGTGCGCCAGGTCGCCGAAGGGCGCGAGTCCCAGTCCCTGCACGCCGGCGAGCATCGCGTCCCCATGGAGGCGGTGCCGCGCGATGGAGGCGTCGATGCCCTCTTCGAGCAGGATCCGCGCGCACTCCCGGGCGCCGTAGAGCATCGTCGTCGCCTCGGTGTGGTGGTTGAGCCGCTTCGGCCCCCAGTAGTCGAGGATCTGACCGAGGTCGAAGTAGTTCGACCGGATGCGGTCGGTGCGCACTGGATCACCGACGCCGCGGATGCCCGCCTCGATGCTCTTCCGGGACTCGATCACCGCGACCGCGCGCTCGGACAGCGTGATCGGCGCCGATCCGGATGGGCCGCCGAGGCACTTCTGCAGCCCGGCCGTCACCGCGTCGAGGCCCCACGCGTCGGTGCGGAACTCGTTCCCGCCGAGGCTCGCCGTCGTATCGCAGTAGAACAGCACGTCGTACGCGCGGCAGATCGCGCCCAGCTCGTCGAGCGGCTGCGCGACCGTGGTGGAGGTGTCGCCGTGCACGACCGCGAGCACCCTCGGGCGGACCTGCCGGATCGCGGCCTCGATCTGCTCCGGGGCGAACACCTGGCCCCAGGGCACGTCGATCGTGTGCACCTCGGCGCCGCAGCGCTCGGCGATCTCGACGAGCAGGTGCCCGAACCGGCCGAACCTCGGCACCAGCACCCGGTCCCCCGGCGCGATCAACGAGACCAGCGCGGCCTCGATGCCGGCGCGAGAGGTGCCGTCGACGAGCAGGGTGGCCTCGTTGCCGGTGACGAACACGTCGCGGTAGAGCGCCTGCGTCTCGGCCATCGTCGCGGTCATGAACGGGTCGTACTGACCCACCAGCTGGGCGGACATCGCCTGCAGCACACGGGGGTACGCGGTGATGGGGCCCGGGCCCATGAGCAGCCGAGCGGGAGGATCGATCGGACCTGCGGGCATGGCGCTCCTCGACTGCAACGTGTGTTCCGCGATGGATCCTACTGCAACACATGTTTCAGGCGCGTGACGCCTCGTGCCCCGGCGCGCCTCACGTGAGCGATGCGGCCCGGTGGATCAGGGCGTCGTCGCTGTTCCTCGGGCCCACCAGGCAGACGCCCAGGGGTGCGCCCTCGATCTCGATCAGGGGCGCCGACAGCGCAGGGGCGCCGAGGATGCCCGCGATGCAGGTCAGGCGGAGGGTCTGCGTCCGCACGGCGTCCACCGCGGCGGCGTCGGCGGTCGTCTGCGGGGCGATCGACGCCGCCGACGGCAGCAGGAGGATCGCGTCGGCGAGCGCGCGCTCGAGGCGCTCCCGATGCGTCTCGAGCGACTCCGCGGCTCGGGCGACCTCGTCCGTCGTGAGCGCCGCGGCCGCGCGGAAGCGCGCCGCGACCGCGCCGGACACCGCGTCCGGGTGCGCCGTCAGCCAGGGTCCGTTCACCTGCCACGCCTCGGCGGCCTGCACGACACGGAACGCCTCCTGCGCGGCCGCGACGTCGCCGAGATCCGTCTCGTCGACCTCGAGGTCCCGCGTCCACGTCGTGAAGGCGTCGCGGACCGGCGCCGTGAGCGCGGCCAGCAGGCCCGGCGCGACCGCGAATCGCTCGGGAGCCGCAGCGGCGGGTGCCCCGATCGCCGAGACGCGGGACACCACGGCCAGGAGGGCCCGGTCCCGGGTCAGCCAGCCGACGGTGTCGAAGCGCGGCGCGAGGGGCAGCAGCCCGTCGCGGGGGACGCGACCGTGTGTCGTCCGCAGACCCCAGAGCCCCTGGTAGGAGGCGGGCACGCGGATGGAGCCCCCGGTGTCCGTCGCAAGCCCGATGTCCGCCTGGCCGAGCGCGATCGCGGAGGCGGGCCCGTTCGACGATCCCCCGGGCAGCGCGCCCGGCACCCGGGCGTTGGGCGGCGTGCCGTAGTGCGGGTTGGCGCCGGCGATCGAGTACGCGAGCTCATCCGTCCGCGCGATGCCCTGCACCGATGCGCCGGCGTCGAGCAGCACCTGCACCGCCCGTGCCGTCACCGTCTCGAGGGGAGCGTCCTCGAGCACGGCCGGCACGCCGGCGCCGATGCGGTGCCCGGCGATCGCGAAGAGGTCCTTGACGGCGACGCGCCGACCGAGCAGCGGCCCGGACGTCGCGCCGGTCATGAGCGGCGTCCCCACCTCCCGCCAGATCCGCGGGTCGACGGCCGGCGCCGGGTTCGCGACGTGGGCGACGAGCACCTGCCACCCGGCCGCGCTGCGGCGCCACACCTGCGTCTGCTGCCCTCGGCCGCCGGTGCCCGGTGCGAGCACGGCGACGACCGCCGCGGTGTCGTGATCGAGCACGCGGATGTGCACGCCGGCGATGCGCCGCTTCGGCGCTCCCCCGCGTCCGCGCCGGAACGCGGCGATGGCGTCATGGCCGACGAGCAGTCCTCCGGCGTCGCCGCGCAGCGTCGCCGGACCGTCCGCGAACAGGGCGTCGAGCACCGGCACGTCATCGGCCATCAGCGCCTGCTCGTACCGCCAGAACGCCTCGATCAGCCCCTCGGGCGGCGGCCCGTCGGCGGTGACCGGCGCGGTCGTGTCGACCCCGGTGTCAGGCATCGAAGTCCGAGACCCGGATCTTCGCGTGCACGCCCTTCACGATGTCGACGACCTGCGAGATGTCGAAGTCCGTCGCGGCGGAGAGGTACGCGAGCGCGTTCGCGCGATCCATGCCGAACCGGGCATGGAGCAGCTCGATGGACGCGCGGACCGCATGCTGCAGGGCTTCGTCGAGGTCCTCGCTCAGCCCGGTCGGCACGAGGAACTGGGGGGTGACGACCAGCGGGCCGGTGAGGACGCCGTACTGCTCGAGTGCCTCGGACCGCGGAATCACCGAGAAGCGGAGGGTCGCGCGCAGCGACGCCTCCATCGCGGTGAGCGCCACCTCGCCGTCCCCCTGCGCGAAGTGCGGGTCCCCGACGTAGGCGAGCGCGTCGTCCACCTGCACGGGCAGCAGCAGGGAGGTGCCCACGACGAGCAGCTTCACGTCGATGTTGCCGCCGTGGGGGCCGGGCGGCACCGAGTGCGGCCGAGCCGGACCCGCCACGGCGACGCCCATGATCCCGAGGAAGGGTGCGAGCGGGAACCGGGCCACGGCGTCGGAGCCCGCCGCTCGTGGCAGCACCCCGACGAGGGCCCCGTCCCGCTCGTCGACCGCCGCGAACACGCTCACGGCATCGTCGCCCGCCGGGTACTCACCCGGCAGCGCCCCCCGGCCGTGCCGGTTCGAGATCACCCCGTAGGGCACACGCGGCTCGAGCGCCAGCACGTCGATGCGCAGCAGGTCGCCCGGTCGGGCGCCGCGCACCGCGATCGGCCCCGTGACCACGTGCGGGCCGTCGGCCTCGCTGCGGCTGCACTCGGCGGCCACGCGGACGGCGTCGTCGAGGACGAGCTGTCGAGGCACCCCCTCCCGCGCGAAGAACGCCAGCGGGTCCTGGCCCTGATCGGGCAGCAACCCCTCGTGCGAGAGCGTGTCGACGGTCACGACGGTGCCCGAGGTGACCGAGAGCACGGGCAGATCGGTGCCGCACGGCAGCCGGCCCCACAGGACGGTCTCGGGCGTCGAGGGCAGATAGGTCTCGGCATCCGTCCCGGGTTGGACCGCGGTCCAACCCGACAGGTCGAAGCGCACGGCCACACCTCCGGGGTCGGGGTCGTCTGGAGGACCCCTCGTGACGCACACGGTATCCGCAGGTGACGTCGGCCCGATTGGATGGGGGTCCCGATCGGAGGGACTCGACCACATGCTGCGCGACCAGACCAGGCTCCACCTCGCCCTCATGCTCACGCTCACGTTCTCGACCGGGGTCGTGGACGCGATCGGCTACCTCGGGCTCGACAAGGTGTTCACGGGGAACATGACCGGCAACGTCGTCATCCTCGCGATGGGGCTGACGGGCCAGGACGGCCTGCCGATCGTCGGCCCGATCCTCGCGCTGGCCGGGTTCGTCGCCGGTGGGATGGCCGCCGGACGCCTCCTTCGCGGGGTGCCGAAGGGCTGGCACCGCCGGGACACCTGGGTGCTCGCGATCGCCGCGGGGCTGCTGCTCCTCGCTCTGATCCCGACGGCGTTCATCACGAGGACCCCGGCGATTCCGGCGCTCGGGCTGCCCGTCACCGCGCTGCTCGCCGTCGCGATGGGGATGCAGGCGGGCGCCGCACGGCACATCGCCGTGACCGACGTGACGACGGTCGTGATCACCTCGACGCTGGCGGCGCTGGCGTTCGACTCCCGGTTCGGCCGGAACACCGGCCAGACGTGGTTCCGCCGGCTGGCCGCGGTGACGCTGCTCGCGCTCGGCGCGCTGTCCGGAGCGACCCTGCTCCTCGTCGCGTTCTGGCTCGGGCTCGCCCTCGCGGCCCTCCTGCTCGTCGTGGTCGCGGTGCTCGGGACCGTCGGCAGCCGCAGCGTCGAGGAGGAGGCCGCCGAGCGCGCTCAGTAGAGTGCAGCAGATCGCCGGAGGAGTCCCGGTGGCGGTTTCTTCGGAAGGACGATTCGTGAGCGGCGTCGTCACCCTGACCCCTGCCCCGGTGCTCGACCGCACCTACCTCGTCGCGTCGCTCGCGCCGGGGAAGGTGAACCGCGCGGTCGAGGTCCACGAGTACATGAGCGGCAAGGGCCTCAACGTCTCGCGCACCCTGCATGTCGCCCGTCACCCCACGGCCGCGGTCATGCCGATCGGGCGGGACGACGAGCACCTCCTGTTCCGCACCCCGTTCCCGCACATCCTGCGGATCATGCCGATCCAGGGACGCATCCGTGTCAACACCGCGATCGTTGAGGACGGCGGCCGGACGACCAACGTCAACCAGTCCGCGATCCCGATGTCGACCGCCGACTGGGAGCGCGTCGTCGATCTCACCGTCGAGCAGATCGTGGAGATGGACGCCGACTGGCTGTGCGCCTCCGGCACCCACCCGTTCAACAGCGACACGGGCGACTACGTCGACATGACGCACCTGTTCGAGCGGGTGCGGGAGGCGGGTGCGCGCGTCGCGCTCGACACCAGCGGCGTGCCGCTGGACCGGCTCGTGACCAGCGGCCTCGTCAACCTCATCAAGCCCAACGCGGACGAGCTCGCCAACCTCGTCGGTCGGAACCTCACGACGATCGGCGAGGCGCTCGAGGCGGGCCGCGAACTGAACCACGGCGGCATCGAGGTCGCACTCGTCTCGCTCGGCGCGGACGGCGCGCTGGCGATCACCGCGGACTCCGCCGTGTGGGGCGCCGCCGTCGCCCCGCTGCTCGTCAACACCACGGGAGCGGGGGACGCCACGCTGGCCGGTTTCCTCGGCCACTCGATCCGCGAGGACGGCGGCGAGGGGCTGGACCTCGAACGCGGCCTGGCGACCGCCGTGTCCTGGGGCGCGCTGGCCGTGTCGCTGCCGACCACGCTGATCACCGGGCTGGAGGACGCGCCGGTGCCGGTCGTGACCGCCCCTGAGGCGGACCGGGTGCTGCTCGAGACCACCCACCTGGTCGCCAAGAAGTAGCGCACTTCTCACCGATCAGGCTCGTTTCCCGACCCGCCGCCTCCGGCCGCCCCGGTCGCGGCGTGTCGGCAATCGAGCCTGATCCGTGAAAGATCAGACGGGCTGGGCCTGCTTGGCGACCGCGGGCTGCTCCACGGGCAGCTGCACGGTGAACACCGTCGTGCCCGGCTCGGACGCGACGGAGACGGTGCCGTGGTGCGCCTGCACCACCGCGTTCACGATCGACAGCCCGAGCCCCGTGCTGCCCGTGGTCCTGGCCCGGGACGAATCCCCCCGCACGAACCTGCCGAACAGCTCCGGTCGGAGCTTCTCGGGGATGCCGGGACCGTTGTCGCGGACCCTCGCGATCACGTGGCCGTCCTTCGGCTCGGCGAGCTGCAGCACCACCCTCGTGCCGGCGGGCGTGTGCACCCTCGCGTTGGCGAGCAGGTTCGTGAACACCTGCTGCAGCCTCGCCTCATCACCGCGCACGACGACCGGCTCCTCGGGCAGGTCGAGCTCCCACACATGGTCCGGTCCCGCGGCGTTCGCGTCGCTGAGCACGTCGACGAGCATCCGGGAGAGGTCCACATCACGGGTCTCGAGGTCCCGCTCGGCGTCGAGGCGCGCGAGCAGCAGCAGGTCCTCGACGAGGCTGGTCATCCGCATCGCCTCGGACTCGATCCGCCCGATGTTGTGCTGCACGTCCTCGGTGAGCGGGCCTCCGAACCGGCGGGTCAGCTCGGCGTAGCCGCGGATCGACGCGAGCGGCGTGCGCAGCTCGTGGCTCGCGTCCGCGACGAACGTCCGCACCTTCTCCTCGCTGGCCTGGCGCACCGCGAGCGCGGTCTCCACCGAGTCGAGGAGGTTGTTCAGCGCAGCCCCGACCTGGCCGACCTCCGTATGCGGATTCGTGTCCTCCGACGGCACCCGCTCGGGCAGCTCGACGTCCCCGCGTTCCAGCGGGAGGGAGGCGACGGTCGAGGCGACGGTCGCGACCCGGCGGAGCGGGCGCAGCGCGCGTCCGATGATCAGGGCACCGAGCAGTCCGGCGAGGAGCATCGCCAGGACCACCACCACCACGATCGGGGCGATGTAGCCGGCGAGCTCGCGGTTGAAGTCCGAGAGCGGCCGGCCGACGTACACCGCGTCCGCCGCTCCCCTCGTCGCCGGCACGACGGCGAACCGGTACGCACCGATGTCCGGGACGTTGATGTCCACGAAGCCGCCGCCGGGACCGTCCGACACGGTCTCGGCCGCGGCGGACTGGATCGCCCTCATCGCCGCCGCGGAGAGCGGTGCCGTCATCAGGGACTCGGACCCGCTCGTCACCGTGTAGTGCGTCCCACCGGTGTAGCCGTAGTCGGGAAGGTAGACGGCCACGATGGAGTCGCTGCGGTCGATGAACTGGCCGCTGCCCTGGGCCGCGCGGATCACGGCGTCCGAGGGCCCGTGCACGAGGCCGGAGATGCTGTTCTCGAACTGCGCCGCGACCGTGTTCCGGATCACGAGGGTCACCACGCCGCCGATGAGGATGCTGGTCACGGCGACGAGGACCACCGTCAGCCCGATCAGCCGGCTGCGCAGAGTCCAGCTGGAGAAGTGCATGGTCCGCCTCGAAGAGGGTGGAGCGATTACTCCGCCGCCTTCAGCATGTACCCGGCGCCGCGCACCGTGTGGATCATCGGCTTGCGGCCCGCGTCGATCTTGCGGCGCAGGTAGGAGATGTAGATCTCGACGACGCTCGACTTCCCCCCGAAGTCGTAGTTCCAGACCCGGTCGAGGATCTGCGTCTTCGACAGCACGCGGCGCGGGTTGCGCATCAGGTAGCGCAGCAGCTCGAACTCGGTCGCGGTCAGGTCGATCTGCTCGCCATCGCGGGACACCTCGTGGCTGTCCTCGTCGAGCACGAGGTCGCCGACGACGAGACGCGGATCCTCCTCCTCGCTCGCGGTGAGCATCGAGCGGCGGATGAGGCCGCGGAGTCGCGCGACGAGCTCCTCGAGACTGAACGGCTTGGTGACGTAGTCGTCACCACCGGCGGTGAGGCCGTTGATCCGGTCCTCGAGCGAGTCCTTCGCGGTGAGGAAGAGCACCGCGGTCTGCTGGCCGTCCTGCCGCACGCGGGCGAGCACCTGCATGCCATCGATGTCCGGCAGCATCATGTCGAGCACGATGGCGTCGGGGCGGAACTCGCGGGCGAGCGCGAGGGCCTTCCGACCGTCGGATGCGGTCTTGACCTCCCAGCCCTCGTAGCGGAGCGCCATCTGCAGGAGGTCGGTGAGCGTCGGCTCGTCGTCCACGACGAGGACGCGGATGGGACTGCCGTCCGGGTGCTTCAGGCGGGGACGGCTCTGCGGTGCGGCATCGGAGGCGGCGGGACGAGTCATGGACACCCCTTCAGGGAACTGCAGGTTCCTATGAGTCGTATGAGCATGGCGCATGCGGATCTTGGGAACCACCGATGGTCGAGCCACCGGAGCGGTCCGTGCCGTTCATAGCCTGCGCAGAGGGGTTCTGACAGGTCTCGCTCAGGGAGCCGAATAGCTTCCGCACATGTTCGGAACCTACCTGCGCCGCGAGCTCGCCAACCGCCGACGGCAGACGATCATCATCGCCGTCGGCATGGCGCTCGCGATCGCCCTCGTGATCGTGGTCAACGCGGTGGCCGCGGGGGTGCAGAACGCCCAGGCCACGGCGCTCAAGTCCATCTACGGGGTCGGGACCGACATCACGATCACCGAGCCCGTCACGGCCGCCTCCGCCGGCGGTCAGCAGTTCCAGTTCGGTTCCGGAGCGGGCCGCACCTCCGGTGGCACCCGCACCATCGGGGGCAGCAGACTGCGCACCGACTTCGGGACGCAGACGTTCGCCGCCACGACCGTCGCGAAAGCCGCCGCCACCCCCGGGGTGAAGGCGGCCACGGGGGTGCTCAGCCTCTCCAACACCACGTTCAGCGGCCAGCTGCCCGGCGGCGCGACCGGCGGATTCGGTCGCAGCGGCGCGACGCCCCGCCCGACCGGCGGCCCCGACGGCGCCGGCGGCAGCGCGTTCGGCATCACCCGCGTCTCGGTGCTCGGCTACGACGTGGGCGGCGCGACGATCGGGCCCCTCACGGCCGCGACGCTCACGAAGGGGCGCTCTCTCACCGCGGCGGATGCCGGCAAGGACGTCGCCGTGCTCGACAGCGACTACGCGACGAGCGCGAAGAAGAGCGTCGGGAGCACCGTCTCGATCGGGGGGAAGACGTTCTCCGTGGTCGGGATCGTGAAGTCGACCTCGGCCACCGGTTCGTCCGCGTCGAACCTCTACATCCCGCTCGACACGGCGCAGAACCTCGCCGGCGACAAGGGCGACGTCTCCAGCGTCTACGTCGAGGCAGCGAGCGCCGACCAGATCGGCACCGTCAAGACGGCGCTGCAGCAGACGCTCGGATCGACGATGACGGTGAACACGCAAGCGGATCTCGCCTCCACCGTCTCGGGCTCCCTGTCGACCACGGCGTCGCTGGCCAGCTCACTGGGACTGTGGCTGTCGGTCCTGGTGCTGGCTGCGGCGTTCCTGATCGCGGTGCTCTTCACCGTCTCGGGGGTGAACCGGCGGACCCGCGAGTTCGGCACCCTGAAGGCGATCGGGTGGAGCAACCGCCGCATCGTCGGTCAGGTGGCCGGCGAGTCCTTCGTGCAGGGCCTCATCGGCGGAGCGATCGGCGTCGTCATCGGCATCGTCGCCATCGTGATCGTCAACATGGCGCACCCGGTCCTCACCGCCTCCGCCGCGGCCGCCGGGCGCCCTGCCGGAACCGCAGCGGGCGGGTTCGGCGGCGGCTCGGGCTTCGGCGGCGGCGGGCTCGGTCGGGCGTTCAACCAGGTCGCCTCGTCCGCGTCCTCGATCGTCCTCAGCCTGCCGATCACCCCGGCCGTGTTCGGGATCGCGGTGGGGCTCGCAGTCCTCGGCGGCCTGATCGCCGGAGCCTTCGGCGGTTGGCGCGCGTCCCGTCTTCGACCCGCGGAAGCGCTCCGCAGCGTCGCCTGACCGCGGCATCCACGAACCCGAACCCGAACCCGAGAAGGAGCACACCGTGTACGAGCTCGAGCGAGTCTCGAAGACCTACCGCCAGGGAGGCCGCCCGGTCGCGGCCCTCGTCGACGTGGACCTCACGATCGCCGACGGCGAGTTCGTCGCCGTGCAAGGCCAGACCGGAGGCGGGAAGTCGACGCTGCTGCAACTGCTGGGCGCGCTGGACAAGCCCACCTCCGGCACGATCAGGCTCGGCGAGGCCGACCTCGGCCGCATGGGCGCCTCCGAGCTGACCCGCGTCCGTGCGACCCAGATCGGGTTCGTGTTCCAGAGCTTCAACCTCATCCCGACGCTGTCGGCGCAGGAGAACGTGGAGACCGCGCTCGCGCCGACCCACGTCGACAAGCGCGAGCGCCGGGACCGCGCGCAGGAGGCGTTGGAGTCGGTGGGGCTCGGCGACCGCGTCGCCCACCTCCCGAGCGAGCTGTCCGGCGGTCAGCAGCAGCGCGTGGCCATCGCGCGAGCGCTGGTGAAGCAGCCGCAGGTGCTGCTGGCCGACGAGCCGACCGGCGCGCTCGACGAGGACACCCGCGGCGAGATCGTCGGCCTGCTCGAGTCGGTCTGGAAGGACCGGGGGCTGACGCTGGTCGTCGTCACGCACGACTCGTGGGTCGCGCACCGTGCCGAGCGGCGCATCCATCTGAAGCAGGGCCGGGTCACGGAGAAGGCCGCCGCGAAGGTCTGAGCGAGCCCTGCGGCAGCCCTGCGGCAGCCCTGCGACGCCCGGATGCGGACATCCCGGGGCTCGACAGCGCGTTCCATCCCCCCGTTTCCCGGAGTCCTTTTCCCAAGCGGTGACCCAGCCGTAACAGCGCGGAATCACGGGACCGATGGAATTGGGCTTCTGCACGATGCCCGATCGGAACGGACCGGAGGCACGATGACGCTGCACGAGGAGATCGCGGTGGCGGACGCCGCCGCGAGCGCCCCGACGATGCGGGCTGTGCTGCTCGACCGGTTCGGGGATACCGGGGGTCTGCGGCTGGCCGATGTGATCAGGCCGGTGCCCGTGGTCGGCGAGCTGCTGGTGCGGGTCGTCGCGGCGGGCATGAATCCGGTGGACATCACGACCAGATCCGGGGCCGGCGAGGCGGCCGGCGTCGCCGGGTTCCCGGCCGTGCTCGGGCACGACTTCAGCGGCGTGGTGGTCAGCACGCCGTACGAGGCGTTCCGGCTGCAGCCCGGCGACGAGGTCTACGGCGTCAGCGCGACCCCGCGGGCGAACGGGAGCTTCGCGGAGTACCTGACCGTCCCCGCGCAGCACGTCGCCCAGAAGCCGAAGGTGCTGTCGCACGCTGAGGCCGCAGCGGTACCGCTCGCCGCGATCACCGCGTGGGGCGCGGTCGTGGAGCTGGCGAAGGCGCACGAGGGCCAGCGGATCCTGATCCACGCCGGGGCGGGCGGCGTCGGGCACTTCGCCGTGCAGTTCGCCTCGTACTTCGGTGCCCACGTGATCGCGACCGCGTCGGGGCGCAACACCGGCTGGCTCCGGGAGCTCGGCGCGAACGAGACCGTCGACCACACCACGACCCGTTTCGAGGACGTGGTCGCCGAGGTCGACACCGTGATCGATCTCGTCGGCGACCGTCAGGACCACACGGGCCCGCGCTCGCTCGACGTCCTCCGGCCCGGCGGCCTGCTCGTGAACGTCCCGAGCGACAGCTGGCCGACGCTCCTGGACGACGCGAAGCGGGCCGGTGTGCGCGCCACCACCTACCGGATGGTGCCGGACGCCGCCACGCTCGCCGTGATCGGCCGGCTCCTCAACTCCGGCGACGTCCGGGTCGCGGTGCAGGAGGTGTTCCCCCTCGCCCGCATCGCCGATGCTCAGCGGCTCGTGGAGGCCGGCCACGTGCGCGGCAAGGTCGTGGTCCAGATCTCCGACTACTGAGCACGCTCCGCACTCGCCCGGGCGCCATGTCGACCCGGAATCGCGACGGAACCGGCGGGCGCGGGTCAGCAGGAAGAGCCGGCCACCACGGCAGGAACAAACAGCTTCGGCAGGAAGAGACGGGCTGTCTCTTCCTGCCGAAGCTGTTT
>JABBOB010000056.1 GCA_019352055.1 Acidobacteriota bacterium
CGCTCACCGGTGTGCTCGGTGCGCAGACGGTGCTCGCGATGGCGATCGGCATGGGCTCGTTCTTCGTGCTCGCGGTGCTGCTCGCGGCGGTGGCCGCTCGTCGAGCGCTGCGTGGGTCGCCCTAGCGGGCGCCGAGCCGCCGGGATGAACGGGAGCGCCGCTCGGTGGACATCCGACCGTGCTGGGACAGGATCGTTCTCGAGTGCCCGGTGAGCGCATCTCGGCCTGACCCGCACCCGACCGACTCAGAGGAACGACCCGATGGCGAGATACCGCCTGCTCGCGCCCGGCCAGACCGCGCGCATCCACATCCACGACGCGGTCACGGGCGAGGACACCGTGGTCCACGAGAGCCACGAGGTGCTGTTCGAGGCGCCGAACTGGTCCGCATCCGGCGATGCGCTGCTGCTGAACGGCGACGGCGTGCTCTGGTCGCTCGAGCCCGTCGCCGGCGCCCTGCCGTCACGGATCGAGCACGAGTCGCTGCCGGAGATCAACAACGACCACGTGCTCGACCCGGACGGTGAGCACATCTACCTGTCGGCGGCGGACGGCCACATCTACCGCGCCGCGGTCGCCGGTGGCCCGGCGTCGCGCGTGACGGCGGACGAGGGGGTCTGGCACTTCCTGCACGGTGTCTCGCCGGACGGCACACGGCTCGCGTACGTGCGGTTGGTGTCGTTCGAGGAGCCCGGCCGGCTCGCCGTGGTCGGCGCCGACGGCGGCGAGACGACGTTCATCGACACGGGGGAGGGGCACATCGACGGGCCGGAGTGGTCGCCGGACGGCTCGTGGCTGTACTTCAACACCGAGCGGTGGGCGCGCGAGCCGGGGCACGCGCAGCTCGCCCGCGTGCCCGGCGGCGGCGGCGACGTCGAGCGGCTCCTCACGAGCAGCACGGTCGACTGGTTCCCGCATCTCTCGCCGGACGGCGCGACCGCGGTCTACATCGAGTTTCCCGCCGGGACGAAGGGGCACCCCGCGGACAAGGACGTCGCGCTGGTCGTGGTCGACCCGACCGATTGGGCGACGCCGCGCGAGCGCTTCCGGCTGCCCGGCGGCCAAGGGACCATCAACGTCAACAGCTGGGCACCCGACTCGCGTCGATTCGCCTACGTGTCCTACCCGACGGAGGCCTGACCGCGACCCCTCCCGTGCTGCACCGCGGACTTGCCGCATATCGGGGTGCGTGTCGGTGTGGCGACCCCGGTTCGCGGCAGGTCCGCGGTGAGGGAGCGCGCGGAGGTCACCGCGCGGCGACCTCCGCGCCCGCGTGCCGGGGGAGCAGCGCGGTCTCGATCACCGGGACCACGAGCAGCACGGCGACCACGCCGAACGCCCAGCGGTAGCCGAGGGAGGGTGACCCGGGGTGAACGGTGCCTGCGAGGGTGAGCATCGCCCGCACGGCGAGGGCGGCGACCGCGATGCCGAAGCCGATCGCGATCTGCTGCGTCGTCGCGGCCAGCGTGTTCGCCCCGGAGGTGAGCTCGGACGGCACGTCGCCGAACTGCATCGAGTTGTAGGCGGTGAACCCGATCGAGCGGAATGCGCCCGCGACCACCAGCGCGACGACCAGCACGGGGATCGGCGTGGTCTCGTCGGTGAACATGAAGACCGCAGCCAGTGCCGCCCCCGCGATGCTGCAGCCGATGATCGTCGGCCGGAACCCGAGGCGCCGGATGATCCCGGAGGTGAAGGGTTTGATCCCGATGTTCCCGACGAACACCGCGACCACGAGCACGCCTGCGAGTGCGGCGGACCAGCCGAACCCGACCTGGAACAGCAGCGTGTAGAGGAAGGGGAGCGCCGACACCACGAGCCGGTACACCCCGCCGCCGAGGTTGCTCGCGCGGAACGTGGGGATCGTGAGCGCACGGAAGGAGAGCAGCGGATGCGCGACGCGGCGCATCCACGTGACGGCGCCCCCGAGCGTCCCGACCGAGACGACTGCGAGCACCGCGACCCACCTCCAGTCGGGCGCCGCGCCACCGACGGCCTCGAGCGCCAGCAGGAGCGTGACCAGGCCCGTGCCGAGCAGCGCGAAGCCGACGATGTCGAAGCCGCGCCGGTCGCGGACCGTGCTGCGGGGGACCAGCCGGAGGCCCGCGAGCAGCAGACCGACCCCGATCGGTACGTTGACGAGGAAGATCCAGCGCCAGCCGACGGTGTCCGTGAGCAGGCCGCCGAGTGCGGGCGCGACCACCGGTGCGAGCAGGCCCGGCCACGTCAGGTACGCCACCGCGGCGAGCAGGTCGCGGGTGTGCGTGACCCGCAGGACGGCCAGCCGGCCGACGGGCACCATCAGCGCGCCTCCGATGCCCTGCAGCACGCGCAGCGCGCAGAGCGTCACGATGTCGCTGCTCAGCCCGCACGCCAGGGAGGCGACCGTGAACAGCGCGATCGCGCCGCCGAACACCGCGCGCACCCCGAGCCGGTCGGCGAGCCAGCCGCCGAGCGGCACGCTGACCGCGACGGACAGGAGGTAGGCGGTGATCGCGGCGTTGACGTCGACCGCACGCAGCCCGAAGTCGTGACCGATCGCGGGCACCGCGGTCTGGATGATCGTGCCGTCCAGGTTCTCCATGAAGAACGCGCCGGCGACGAGGATCGCGAGCGGACGGTTCAGCCCTCGCACGGCCGTCCCCGCGCCGCTCATGCCACAACGCTACGACGCGCGGCGCGCCGCTCCGTCTGCCCGCGCTGCGGACGGCCGACGCAGGACCGTGCGCAGGTCGACCCGGCTGGTGTAGCTGATCGACCCGAAGCGGAAGATCCGCACCGCGACGCGGAGCACGATCGCCGACAGCGCGGTCAGCTCGGCCACGACGACGATGCCCTGCCACAGCGGCAGGTTGTCGAACGCGTTGCGGACCAGGGCGGTGATCGGCGCGGTGTACGGGAAGAACGTGAAGATCTGCACGATCGACGCGCTCGGGTCCGTGACGATGAGCGAGACGGCGTAGAAGGGGACGAACAGCAGGATCATCATGCCGCCGAAGATCGGGCCGGCGTCCTTCGCGGTGGGCATCGCGGCGCCGAGCGCGACGAGGGTGCCGGTGAACAGCGCGAACCCGCTGATCAGGAGCAGTGCGCCGACCACCATCCGCTGCGGGTCGAGGCTGAGGCCGGAGAGACCGAGGTCGGGGATGTTCAGGCTGGTGCGGAAGAACGCGTATCCGACAGCCAGGGGCACGGCGAAGACGAGGATCTGCACGACCGCGACGACGAACAGGGAGACGACCTTGCCGAGGATCAGATCGGTCGGATCGATGGTGGTGAGCACCATCTCCGTGACCCGGTTCTCCTTCTCGTCCAGCAGTGCGCTCAGCATCTGATTGCCGAGCAGGAGGATCAGGAGGTAGAAGAGCAGAAGGTAGAGCAGCGGCGGGATCACCCCGGCGAGTCCGGGTGTGACGGCACCTCGGGCGTCGTAGGTGGTGACGTCCGTCTGCACCGAGCCGGCGGCGAGCGCCGCCAGCGCCGGCGAACCGATGCGGGCCTGCGCGCTGGCGACGAGGAGGTTCTGCGCGGCAGCGCTGTACCGGCCGTTCTCCACGAACCCGGTGTCGGCGCCCCAGACCCGGACGGCATGGGCGGCGGGCGTCGCGGGGTACTCGAAGAACGCGGTGAGCGTGCCCGCCCGCACCTCCGCGGGCCCGCTGCCGGGCGACACCCGGTGACCGCCGGCCTTCGCGGCGAGTCCCGGGTCGATGATCCCCGACGCGTCGCTGTAGCCGAACGAGAAGCGGCTCTTGGCGATCGCGGCCGTGGAGGCGTCGGTGCCGGACCCGGAGAGGCTCACCAGCAGCCCGATCACGACGAGGAGGGCGGGCACGGCGAGGATCGCGACCCAGAAGCGCGGCTTCGACAGCGTCCTGCCGACTTCGAACCGGATCACCGTGCCGAGGTTGTGTCGGGCCATGGGGTCATCCCTCCGACCGGGCATCGGCGCCGTAGACCTCGACGAAGATGTCGTCGAGCGATCGGCGCGTGATCTGGAACGAGGTCACGCCGGCGTCGCCGGCGACGAGCGCCGCGAGCAGGGCGTCCGGCGCGACCTCCGGCCCGGGCTCGAGCACCGCGACGCCGGCATCGTCGCGCTGCACCCGCCACAGATCGGATCGCGGCAGCGGGCGCTCGTGCACGACCCGGGCCGTGGGCGCACCGAACGAGTCCTGCACCTCGGTGACCGTGCCGTAGGCGTGGGCGGCACCGTCCTTCAGGAGCAGGATCCGGTCGCAGAGCCGCTCGACCTCCTCCATCTGGTGCGTGACCATCACCACCGTGGCGCCGTTCGCCTGCTGCTCGTCGATGATGTCCATCAGGAGCCGTCGGTTGACCGGGTCGAAGCCCTTCGTGGGCTCGTCCAGGATGAGCAGCTGCGGGTCGTTCATGATCGTGACCCCGAGCTGCACCTTCTGCTGCTGCCCCCCGGACAGCTTGTCGATCCGGGTCTTCTCCTTGTCGGCCAGCCCGACCCGGTCGAGATAGGCGCTCGACCACGCCTTCGCCGCCCGCGGGTCGAGGCCCTTCAGCGCACCGAAGTACGTCATCACGTCGAGCACTGCCTCCTTCTTGTAGAGGCCGCGCTCCTCGGGGAGGTAGCCGAGCCGCACCCCCGCGTCGGGACGGGAGGCGGTGCCGTCGATCAGCAGGCGTCCCGCGGTCGGCGGGTAGATGCCGAGGAGGGCGCGGATCGTCGTGGTCTTCCCCGAGCCGTTGCTGCCGAGCAGCCCGAACGTCTCACCCGCCCGCACCTCGAACGACAGGTCGCGGATCACGGTGGTGGACCCGAAGTCCATCCGGAAGTGGTCGACGGTGACGGTCGCGGGCGTCTCGCTCACCCCGGCACCGTAGCGCCATGGACCTCCTGCGGGTTCGATCCGACCCGGGGGAACGGGGGAACGCGGCGTGCCCAGGCGCCCGCGGCGTGCTCGTCCTAGCCTGCGGACCATGACCGACGACGAGCCGCCGCGGCGCCGACTGACCGGATTCGTCTCGGAGGGGCTCTCCTTCACCGTGCGGGACGAGGGGCCGGTCGACGGCCCGGTCGTGGTCGCCCTGCACGGGTTCCCGCAGACCTCCACGTCGTGGTCGCGGGTCATCCCGGTCCTCGCCGAGGCGGGGTACCGCGTGCTCGCGCCGGATCAGCGGGGCTACTCGGCGGGTGCGCGGCCGCGGGAGGTGGGCGCCTACGCGATGGGATCGCTGACGGCTGATGTGCTCGCGCTGGCCGACGCGGCGGGCGCCTCGCGCTTCCACGTCCTCGGCCATGACTGGGGTGCCGCGGTCGCCTGGACCCTGGCGGGTCGGCATGCCGACCGGGTCGCATCTCTGAGCGCCGTGTCCGTGCCGCATCCGGCGGCCCTCAGCAGGGCGCTCGTCGGCCCGCAGCTGCTGCGGTCCTGGTACATCGGCCTGTTCCAGATCCCGCGCCTGCCCGAGCTGCTGCTGCGCGCCCGCGGCGGCGCGTTCGCCCGGCGCCTGCTCGGCCGCACCGGGATGCGGAGCGTCGACGACGCCGTCCGCCTCCTCGCCGACCCCCGCACCGCGACCGGGACGCTGAACTGGTACCGGGCCGTCCGCCTCCGGGAGCAGCCGCACGCCGGTCGCATCCGGGTCCCCACCCTCTTCGTCTGGAGCGACGGGGACACCGCGATCGGGAGGCGGGCCGCCGACGGCGCCGGCGGGTTCGTGATCGCGCCCTACCGGTTCGAGGTCCTGACCGGGGCGTCGCACTGGATCCCGGAGGAACGGCCCGAGGAGCTGGCCGGGATGGTGCTCGCGCACCTCGCCGCGAATCCGATCGTCGGCTGACCCGGCCCGACCGGACCCGCCGAGCGGCTCAGCGACCGGCGGTCAACTGCTCCGCGAGGAACGCCGTCGCCCGCTGCCACGCGTCGGCGGCGTCGGCCGCGTTGTAGGCGTGCGGGTTGGTGTCGTTGAAGAACGCGTGGCCCGTGTCGGGGTACACCTGCGCTGTGAAGTCCCTCCCCGCAGCGGCGAACGCGTCGGTGACCTCGGGCAGCGCCTCGATGAGGCGCGTGTCATCCCGGCCGTACAGCGCGAGCACGGGGCACGCGATGCGGGCGATGTCCTCCGCGGAGGGCGCGCTGCCGTAGAACGGCACCGCGGCCCTGACCCTCGGGTCCGCGGCGGCGAGTGCGAACGAGTAGGTGCCGCCGAAGCAGAAGCCGGCGACCGCGATCCGACCGTCGATGCCGGGCTCGGCGGCGAGCACGTCGACGACGGACCGGAGGTGCTGCACCGCGCCCGCGGCGAACGCGGGATCGGTCATCCCGGAGAACAGCTGTCGCAGCGCGGGCTGGACGGCGGTCCGGCGCGCCTCGTCCGGATCGTTGCGCGCCTCCATCAGCTGCTGCCCGTTCTCCGCACCGAGCAGATCGCCGAGCAGCTCCGGCGCGAGGACCAGGTAGCCCTCGGCCGCGAACCGGTCCGCGACCGCCTTGATGTGGGGCACGAGGCCCCAGATCTCCTCGATCAGGACCAGGCCGCCGCGCAGCGGCGCGGTGGGCTCGGCGCGGTAGACGTCGATGTGGTCGATCCGGGTCGTGGTTCCCATTGCTGTGCTCCCTCGCGGTCGCCGTCCGCACCGGCCGATCCGGTGATCCGCGCGCTGCATCAGTCGACCACCGTGCGGCTGAGCGGCTGCGGTGGGGCTCCGCGTCGCACGGGTCCGCTCGGTGCGCGGAGCCGTGGGTCCTCGAGCGTCGCGACGACCGGTCGCAGGTTTCGTTCAGGCGCTGCTGGGGTTCTGTGCAGGGGGATCCTATAGTCATGGACCGCGCGCGAGAGCCCACCGTGCGCTGCTCGATCGAAAGCAGGACCTGCTGTGCCCGAGGACGTCCAGACAGGGGTCGTCCTCGACGGCCGCTATCGCCTCGGCGAACGGATCGGTCGCGGCGGGATGGCGGACGTCTACCGGGCCGAGGACCTGCAGCGGGGCGCGGAGGTCGCGGTCAAGGTGTTCCGCCCGGAGGTGGCCGACGCGGTCGACCCCAAGCGGATCGCTCGCGAGACCCGGTTCCTGGCCGGGGCTCAGCACCCCGCGCTGGTGTCCGTGCTGGACGCGTCCGGGCCGGAGGCGTCGACCGCCTACCTGGTGATGGAGCTGGTGCAGGGTGCGAACCTCGCCGAGACGCTCGACCGCGGCGCGCTCGACTCGGAGCACGCCCGGCGGATCCTCGCCGACGTGGCGGGCGCTCTGGCGCTGCTGCACGAGCGGAAGCTGGTGCACCGGGACGTGAAGCCCGGCAACATCCTCGTGCTCGATGCGGATGCGGATGCGGGCATCGCTGCGAAGCTCGCCGACCTCGGGATCGCGGTCGGCCTCGACGAGACGCGCCTCACCGCCACGAACGCGATCCTCGGCACCGCCGCCTACCTCAGTCCCGAGCAGGTGCAGGGGCACACGGTGGGGCCGGCGAGCGACGTCTACGCGCTCGGGTTGGTGCTGATCGAGAGCCTCACCGGGGAACGGGCGTTCGCGGGGGGACTCGTCGAGTCCGCGATCGCCCGGTTGAACCGGCCTCCGACCCTGCCGCCGGACGCGTCCCCCGCGCTGGCCACCCTGCTCGCGCGGATGACCGCGCTCGACCCCGCCGCCCGCCCGCAGGCGGCCGAGGTCGCGGAGGTGCTGACCTCCCTTCGCGGCGGGATGACCGCGCCGGACTTCCCGGTGACGGCGCCGCTCGCCCGCGCGACCGTGTCCGCCGAGGCGCCCACCGCCGAGCTCGCCGCTCCGGCGACCCATCGGGTCGCCCGGCGCAGGAGGCCGCTCCGCGTCGTGCCGGTCGCCGTCGCCGCCGCAGTCGGCGTCGTCCTGGTGTCGGGGATGACCCTGCTGCCCCAGTGGCAGGGGGGCACCGCGGACTCGGCCGCGGCACGGTCCACGCCATCCGCAGCGTCCGCCCCTCGCACCGCGGCCCCGCGCACCACCCCCTCCGCCGCGGCCTCCGGCACCCCCGCTGCATCGGGCACCCGGGCACCGAGCTCGGGCGCGGTCGCCCAGGCCGCATTGGTCGCGCACACCGCGACGACCGCGCCGGTGACGACGAGCTCGACGTCGGCGTCGAGGACGCGGACGTCCGCGAAGGCCCCGGCCGCTCGCTCGACGAATCCGGGCCGCGGGTCGCACGAGGGCCCCTCCTCGCGCCACGCACCTGCGGCGCACAGGGCACCCGACGCGCACGGCGCGTCCCGGCCCGAGTCCGGGCACTCCACGGCCTCGCACCGCCGCTGAGCACGGACCGGCCCGCCGGCCGCCGGAGCGAGCCCCAGGCTGGACCGCGCCGCCGATGGCCCAGAATGCAGCCACGCGCTCGCGCGCCGAGCGCGGCGGGCGGACAGGTCGAGGAGGTCGGAGCGATCCATGGTGCAGGGCGACGGTGAGCAGGCGCGACTGACCGGTCGGGACGCGGCGGCGTGGCGCCGGTGGGGGCCGTACCTGAGCGAGCGCGCCTGGGGCACGGTCCGTGAGGACTACAGCGCCGACGGCGACGCGTGGGTGTTCTTCCCGCACGACCACGCGCGGTCCCGCGCGTACCGCTGGAACGAGGACGGCCTGGCGGGGCTGAGCGACGAGCGCCAGCTCCTCTGCTTCTCGCTCGGGCTGTGGAACGGCGTCGACCCGATCCTCAAGGAGCGCGCGTTCGGCCTGACCGGCCCGCAGGGCAACCACGGCGAGGACGTCAAGGAGTACTGGTGGTTCGTCGACTCCACCCCCACGCACTCGTGGATGCGGTGGCGCTACGTCTACCCGCAGCGGCCCTACCCATACGAGGACCTCGTGGAGGAGAACGCGCGCCGCTCCCGGCTGGACCCGGAGTACGAGCTGCTCGACACGGGCGTGTTCGACGACGACCGCTACTTCGACGTCACGGTCGACTACGCGAAGGCGTCCGTCGACGACGTGTGCATGCGGATCACGGTGACCAACCGGGGGCCCGAGACCGCGACGATCCACCTGCTGCCGACGATCTGGTTCCGGGACACCTGGACCTGGGCGCCCGAGAACCCCGTGCCCTCGCTGCACTCGGTCGGGGAGGAGCGGATCGTCGCCGAGCACGTCGAGCTCGGTCGCATGGTGCTGGCGAGCGACGGCACGCCCGAACCCCTCTTCTGCGACAACGCGACCAACACGCAGCGGCTGTGGGGGACGGCCGGCCCGGCGTACCCGAAGGACGGCATCAACGACCACGTCGTGAGCGGTGCACCGACGGTGAACCCGGCGCGGACGGGCACGAAGGCGGCGTTCCACCACGAGCTGGAGCTCGGCCCCGGCGAGGAGCGCACCATCCGCCTCCGGCTCGCGCCCGACCCCAGGGACGAGTTCCCCGACCTCGAAGCCGGGTGGGAGCGGGTCATGGCCACCCGCGAGCGGGAGGCGGACGCGTTCTACGACGAGCTGACCGCCGGAGCGACGGCCGAGGAGAGCGTGGTCGTCCGCAGGGCCATGGCGGGGATGCTGTGGAGCAAGCAGTACTACGCGTACCGCGTGCGCATCTGGCTCACCGGCGACCCCGGACGGCCCGCACCGCCGCCCGAGCGCTGGCACGGCCGCAACATCCGCTGGCAGAACCTCGACGCCGAAGCCGTCGTCTCCATGCCCGACCCCTGGGAATACCCGTGGTTCGCCGCGTGGGACCTGGCCTTCCACTGCGTCACGCTCGCCCACGTCGATCCGGAGTTCGCGAAAGCGCAGCTGGCGATGGTCATCGGGGCCGGGTGGATGCACCCGACGGGTCAGGTCCCGGCGTACGAGTGGGATTTCGGGGCGGTGAACCCTCCGGTGCACGCCTGGGCCGCGCTGCGCATCTTCCGACGTGACGGCGGCAACGACACCCGGTGGCTGCGCCAGGTGTTCGAGCGGCTCGTCGTCAACACCACCTGGTGGGTCGCCCGCAACGACCCGGCCGGGGACGGCACGTTCGGCGGCGGCTTCCTCGGCATGGACAACATCGGTCCGTTCGACCGCGACATGCTGCCCGACGGCTACACGCTCGAGCAGGCCGACGCGACGGGCTGGATGGCCCTCGCCTGTCTCAGCATGTTCGAGATCGCGGCGGTGCTCAGCGAGACCGATCCGGCGCTCGAGGACATGGCCGTCATGTTCTTCGACCTCTTCGCCCTCATCGCCCGCGCGAGCGAGACCAGCGGCCTCTGGCACGAGGACGAGGGCTTCTTCTTCGATCAGCTGGTCGCCGGTGACGGGACGCGCTTCCCGGTCGGCGTCCGCTCGATGAGCGGGCTCGTCCCGCTGTTCGCGACCGTGGGCCTGCCACCGGACCTGCTCGACCGCCTGCCCGTCCTCAGCGCGCACGTCGGGCGGTTCCGCTCCGACCACCCGGTCGCGGCGGCCGCCGCCGACATGGACACGGAGCCGGAGGAGGGCGAACGGGGCCTGCTCGCACTGGTCGATCGCGCGCGCCTGCAGCGGATCTTCGCGACGGTCGGCGACGAGGGCCGGATGCTGTCCCCGCACGGGGTGCGCGCGCTCTCCGCGGAGTACCGCGACGCGCCCTACGTCTTCCACGCGTCCGCGGAGAACGCCACGGAGATCGACTACGAGCCCGCCGAGTCCACCACCAGCCTGTTCGGCGGGAACTCGAACTGGCGCGGTCCCGTCTGGGCGCCGGTGAACTACCTGCTGCAGCAGGCGCTGCGCCGTTACGGCGAGGCCGCGCCCGACCTGCGGGTCGAGTACCCCACCGGCTCGGGTTCGACGGCGACGTTCGGCGAGATCGCTCGTGACCTCAGCGAGCGGCTGATCAGCATCTACACGCCCGATGCGGCCGGCCGCCGTCCGGTGTGGGGCGGCGTGCAGCGCTTCCGGGACGACCCCGCGTGGCGCGACTCGCTCCTGTTCTTCGAGTACTTCAACGGGGACGACGGCGCCGGTCTGGGCGCCAGCCACCAGACCGGGTGGACCGGCCTGATCGCGAACCTGATCCTCGAGCGCGTCCGGGATCGCGCCTCGACCGACGAAGGGGGCACTCGGCCGGAGGCGTGAGCGGCACCCTACGGTTGTTCGTGATCCGGGCGCACCGGCCGATCCCTGGAGGAGCTTCCCGTGCCGACATCCGACGCAGCGCGGGATCCTCGCCCGGAGACGCCCGCACAGTCCGGCGTGCATCCGGTGGAGTGGGCGGCCGAGTTCCTCGGCACGTTCGCGGTGCTGCTGGTCGGGCTCTCCGCCGTGTGCTTCGACTTCGGCCCCGCCAGCCCGCTGCACGGCCTGCCCACCTCGCTCCGATTCCTGATCACCGGGCTGGTGTTCGCGGCGACCGGCAGCCTGTTCGCGATCACACCGCCCGGCCGCCGCAGCGGGGCGCACCTGAACCCCGTCGTCACCCTCACGTTCTGGACGCAGCGGAAGGTGCACTGGCACGACCTCGTCGGCTACGTGGTCGCGCAGTTCCTCGGTGCGATCGTCGGCACCGTGGTCGTCAGGGTGCTGTGGGGCCGGCAGGCGGTCGCCGTCCACGTCGGTACGACAGAGCCGGGGCCGGGCGTCAGCGCTCCGGATGCGGTGCTGCTCGAAGCGGCGATGACGGCGGCGGTGATGCTGACGATCCTGTTCATGACCAGCCGCGCTGCGACCGCGCGCTTCACGCCGCTCGTGCTGTGGCTGATGATCGCGGTCTTCGTGTGGCAGTTCGCGCCGTTCACCGGCACGAGCCTGAACCCCGCGCGCAGTCTCGGCCCGGCGCTCGTCGCGCCGCTGCTCGCGCACTACTGGATCTACGTGGTGGGTCCGTGCCTCGGCGGCGCGGTCGCGGCGGGCGTCTTCGCGATCGCGACGCCGGCGGAGGTGCTGACCACGAAGCTCTTCCACGACGCCCGGTACCCGTCGACGATGGCGAGCCGCCTCCCGGTGAGGTCGTGACGGGTGGCCGTTGCACCGCGTGGTCTGCAGACCCGAACCGGCTGGGAGGGGACCGACCTGCACCCACCTCGTGCGTGTCCGAACGGGTGCAGGTCGCGCCGCGCTTCCGGTGCGACCGGCGTGTCGGAGGGCCCCGGCGGATCGGAGGTGGACCCTCGTTCGAGGGGTGGCGTGATCCTGGTACGCCTCCGTCGCGAGGGAGCGGGCATGCTGCGGTTGACGAGGCCGGACTACGGGATCCCTCTGACGATCCGCGTGGTCGTGCCCGGGCGATGGGTACCTCGGGCGAGGGCCCTCATGGTGCGGGCGGGTTCCCGGGCTCGGCAGCCGGCTCGGTTCCGCGCGGCGGGCGACGGGACGTGAGGAGCGAGGCGCGCATCCGCCCTGCCGGTGGACGCCCGGGAATCGTGTGGCCTGCGGCGCCCGGTGTGCTGTGCTCAGCGGGGGCGCGTCAGGGCGACGCGCCGTGCTTCCCCCGTCGATGATTCGTCCAGGGCGCGGAGGTTCGCGGAACCGAAGCGCCGCTGAAGCGCTGTTGCGATGAGGTGGTCGGCGATCGTGGGGTTCCTGGGGAGGAGGGAGCCGTGCAGGTAGGTTCCGATGACGTTGTTGTAGCGGGCTCCCTCGGTGCGGTCGGATCCGTTGTTGCCCATGCCTGCAGCGACGCGGGCGAGGGGTGCTGCGCCGGTGCCGAGGGTGGTCCGGCCGCTGTGGTTCTCGTAGCCGATGACCTGACCGAACTCCTCGCTGACCGCTACGACGTTGCCGATCAGCCGTTCCGGGCTGCCGACGGTCTGGATGTCGAGGACGCCGACGCCGTGCAGGACGCGTCCGCTGCTGGTGTGGAAGGTGTGGCCGAACAGCTGGTAGAGGCCGCAGACCATCAGCATCGGCGTCCCGTCTGCTGCCATGGCGGTCAGGTCCGGCCCGAGTCGCAGCAGATCGCTCTCCACGAGGCCTTGTCCGCTGTCCTGGCCCCCGCCTCCGATCAGCAGGTCCGCATCGGGCGGGAGCCGATCGCCCCGGTGCACTGCTGTGACCTCGGCGCGGTACCCGTGCCACTCCAGCCGTCGCAGGAGGGTGAGCACGTTCCCGTGGTCCCCGTAGATGTTCATCTCCCGCGGGTAGAGGTGCACGAGCCGCAGCGGCGCGGTCATCAGTCGATCCGGGCGACGTGGGCGAGGGTCGCGAGGTGACGGCGCAGCTGCAGCATCGCGGTGTAGGTGCAGAAGATCCGCACAGGCAGGTCGGAGCCCGAGGAGAGGATTGCGCGCAGGGCGCGGCGGGGATCCGCCTCGACGTGGACGGGGTGGATGTCGTCGTACCGGAGCCGCAGGTCCATCTCCGCAGCCCGGATGCCGGTCACCATCTCCACGCCCGCTCGCCGCAGCCGGTCGAACTCCACGTCCCACAGCCATGACACGTCGCGGCTGTCGTTGGCGTGGTCGTTGATCGCGATCACGGTCGCGCAACCCGCGGGGTCGAACGATTCGAGTGCGAGCCGGAACCCCGCGGGGTTCTTCACGAGGATCAGCTCGATCGGCCTGCCTCCGACGGTGATGACCTCGCCGCGGCCGAAGGCGGGGGTCACGTCCGAGAGGGTGCGCAGCAGCGCCTGCTCGTCGACCTCGTCCCCGAGGACGGCGCGCACGAAGGCGAGGGCCGCGGCGGCGTTCAGCTGGTTGTAGCTCCCGCTCAGGCGCAGGTCCACCGTGTGTCGGCGGCCGTCGAACTCGAACGTGGCGCGGTGCTCGTCCATGGCCGTGAGGAGCACGTCCGCCCCCGCGTCGCCCGCTCGCCTGTCCGCGCCGCGACCGTGGAGGTCGTCGTCGCCGGGGAAGCGGTCGAGGAGCGACGCGTCGACCCCGAAGTAGCGGACCGGCACCCCGTCGATGGAGGAGGCGATGCCGGCGATCCGCTCGTCGTCGCGGTTCAGGACGACCGTACCCGTGGTGCGGAGCGCGATCTCGTGCAGCAGGCGGGCGGTCGAGTCGATCTCGCCGAACCGGTCGAGCTGGTCCCGGAAGACGTTGAGCAGCAGGCTGTGCCGCGGCCGCACGTCGGTCACGAAGCGGACGCCGTGCGCCTCGTCCAGTTCGAGCACCGCGATGTCCGCGGTGAGCCGGCCGAACGCGTCCACCTGTCCCAGCAGCGAGGACGCGACCCCGCGGGAGAAGTTGCTGCCACTGGGGTTGGTCAGGACCTGGAGGCCCTGGCCGCGGAGGAGCTCGACCACCAGCCTGGTCGTGGTCGTCTTCCCGTTCGTTCCGGAGATGACGGCGACACCGTGCGGAAGCGGCGCCAGGACCCGGGACAGGAAGGTGGGGTTGATCCGTTCCATGACGAGGCCGGGCAAGGCGGTGCCGCCACCCCGCAGCCGTGTCGCGCACCGGACGGCTCGGCCGATGAGCACGGTCGCCGTATCCAGCACCGCACCCCGGCGGACTCCTCGCCTCGCCGGTGCGGGCTGCACGGCGGGACGTCGAGCCAGCGAAGTCGTGAGCACGGCCGTTCCTCCACTCAAGCGCCGCCAACTTCGGGTGTGCGCGTCATTTCAAGAGGCCCAAAACGTAGGCTCGCGGTCGCTCAGAAAGAGCGAAGATTGCGCGGGGACGGCGCCCGGAGAAGGAATTGATACGGGACCCTAAGAATCCCCCTATCCAGTGCACAGGCGGCGTTCCTGCGGGGCCGATCGCCGCGGGCGATCGCGGTGCGCGCGCCGTCCGGTGCAGAGTGCCGATCGACGGCACGATGACCGCGTGGGCGTCGTCCCGCAAGCTGCACCCTTGGGGCGTCGTGGTGTGCTGGTCGCCGGCCTGATCGCGCTCGGGGGCGTCGCGCTGGCCGCGTGCACGGAGCTGTCGCCCACCCCGGTCCGGTCCCCGGCGACGGCGCACCCGGTCGTGCTCGCACCGACGGCGTCGCCCACCCCCGCGGTCCGGATGCGCCTCGCGTGGCACCGGCTGCCGCTCGGCACCATGGGGGCGCTGCCCCCGCGACGCCCGGCATCGCGTGGACCGTCGACGACGGCGTCGATTCCGCGGTGGTGGAGGCCTACGCGCGCTTCGCCGCGAGCACCGGACCCGGCTCACGTTCTTCCTGAACGGCATCCGCCGGTCCTGGACCGAGCACGCCGACCCCCTCCGTCCGATGGTGAAGACGGGGCAGGTGCAGCTCGGCGACCACACGTGGAGCCACCTGCTGCTGACGCGGCTGAGCGACAGCGCGATCGAGGAGGAGCCGCAGCGGAACCACGATTTCATCGCGAGCACCTACGGGGTGGACGCGCGTCCCTGCTACCGGCCGCCCTACGGTTACCACGACGCCCGGGTCGCCGCCGCGCGTGTCGGGTACACGACGCCCGTGCTCTGGTACGGATCCCTCGCGGACTCCGGCCCGCTCAGCTCGAACCGCATCGTGTCGCTCGGACGGCGCTGGTTCCTGCCGGCGCATCTCGTGATCGGGCACGCGAACCACCCGGGGACCATCGGCGCGCTCCCGCGGCTGCATCGCATCCTGGAGCAGCGTCACCTCGGCACCTTCACACTGCACGTCGTCTTCACGAGCGCTCGCCGCTGAGCCCGCCCGCCGCACCGGCGGTGACACGCGAGGTGCGCCCTGTGCAGCGCCGTGAGCGGGACCGATCTCCGACCGAAGGGCCCTGTTCCTGGACCGGCGGCGGGCGTATCGTCCGACGACCATGACCGAGCAGCAGCCGTACGAGGTCCTGCGGCGCTCAGCGGAGTTCGAGCTCCGCCACTACCCGACCCACGTCGTGGCCGAGGTGGAGGTGGTCGCATCCTTCGACCGTGCGGGCAACGCCGCGTTCCGTCGGCTGTTCCGGTACATCAGCGGGGCCAACACCCCTCGTCGGTCGGTGGCGATGACCGCCCCCGTGGTCCAGAGAACCGGTGACGCCGGGCGCGCGTCGTCCGAGACGGTGCGGATGACCGCGCCGGTGGTCCAACGTGGTCCGGTCGCAGCCGACCCGGACGACCCGCACCGGTACCTGGTCGCGTTCGTGCTGCCGGCGGACATGACCGAGGACACGGCTCCCGTGCCGACGGACCCGGAGGTCCTGATCCGCACGGTGCCCGCCTCGCTCGCGGCCGCGCTCCGGTTCTCGGGCAGCGGATCGGGCGCCGCGTTCGCGAAACACGCACGAGCACTGCGCGACGCGATCCGCGAGGCGGGACTGACCCCCGTCGGCACGCCACGATCCGCCCGGTTCGATCCGCCCTACAAGCCCTGGATCCTCCGGCGCAACGAGGTCGTGCAAGACGTTGCGGAGGACGGACCGATCCGTACCTGACGGTCCGCGGAGGGATGCTCCAGC
>JABBOB010000057.1 GCA_019352055.1 Acidobacteriota bacterium
GCTGCGCTTCGGGCCGCCCGCGGTGCTGCTCGTCGCCGCGGTCGCCCGGCTCGTCGGCCTCGGCTACCCCCCGAAGCTGATCTTCGACGAGACCTACTACGTCAAGGACGCCTGGTCGCTCGTCCACCTCGGCTACGAGGGCACCTGGCCCTCGACCGCGGCGGACGGGCTCCCGGCCGGGTTCTCGAAGGTCGACGACGCGTTCGCTGCAGGGCACGTGGACTTCTTCACCTCCCAGCCCTCGTACATCGCCCATCCGCCGTTCGGGAAGTGGATCATCGGGACCGGCGAGCTGCTCGCCGGCGGCGCGACGAACCCGTTCGGCTGGCGGCTGTCCGTCGCGGTCGTCGGGATCCTCGCGGTCGCCCTGCTCATGCTGATCGCACACCGGATGTTCCGGACGCCGCTCGTGACCACGCTCGCCGGCGGACTGTTCGCGATCGACAACCAGGCGATCGTGATGTCCCGCGTCGGACTGCTCGACAACATGGTGATGTTCTTCGCGCTCGCCGGGTTCGCCTGCGTGCTCGAGGACCGGTTCTTCGCCGAGCGCCGGCTCGGGGCCTGGCTCATGCGGCGCCGGCGCGGGATCGGCGACTGGGGGCCGGCGATGCTGTGGCGCCCGTGGCTCATCGGTGCGGGCGTCGCGTTCGGGCTCTGCTCAGCGGTGAAGTGGTCCGGGCTCTTCTTCCTGGCCGCGTTCGCGGTCTATGCGCTCGGCACCGATCTGTTGCTCCGGAGGCGTGCGGGCGTGCGCTTCTGGCACGTCGGGGGCCTGTTCAAGCAGGGCCCGGTGATCTTCGTGAGCATGGTCCCGACCGCGCTGGTCGCCTACCTCGCCGGTTGGACCGGCTGGTTCCTGACCAGCGGCGGGTACGACCGCCAGGCGGTGCAGAGCGGGATCGCCAGGCCGGCGACCGGGCTGCTGTCCTGGATCCCCATCCCGATCCAGGACCTCTGGCAGTGGACGACGGCGATCTACCAGTTCCACATGGGGCTGGACACCCCGCATCCCTACATGGCTCCGGCCGCGCTCTGGCCGATCATCGCCCGGCCGACGTCGATGTGGTGGGACGGGAACGCCGGCGACTGCGGCGGCTCGAGCTGCGTCTCCGCCATCACCGACCTGCCGAACCCGCTGATCTGGTACGCGGCGATCGCCGCGTCGATCTACCTGCTGGTGCGGTTCATCCGGAAGCGGGAGTGGCAGGCCGCGCTGATCCTGATGGGCTTCGTCGGCGGCTACCTGCCGTGGCTGCAGTACCCGAACCGCACGATGTTCTTCTTCTACACGATCGCGTTCGAGCCCTACATGCTGCTCGCCCTCGCCGCGACGATCGGGCTGATGGTGGTGAAGCCGCCGAGCACCGACTCCCCTGACGAGCTGGTCGCCGCGGAGGCGTCGTACGGGCTCCGTGGACGCCGCATCGTGGTCGCGGTGTTCGTGGTCGCCGCGGTGGTGCTGAGCGTGTTCTTCTTCCCGATCAGCTCCGGACTGCCGGTGCCGTACTGGTTCTGGCACATCCACATGTGGTCGCCGACCTGGATCTGACACCCCGCGCTCACTGCCACGATGGGGGCATGGCGCGCCTCTTCGAGATCCCCACCGAACCGCAGCTGCGGGCCCGCGGCAGCGCGAAATGGACCGCGTTCCCCGGCGCGATCGGCGCGTTCGTCGCAGAGATGGACTTCGGTCTCGCGCCCGTCATCCGCAGCGCGCTGCACGCGGAGATCGACGCGGCCCGCACCGGCTACCTCCCGCTCGCCGCGAGCACGGCGCTCGCCGAGGCGACCGCCGACTGGTGCCGCCAGCGGTACGGCTGGTCGGTGTCGAGCGAGCACGTCCGGCCGGTCGCGGACGTGCTGACCGGGCTGGACCTCGTGCTGAAGCGGTACGCCGACCCGGCGAGACCGGTCATCGTCGTGACCCCCGCCTACATGCCGTTCCTGCTGATCCCCCGACGGCACGGGCGGCCGATCATCGAGGTGCCGAGCCCGGAGGTCGACGGTCGGTACGTCCTCGACCTGGAGGGGATCGACCGCGCGTTCGCTGCCGGCGCCGACACGCTGGTGCTGTGCAACCCGTGGAACCCGACCGGCCGGGTGCTGACCCGGGGGGAGCTGGTCGCGCTGAGCGAGGTCGTGGAGCGCCACGGCGGCCGCGTGTTCTCCGACGAGATCCACGCGCCGCTGGTGTTCGGGCCGCACCGGCACATCCCCTACGCCAGCGTGAGCGACGCCGCGGCGAACCACACGATCACGGCGATCAGCGCCTCGAAGGCGTTCAACCTGCCGGGCCTGAAGTGCGCGCAGCTGGTCTTCTCGAACGACGCGGACGCCGGGCGGTACGAGGACGTCGCAGGTCTCGTCCCGCACGGCGCAAGCGGCTTCGGGGTCGCGGCGAACACCGCGGCGTACCGGGAGGGCGGGCCCTGGCTCGACGAGGTGCTCGCCTACCTCGACGAGTCGCGAGCGCTGGTCGGCTCGCTCCTCGCGGAGCGGCTGCCGCGGATCGGCTACCGCGCTCCGGAGGGCACCTACATCGCGTGGCTGGACGTGCGGGCGCTCGATCTCGGCGACAAGCCGGCGGACGTCATCCGCGAACGCGCGGGCGTGGCGCTGACCGACGGCGCCGCGTGCGGCGAGGCGGGGCGGGGGTTCGTGCGGCTGATCACAGCGACACCGCGACCGGTGCTCGAGGAGATCATCGACCGCCTCGGCACCGCCTTCGGGTGACCGCTCCTCCGCTCAGGAGGCCAGCCAGGCGTCGATGCCCGCCAGCGCACGCGTCTTCACGTCCTCGGGGGCCCCGGAGGCGGTGATCGAAGCGCGGGCGCAGCCGGCCAGCTGCTCGTCGGTGAGGCCGAGCCGGTCACGGCAGAGCTCGTACTCCTCGAGCACGTTCGGGCCGAACTGGATCGGGTCGTCGGCGTTGATCGAGCAGGTGACGCCCGCGGCGAGCAGCGCCGGCAGCGGGTGGTGGTCGAGGTCCGGCACCACGTGGAGCACGACGTTCGAGCTCGGGCACACGTCGAGGCACACGCCGAGCCGGGCGACCTCCGCGGTGAGGTCCGGGTCCTCGATCACGCGGACGCCGTGCAGGATCCGGTCGGCATGCAGCACCTCGACCGCCTCCCGCACCGACGCCGGACCGACCAGCTCGCCGGCGTGCGGCGTGATCAGCAGGCCCGCCGTGCGGGCGACGTCGAACGCCTCCACGAACGGCGCCGCCGGGAAGCCGCGCTCGTCGGAGTGCAGGCCGTAGGAGACGACGCCGCGCCCCGCGTACCTCGCCGCGAGCCGGGCGTCCTCGACCGCGAGCTCGACCGGACCGGAGCGCGCGGAGGCGAGCATCGCGCGGATGACGACGCCGGTGCGCTCCTCCTCCCGCTTCGCGGCGGCGAGCAGGAAGTCGAGCACCGCCTCGGCATCGCCGCCGAACAGATGCTGATGCAGCACGGGCGCGAGGGTCGCCTCGACGTACACGACGCCGTCCGCCTTCGCATCGTCGGCGAGCTCGGTCATGATCCGCTCGAGCTGGTCGGGCCGCCGGATCAGCCGGAGCACGTCGCCGTAGGCCGCCTCGAAGTCCGAGAAGTCGGCGAAGTCCGACCACGACGGCACCGGCTCGTCCGCCTCGGACGCGATGTCGCGCAGGGTGGCCGGACGCATCGAGGCCTCGAAGTGCAGGTGCAGATGGCCTTTGGGGAGGAGGGCGAGATCGCGGGTCACGACTCCATCCTCCCTGAGGCACCCAGCCCGCGCGCACCGGGTCGAGCGCACCCTTGGACCATGCACTACACGCATCTCGGCCGTTCCGGCCTGAAGGTCTCCCGTCTCGTCCTCGGCACGATGAACTTCGGCATGGAGACCGAGGAAGCGGATTCGTTCCGCATCATGGACGCCGCGCATGACGCCGGCCTCAACTTCTTCGACACGGCGAACCGCTACGGCGGCAAGACGGGCCCCGGCGGCACGGAGAAGATCATCGGCCGCTGGTTCGCGCAGGGTGGCGGTCGCCGCGAGAGGACCGTGCTCGCGACGAAGCTCTACGGCGAGATGTCGGACTGGCCGAACGACGGCAAGCTCTCCGCACTGAACATCCGCAGAGCCCTCGACGCCAGCCTGCAGCGCCTGCAGACCGACTACGTCGACCTCTACCAGTTCCACCACATCGACCGGGACACCCCCTGGGACGAGATCTGGCAGGCGATGGACGTCGCGGTGCAGCAGGGCAAGATCCTCTACGCCGGCAGCAGCAACTTCGCAGGATGGCACATCGCCACGGCGCAGGAGGCGGCTCGGAGGCGGCGCGTCACCGGACTCGTCTCGGAGCAGTCGCTGTACAACCTGCTCGCGCGCGCGATCGAGCTCGAGGTCATCCCCGCCGCGCAGCACAACGGCGTCGGGATCATCCCCTGGTCGCCGCTGCACGGCGGCCTGCTCGGCGGCGTCCTGAAGAAGGAGCGCGACTCGAGCCGACGCACCACCGGCCGGGCCAAGGAGGCGCTGGAGGCGAACCGCGACCGCATCGAGCGGTACGAGAACCTCGCCGACGAGCTCGGCCACGAGCCGGGCGACGTCGCGCTCGCCTGGCTGCTGCACCAGCCCGCGGTGACCGCGCCGATCATCGGGCCGCGCACGATGGATCAGCTCGAGTCCGGCCTCCGCGCGCTCGACGTGCAGCTGGACGCGGGCACCCTGGCGAAGCTGGACGACATCTTCCCCGGCCACCGCCCGGCGCCGGAGGACTACGCCTGGTAGCGCTGTTCGTCGTCGTGACGAACACGGAGCGATGGCGCCGTGACGCATGCCGACCCGGCCGCTGAGGCCCGGCTCCTCGCGCTGCGGAGCGAGGCGGCGGCGGAGCTGCGGGCCGCGGGCGAGCGGATCGAGTCGATGACCGCGGCCCGTGCCGGCTCGAACACCGACGACGAGCACGACCCGGAGGGGGCGACGATCGGGTTCGAGTGGTCGCAGGCGGACGCGCTCCGCACCGCCCTCCGCCGACGGACGGCCGAAGTCGACGCAGCGCTCGTGCGGCTGTCCGACGGCACCTACGGCGTGTGCGCGGTCTGCGGGCGGCCGATCGCGTCGGCGCGCCTCGAAGCGCGTCCGACGACGGACCGCTGCATCCGGCACGCCTGAACCGTCGTCGATCCGGCCCTCCCGCTCGCACCCCACCGGAGTGGCACCGCCCGGCCCGGACACGGATCCGCGTCCGGTCACGCCCGGCCCGCCCTATCCGCCGGCGAGCAGGCCGTCCAGCATCCGGTCGATCGCCCCGACGGAGATCGACAGGTGTCCCTCCCCCGGCAGCAGGTGGGCGGAGACGCCGGGGACCTGCGTGGCGAGCCACCGGCCGTGGGCGAACGGCACCATGAGGTCCTGGTCGCCCTGCCACAGCTGTACGGGACCGGTGATCTCGTCGAGCGCGAAGCCCCAGTCCGTCACGAACGCGAGGTCGTCGTCCAGCCAGCCGTCGACGGACACCTGCAGCGCGTCCCCGAACGACGCGGCCATGTCGGCGCCGAACTCGTCGGTGAGCACCGCCCGGTCGACGGGCGGCAGCAGGGTCGCCATCGACTCGATCACGCCCTCCGCGGTCGCGCCGACGAGCGCGGGTCGCTGCGCGTCGAGGTAGGGGCGCAGGTCGCTCTCACCGGCGAAGGCCGCGGCGAACTCGTCGAGGTTGTCCTGCCCCATCCCGGCGAGGAAGTCGAGATCGGAGCTGTCCGCCCGGCCGACGCCCGCGATGACGAGCGTCGCGATCGTCTGCGGGAGCCGGGCCGCGCACGCGAGCGCGTGGGGACCGCCTCCCGACCAGCCCCCCACGTACGCGCGATCCGCACCGATCCCGACGAGCACCGCCTCCGTGTCTCCCACGACGTCGGCGACGGTGCGCCCCGGACGCCGAGCGGAGGTCGCGTAGCCGGGCCGGGACAGCCCGACGAAGCGCAGCCCGTGCGCGTGCACCGCCCGCTCGAGCGCGCGCGCGGGCCGCGCGGAGCCCGGGGTGCCGTGATGGAACACGAGCGGCGTCGCGTCCTCGGGACCGCTGATCCAGGTCTCCAGCGAGCGGCCGTCGGGCAGGGTGATCGATCCGAGTGTCACCCGCCGATCCTGGCATCGGCACCTGACGGTCCTCATCCGGAAGGAGGAGATCGGCGCCGGCATCCGGTCGGATCCCGCCACCGCGCCTAGCCTTTCCGCGTGTTCCGACCGCTCACCCAGACGCAGCGGATCGTCGATCTCGCGATCGCCGGCGCGTTCGTGCTGCTGTTCGGCCTGTTCTCGCTCCGCGGCGCCGGCGCGATCCCCGGTTCCACCGCCGCGATCGTGGTGCTCGGCGGCGCGCTCGCGATGCGCCGCTGGTCGCCCGGGCTCGCGCTCGTCCTCGCCTGGGTCGGCGCGTTCGCCCAGATGCTCTCGCTGGACAGCCCGAACCTGTACGACGCCGCCATCCCGGCGATCGTCTACGCCTGCTCCTCCTACGGCACACGGGCGGTCCGCTGGGCGGCGTTCACCTCCTCCCTCGTCGGGGCCGGCATCGCCGGCGTGTTCGTCGCGCGGTACTCCTTCGTCAGCGCCGTGACCGGCTCCATCGGCGACCTGCCGCGCGCCGTCAACGCCTTCGCGGTCGTCGGCGCGCTCACCGCCGTCACGCTGCTGCTCGCCTGGACGCTGGGGCTGCTGGTGTCGACGGCGCAGCGGTCGCGACGGAACCGTCGAGAGGCGGACGAGGCCGGCGAGCAGGTCGCGGCGGAGCAGGAGCGCACCCGCATCGCGCGGGACATGCACGACGTCGTCGCGCACTCCCTCGCCGTGGTGATCGCGCAGTCCGACGGCGCCCGTCTGCTGCGGAAGGTCGACCCGGAGGCGGTCGACGAGGCCCTGGAGACGATCGGGTCCACCGCGAGAGCCGCGCTCGCGGACGTGCGGGTGCTGCTGCAGCAGCTGCGGTACGAGGGCACCACGAGCGTGCAGCCCGGGCTCGCGGACCTCGACACCCTCTTCGCACAGTTCCGCGGCTCCGGGCTCGTCGTCGACGTGACCCGCGGCGCCGACCTGGATGGGCTCGGCATCGCCACCCAGCTCGCGACGTTCCGGATCGTGCAGGAGTCGCTCACCAACGCGCTGCGGCACGGCGACCTCGCGCGACCCGCCTCCGTCGTCATCGCCCGCACGCCGCACGGGGTGGAGGTGGAGGTGCTGAACGCGGTCGATCCCGCGCGTCCCCTCCGCCCCGCGCCCGCCGGCCACGGTCTGATCGGGATGCGCGAGCGCGCCGGTGCAGTGCAGGGGGACCTGAAGGCCGGCCCCGACGGGGACCGGTTCCGCGTGCGCGCGTTCCTCCCGCTCGGTGCGACGGCCGCCCTCGCCGTCCTACCCGTGGTGCCCGCATGAGCACCATCCGGGTGGCGCTGGTCGACGACCAGCAGATGTTCCGGCGAGGCGTCTCCATGATCGTCCGGTCGCAGCCCGACCTCGAGGTCGTCGGCGAGGCGGCCGACGGGCAGCAGGCCATCGCCCTCGTCGAGCGCGAGCGCCCCGACGTCGTGCTGATGGACGTGCGGATGCCCGTGATGGACGGGGTCACCGCGACCAAGCTGATCCTCGGCGACGCGGCCGCGCGCGGCGAGACCGGGCCGCGGATCATCGTGCTCACCACCTTCGACCTCGACGCGGACGCCGCGTCAGCCATCCGCGCAGGCGCGAGCGGGTTCGTGCTGAAGGACGCCGACCCGGACTTCCTGATCGCCGCGATCCGCACGGTCCACGCCGGCACCGCGGTCGTCGCCGCCTCCGCGACCCGAGCGCTGCTCGCGCGGTTCGAGCCCGCGGAGCCGAAGCCGGTGCCGCCCGAGTTCGACTCCCTCACCGCGCGCGAGCGTGAGGTGTTCGCGCTGGCGGCGAAGGGTCTGTCGAACTCCGAGATCGCGCGCACCGAGTACGTCTCGGAGGCGACCGTGAAGACCCACATCAGCAACGTGCTCGCGAAACTGGGGCTCCGCGACCGCGTGCAGCTCGTCGTCTTCGCCTACGAGAACGGGCTCGTCGACCGCTGAACCCGCTCCGGGGGGTCCGCGCGGCTGATGGGGCGGCGCGGGCGACCCCATCAGCCGCGGGCGGCCCCCGCAGCGGTCGAACGAACTCCGCCCTGCGGAGGAGGGAGGTTCAGCCGTCCGTCCGATGAGGGATGAGGGGCTCCGTTCCTAGCGTCGACGGCATGAGCACACGCCATCCCGTCGAGCCCCCGGCCCCGCCTGCCCCCCGCCGCGCGGCCTCCAGGTCCATGCGCGACACCGAGGAGCACTCGGGTGCGGCCCCGACGGTCGCCCGGGTGCGATCGGTCACCAAGCACTACGGCTCGGGCGACGCGACCGTGCACGCCCTCCGCGGCATCGACCTCGCCGTCCGTCGCGGCGAGTTCGTCGCGATCATGGGCCCGTCCGGCAGCGGCAAGTCCACGCTCATGCACCTGCTCGCGGGCCTCGACTCCCCCTCGAGCGGCGAGGTGTGGCTCGGTGATCGCGAGATCGGCGCGCTTGACGACACCGCGCTGACGCTGCTGCGGCGCGAGCGGATCGGCTTCGTGTTCCAGGCCTTCAACCTCGTGCCGACGCTCGACGTGATCGCCAACGTGATGCTGCCGTTCGAGCTGCGGGGGACCCGGCCGAGCCGGGAGGAACGCGCGTTCATCGGGCGCCTGCTGACCGAGCTCGGCCTCGCCGATCGGCTCGGCCACCGCCCGCGCGAGCTCTCCGGCGGCCAGCAGCAGCGCGTCGCGATCGCCCGCGCGCTCGCCTCACGTCCCGAGCTGGTCGTCGCCGACGAGCCGACGGGCAACCTCGACTCCCGCACGGGCCGCGAGGTGCTGTCGATCCTCGCGGGCGCCGCGGCCGCCCACGGTCAGGCCATCGCGATGGTCACGCACGATCCGGTCGCCGCGAGCCACGCCGACCGCATCGTGTTCCTCGCCGACGGCCGCGTCGTCGCCGAGGAGGAACGGATGGCCGCCGAGTCGATCGCCCGGTTCATGCTCTCGCTGGACACCGGACGATGAGCGCGCGCCTGCGGGGGCACGGCCCCGGCGTCCTCGTCGCCGCGCTCTCCTCCGCCTTCGGCGTCGCACTGATCCAGGGCACCGGCGTGCTCGACGCGGCGCTTCGCGCGAACGCCCTCACCGGGGGCAGCACGACCGTCGGGGTGCTGCTGCAGATCACCTCCGTCGTCTTCATCGCGATCGCCGTCTACGCGGGGGCGGTCGTCACCACGAACACGTTCTCGGTGATCGTCGCGGGCAGGGTGAAGAGCATCGCGCTGCGCCGCCTCCTCGGCTCGACCGCCCGCGCCGAGCGACGTGCCGTGGCGCGGGAAGGCCTCGCCGTCGGCCTGATCGGCGGTCTCGTCGGTCTGATCGGCGGCAGCGTCGCGGTCGCCGGCATCGCGGCCGCGGCCGCGGCACTCGGCGTGCTCGGCCCCGCGCCGTACGACTACGCCGCACCGCAGGCGCTGCTCCCCGCCTGCGCCGTCGTGCTCACCACCTGGATCGCCGCGGTGATCGGCTCCCGGAGGGTGCTGTCGGTCACGCCGATGCAGGCGCTCGGCGGTGCGGAGGAGCGCTCGGAGGAGGAGAGCCGCGCCGGCCGCCTCCGCTCCGCGTGCGCCGCGGTGCTCGTCGGGCTCGGCATCGTGCTGCTCGTCGCAGGCGTCGCCCTCGGCGCCGTGACGTTCTCGGGCCTCCTCGTCGCGTTCACCGGGGGTGTCGTCTCGTTCACCGGGATCGTGCTCGGGGCGCACCTCGTGATCCCGCGTGCGCTCCGCATCGCCGGTCGCCTGATGGGCGGCTCGGCGACGACCCGGCTCGCGGCCGAGAACGCCGTGCGGTACCCGCAGCGCAGCACCCGCTCGACGATCGGGCTGCTCGTGGCGGTGACGCTGATCACGACGTTCGGCGTCGCGACCCGCACGTTCGGGGACATGGTCGAGGCGGCTGCCGGCAACGATCCCGCCTACTACGCGGGCATCGAGACGATGCTCACCACCGTCACCGCGGTGTTCTCCGTCCTGATCGGCTTCAGCGCGGTCATCGCGGGTGTCGGCCTCGTCAACTCGCTGTCGCTCGGGGTGCTGCAGCGCACGAGGGAGCTCGGTCTCCTCCGGGCGCTCGGCTTCAGCACCCGATCGCTGCGGCGCATGATCCTGGCCGAGAGCGGCCAGCTCGTGCTCACGGCGGTCGCGCTCGGCCTCGTCCTCGGGACCGTCTACGGCTGGGCGGGCGCGCACTCGCTCGTCGCCGCGGCCCGCGGCATGCCGGGGCTGTGGTTCCTGGGGGTGCCGTGGCCGCTGCTCGGGGTCGTCGTCGCCGGAGGCGTGCTGCTCACCGTGGTCGCCTCCGTGGCCCCGGCCCGCCGCGCGACCCGTGTCGCACCCGTGGAAGCCCTCGGTGTCGAATGAGGCGCGTCCCGCCCGTGATCGCCGTCGCGGCCCTGACGACGCTCCCGCTGGCGGGATGCCCCGTGCCGAGCCCGTCGCCGGCACGGACGAGCGGCACCGTCCGCGCCGTCCGGGCGCTCGAGCTGGCGCGGCGGACGCGCGCGTCCTCCGGGGCCCTGGTCGAGGCCTGGGTGCCGAGCACCGTCCCCGACCGGTGCGGCGACCGGGCCGTCGTCTCCGTCCACGGCGGCCGGTCCGGCTGGACGCCGATCGCCTCCGCGCACCTCGTCCGGACGAGACCCGTCGTGGAGGACGGCTCGTCCCCCATGACGGGGAGGAACGGACTCAGGAGGAGGCGGGACGATGTGCGCATGAGCGAGAGCCTGTCCGAGGACGTCCCTGCCGCGATCCAGGCGTTCGTCGACGCCACCAACGCCGCGGACCCGGCGGCGTTCGTCGCCGTCTTCACGGAGGATGCGTTCCTGTCCGACTGGGGTCGCGAGTACCGCGGGCACGAGGGCGTGGCGGAGTGGGACCGCACCGACAACATCGGCAAGCGCAGCCGGTTCGAACTGCTCGGGCTGAAACCGGGCATCGGCGACCAGCAGTTCATCGCGACCGTGGTCGTGACCGGCGACGGCTACACCGGCACGAGCGACCTCGAGTTCACGGTGCGGGGCGACCGGGTCACCCGGCTCGTCATCGCACCGTGACCGATCGCGAGGCCGACGTCCTGGTCGTAGGCGCCGGTCTCGCGGGCTTGGCGGCGGCGCTCCGGGTCACCGCGTCCGGCCGGACCGTGCGCGTGCTGGAAGCATCGGACGCGCCCGGTGGCCGGATGCGGTCCGACCGCGTCGACGGCTTCACGATCGACCGCGGCTTCCAGGTGCTGAACACCGCCTACCCCGAGCTGCAGCGCCTCGGGCTCCCCGAGGCCCTCGACCTGCGCGCGTTCCTCAGGGGTGCGCTGCTGCGCGGCGAGGACGGCCTTCACCTCGTCGCCGACCCGCGTCAGGCACCGCTCGGTGCAGCGGGCCTGCTCACCGCACCGCTCGGCAGCGCGTCGGACCGCGCCGGTCTCGCCGCCTACCTCGCCCAGGTGACGCTGGTGCCCGCCGCGCTCCTCCGCCGGGGGCAGGATCTCGAGCTGCGGGAGGCGTTGCGACGGCGCGGTGTCGCAGGAGATCCCGTCGAGCACTTCCTCCGCCCGTTCCTCCAGGGGGTGCTGCTCGAGCGCGAGCTGACGACCTCGAGCCGGTTCGCGGCGTTCGTGCTCCGCACCTTCGCCCGCGGCACGGTCGGCGTGCCTGCCGCGGGGATGGGTGCGCTCCCCGCGGCGCTGGCCGGGAGGCTGCCCCCGGGCACGATCGAGTACGACGCCCGGGTCCTGGCCGTCCGCCCCGGCGAGGTCGACGTCGACGGGGGAGAGACCCGGCGGGCCGATGCGGTCGTCGTCGCAGCCGACCCGGTCACCGCCTCCGCGCTGCTCGGCCTGCGGCGCCCCGCGATGCACGCGGTGACCACGGTCTGGCACGCGGTCGCCGCGCCTCCGACGCGCAGGCCCGTGATCGCGCTCGACACGGCTGGCGGACCGGTGGCGAACAGCGTCGTCATGACGAACGCGGCCCCCACCTACTCCCCCGACCGTCGCGCGCTGATCGCGTCGTCCGTGCTCGGTCCCGAGCCGCTCCCGGACCCGGTGCTGCGCGCGACCCTCGCGCGGCTGTGGGGGGTCGGCACCACGATGTGGGAGGAGGTGGCGGTCACCCGGGTGCCCGCGGCCCTCCCCGCGCTGCCGGGAGGCAGCCCCCTCCGCAGTCCGGTCCGACTGCGCGAAGGGCTGTACGTCGCGGGCGACCATCGGGACACCCCGTCGATCCAGGGCGCGCTGGTCTCCGGCCGGCGCGCGGCGGACGCCTACCTCGCCGGCCGCTGATCCGGGAGCACGACAGCAGGAAGCGCTCACGACAGCAGGAAGGAGCGGGCCTCTTCTTCCTGCCGAAGGCGGTTCTTCCTGCTGTCGTGCTCGGAAGTTCCTGCCGTCGTGCTCGGGTGGACGCGGCGTCAATCGTCGGCGACGCTGATGGTCACCTGAATGTTGCCGCGGGTGGCGTTCGAGTAGGGGCACACCTGGTGCGCGCGGTCCGCGATCGCCTGCGCCTGATCGTGGGGCAGATCGGGGATGACGATCTCGAGGTGCACGGTCAGGGCGTAGCCGCCGTCGCCGTTCGGGCCGATGCCGACGCTCGCTCCGACGGAGGAGTCGCCCAGCGACACCCGGGTCGCCCGCGCGACGCCCTGCATCGCCGAGTGGAAGCACGCCGCGTAGCCGGCGGCGAACAGCATCTCGGGGTTCGCGCCGACGCCCGAGCCGCCCATCTCCTTCGGCACGCCCAGGTCGAGATCGAGGGTGCCGTCGGAGGAGCGGACGTGGCCGTCACGGCCGGCGCCGGTCGAGAGCGCCTCCGCGGTGTAGATCGTGGTCATCTGACCACCAACTGCGGGCCGGCAGCGGTATTCCTCGATGGCTCCGCGGAGGTGGGCGGAGGACACTGCCCCCATGGGAGTCCTCGTCACGCCCGACGTCCGCTACCACGCGTCCTGGATCGTCGGCACCGCCGAGTTCGCCGGTCAGCACCTCGACGGTGCCGGGGTGGAGCACCCCGACGTGCCGGCGCTGATGCACCCTGAGGCGTTCGCCGCCCTCGTCGCTCGCCTGCGCGCGGACGCGCTGGAGGAGTCGCCCCGGCCCGAGGGGTGGGTGCCCGCTACCGCGCTCTGGATCGTGCACGACGACGAGTTCGTCGGGTTCCTGCAGATCCGCCATCGCCTGACCCCGTTCCTCCTGGAGGAGGGCGGGCACATCGGTTACAGCATCCGGCCGTCAGCGCGGCGACGCGGGCACGCGACGGAGGCGTTGCGCGCGGCGCTGCCGATCGCACGCGCCCTCGGGATCGAGCGGGTGCTGGTCACCTGCGACGAGGACAACATCGGCTCCCGCACGGTCATCGAGCGCGTCGGGGGCGTCTACGAGGACTCGCGGAACGGCAAGCGGCGCTACTGGATCGACACCGCCTGATCCGCCCAGGACGACGGACGGGGCACCTGCCGCAGCAGGTGCCCCGTCCGTCGTCAGCAGGTCAGCGAGGGTCGGGACGCCCGCCGTCACGTCCGGCACGACGGCTGCCGCGCCGCTCGGCCGGGGCGCTGTCGCGGTCGCTGAACGCGGTCCACGCCGAGCCGGCCGGAGCGCCCGTCGAGGTCGAGTACTGCACCGGCGCGCGACCCGCGGAGGCACCCCCGCGGCGACCGTTGCCCGTGCCGCCGCCCGTGGGCGCACCGCGGCGGCCTCCTCCGGTACCACGACCTTCGCCCGCGGACACGGCACGACGGGGCTCGCCGCCCTGCACACGACCCGCACCCTGACGGCGGCCGCCCCCGGCCGAACCGCCGCGCTCGCCGGACTCGGCACCGCGAACGCCGCGACGCGGGGGCTGCGCGCCACCGCGACGCTCGCCACCGGAGGCCCGGTCGGCGCGCGGACGCTGCTGCGCCGGCTGCACGGCTTCGGCGGAGGGGGTGACCTTCGGCGCGACCTCGCCCACGAGCGCGGTCACGGTCGGGGACGACGCGGTGACCTGCACCGGCGTCGCCGCGATGCCGGCGGCGCGCAGCAGCTGCGCGACGTCCCGGCGCTGCTCCGGCAGCACGAGCGTGACGACGGTGCCCGAGGCGCCGGCGCGGGCGGTGCGGCCCGAGCGGTGGAGGTAGGCCTTGTGCTCGGTCGGCGGGTCGACGTGGATCACGAGGGCGATGTCGTCGACGTGGACGCCGCGCGCCGCGACGTCCGTCGCGACGAGCACGCGGATCGCGCCGGTCGAGAACGCCGCCAGGTTCCGTTCGCGGGCGTTCTGGGACAGGTTGCCCTGCAGATCGGCGGCCGGGATGCCCGCGGCGGTGAGCTGCTTGGCGAGGCGCTTCGCGACGTGCTTGGTGCGGACGAAGAGGATGCGCCGGTCCGTGCCGGAGGCGAGCGCCTCCATCACGAGGCGCTTGCCGTCGGCGTCGGCGACCTCGAGCACGGCGTGCGACATGGTCTCGACGGCGGACGTGCCGTCGTCGACGGAGTGCGTGACCGGGCTGGACAGGAAGCGCTTCACGAGCTTGTCCACGCCGTTGTCGAGCGTCGCGGAGAACAGGAGGCGCTGGCCGCCGGCCGGCGTCGCGGCGAGCAGCCTCGTGACGCCGGGGAGGAAGCCCATGTCGGCCATGTGGTCGGCCTCGTCGAGCACGGTGATCTCGATGGCGTCGAGGGTGAGCGCACGCTGCTTCATCAGGTCCTCGAGCCGGCCCGGGCAGGCGACGAGGATGTCGACACCGGCACGGAGGGCCGCGACCTGCGGGTTCTGCGAGACCCCGCCGAACACGGTCGTGACGGTGAGGCCGGCGGCCGCGGCGAGCGGCTGCACGACGGCGGCGATCTGCGTCGCGAGCTCACGGGTGGGGGCGAGCACGAGGCCGCGCGGCCGACCCGAGCGGCGCTGGCCGCCGGCGAGCCTGGCCACCAGCGGCAGCGCGAAGGCCAGCGTCTTGCCGCTGCCCGTGCGGCCGCGGCCGAGCACGTCGCGACCGGCGAGGCTGTCGGGCAGCGTCGCGGTCTGGATCGGGAACGGCTCCGTGATGCCGGCCGCGTCGAGCGCCGGGAGGAGGGAGGAGGGCACGCCGAGCGCACCGAAAGTCGTAGGCATGGGGAATCGATCTCTGTCTGTCGAGGCGGCATCTTGCCGCGGCGGCGGTGCGAACGCTGCACCTGAACGCGCCGCGTGCGACACCGTCTCGACCGCATGCCCAACTGGTGGTCACTGCGGGAGATCGGGTGCGCTTCGACGCCCACATCCGGATGGATGCGGTCCAAGGTTAGCAGAGTGCGCGCATCTGCCCAGTTCAGCGGCCGATTTCGGCGCGGCACACCGCTGTCGGACGGCATCGACCGGTCTCCCGTCACCGCCGAGGGCGCCCTCGCCGAGCGGGGTGACCGGGGTGCGGGGTGAGGCGACAGAGCGCATGGGAGCCTCGTCTGCTCGCGGGGCGTGCTGCTCCCGGTCGGCTGACGTCGGTACGGTCGCGGCATGACCGACGGACCGCACCGCGCCCTGCTCGTGATCGACGTCCAGCGCGAGTACGTCGACGGCAATCTGCCCATCGCGTTCCCGCCGCTCGACGTCTCGCTGCCCAACATCGCGGGCGCCGTCGCTGCCGCGCGCCGCGTCGGGGTGCCGGTGGTGCTCGTGCAGCACGTCGACACGGCGGACTCGCCCGTGTTCGCGGCGGGATCGCGCGGCGCGGAGCTGCACGAGACCGTCGCCGAGGCGGCCCACGATCTCCTCCTCACCAAGGAGACGGTGTCCTGCTTCGGCACGACCGAGCTGGCGCCGTGGCTCGAGGAGCACGGAATCGACACGATCACCGTCACCGGGTTCATGACGCAGCACTGCGACGAGTCCACCTCGCGCGACGCGGCCGACCTGGGTCTCGGCGTCGAATTCCTGTCGGACGCGACCGGGACCCTGCCGCTCACGACGCCGAACGGCACCCTCTCGGCGCAGGAGATCCACGAACGCACCCTCGTCGTGCTCGGCGCGGGCTTCGCCTCCGTCGCGACGACGGAGGCGTGGATCGCGGCGGTGCAGGCGGACGAGACGCTGCCCGAGCCGGACCTCTGGGCGAGCACGGAGCCCGCCCG
>JABBOB010000058.1 GCA_019352055.1 Acidobacteriota bacterium
CTCGGAGACGCCGGCTCGTCCGGCGAGCTCGGCCCGGCGGAGCCCGGGGGTGCGTCGCCGCCGGGGCGCATCGGAAGGATCCGCGGAGAGGATGCGTTCGCGCCAGAACCGAAGCGTCGACCCAAGCCCAACGACTGCCGTGCCGACATGAGCGGCGAAGCGCGCCTCGGCGACATCGCTCGACATGCGCCTCCCTCGCCCACGTCTGGCAATGAGCAGATCAGGCCGCCCTGCGCGACACCACGCCTGCTCGACCTGGAGCCTAGACGCCCTGCGGAGATGTGGAAGGAGGAATTCACGATCAGGGTGATACAGGCGGTATCACGACCAGCAGCCCGATACCGACCGCATCCGGTTTAGCGTGTGTGGCGCGGGCGAGCTCCCGCGAATCGTGCAGGCGCCAATGCAGAGCGATGCGGTCGCCGGTTGCTGCGCGCTGATATCTCTGCGCCTCTGCACGGGCATGCCCACATCCCGTTTCAAGGAGTAACTCATGACGGTGCGCAGCGATATAGAGACCGGACGCGATCTCACCGGCAAGATCGCCCTGGTCACGGGTGCGACATCGGGTATCGGTCGAGCAGTCGCGAAGCGTCTCGCTGCGCAGGGCGCTACCGTCCTCGTCCACGGCCGCGACGTGAACCGCGGAGTGCAGGCCATCGAGGAGATCCAGCTCACGGGTGGGTCTGCCCGCTTCCTGCCAGCCGACCTCTCGGACCCGGGCGCGATCGCTGGTCTGGTCGAGGAAGCCGGTGCGGTGGACATCCTCGTCAACAACGCCGGGACGGTCTGGTTCGGACCGACGCCAGGCCTGGACGCGGCGGGATTCGACCATCTGTTCAGCGCCAACGTGCGGGCGGCGTACCTCCTCACCGCCGGCATCGCGCCAGGGATGGGAGCGCGAGGTTCCGGCGTCATCGTCAATCTCGGCAGCATCGCTGCGAGCGGCGGCTTCGCCGCCGGTGCTGCCTACGGCGCGACGAAGGCGGCCCTCGAATCGTTCACGCGTGCATGGGCGGCGGAGTTCGGTCCCCTCGGCGTCCGTGTCAACTCGGTCGCTCCCGGCCCGGTGCTCACCCCGATCCAGCCAGCGGAGGAGTCGAACGCGCTGGGGCAGAGCACGATCCTGAAGCGGCCGGCCCGCCCGGAGGAGATCGCCGCAGTGATCGGCTTCCTCGCATCGCCCGACGCCGGATACATGACCGGTGCGACGGTCGCCGTCGACGGCGGCTATCTCGCGTTGTAGTGGCCTGCGCACCCATCCGGAGTCCGAGCATGAACTCACCTGCGGCGCGATCCCTGTTCGTCTTCCCCCGCGGAGTCGCTTTCGCCACCACCGCTGTCACGCTCGCGGCGCTGTACCTCGCTGCGGGCGCTCCGACTCCCTTGCTCGTGGTCTATCAGCGCCGGTGGGATTTCCCGGAATGGCAGCTGACCGTCGCGTTCGCCGTCTACGCGGTCGCCCTCCTGATCGCGCTGCTCGTGGTGGGTTCGCTGTCGGACTTCGTCGGTCGACGCGTCGTGGTCGCGGCAGCATTGGCGCTCGAGTCCGGCGCGATGGTGTTGTTCCTGCTCGCGCCCTCGGTCGGCTGGTTGATCGCCGCGCGGGCGGTGCAGGGCCTTGCAACGGGTGCGGCCACGACGGCGATGTCAGCCGCGCTGCTCGATCTGGCGCCGGACGCGCGCAAGGGCCTGGCGGGGGTGATCAACGGCATCGCCCCCGCGGGTGGTCTCGGTGTCGGCGCACTGCTCGCCGGAATCGCGGCGCAGCTCAGCGCTCGACCGGACACCGTCGTGTTCGCCGTGCTCGTCGCCGTGATGCTCGCCGCGGCGGGGGCTGCACTGCTCGTCCCGGACGAGGTGCAGCGGAGCAGGGGCGCGCTGGCATCGCTGCTGCCGCACGCCTCCGTCCCGCCGACCGCTCGCGCCGCGTTCGCGGCATCGATCCCGCTCCAGGTCGCAGCGTGGATGCTGGCCGGGCTGTTCATGGGACTGATCCCCACGATCCTCGCCACGATCCTCGGCGTCCACAGCGGGATCACCGACGGGTTCACGGCGTTCCTGGAACCCGGGACGGCCGCGCTCGCCGGAGCGCTGCTCGGCAGGACGGGGCCAAGAAGCACAGTGCTCGTGGGCGGCGCCGGCGTCCTCGTCGGAGCGGTCATCATCACGATCGGCATCGCGACCGCGTGGTTGCCGCTGCTGTGGATCGGCGGGCTGATCGGCGGCGTCGGGTTCGGTGCGTCCTTCTCCGGCACCCTGCGGACGCTCGCTCCGCTCGTCGCGCCGGCCCAGCGAGCCGAGCTGTTCGCGTCCGTCTACATCGTGGCCTATCTCTCCTTCGGCGTCCCGGTGATCGCCGCCGGACAGCTCATCGCGCCGGTCGGCCTGCTGCCGGTCGTGACGGTCTACGCCGCCGCGGTCGCCGCCCTCGCCGCGGCGGGGATGGTCGCGCAGCTGCAGCAGCGCCGTCTCGCCCGTTCCCGGGCGGCGGAGGACACGAATCCGCGCGGGGCACCGCCTCGAGCCGACCAGGCGAAGGAGTGGACGTCATGAGAGCGATCGGGATCCAGCGGTTCGGAGGGCCGGAGGAGCTCGTGGAGGTCGATCTGCCGACTCCCGAGCCCGGTGCGGGCGAGGTGCGGGTCCGGGTGCACGCCGCGGCCGTCAACCCCACGGACATCACGTTCCGCAGCGGTGGTCGAGCCGCTCAGCTCGAGGGCCGACGCTTCCCGCTCGTCCCGGGCGTCGATCTGGCCGGGACGATCGACGCCGTCGGCCCCGAAGTCGAGTCACGTCTGCAGGTCGGCGACCGGGTCATCGGGCTCGTGAACCCGTTCGGCGCGCACGGAGGCTCGTACGCGGAGCAGGTCGTCGTCGACGCCCGGTCCGTGGTCGCTGCTCCCGCGGGCGCGGACCTGTTCGCGGCGTCCACCCTGCTGCTGAATGCTCTGACCGCGAATCTCGCGCTCGACGCCATCGCCGCGCCACCAGGTGGCGCGATCGCGGTGACCGGCTCGCTCGGCGCAGTCGGCGGCTACGTCCTCCAACTGGCAGCTCTGCGGGGCCTCGAGGTGATCGCGGACGCCGCGGACGGAGACGCGGCGATCGTCGCCACGCTCGGCGCTACAACGACCGTCCCGCGCGGCGACGCGTTCGCCGCGGCCGTCCGGGTCGTCCGACCGGACGGCGTCGCGGGAGTGGTCGATGCGGCGGGCTTGGTCGATGCCGCCGTCCCGGCCGTCATGGACGGCGGGGTGGTCGTCGAATTGAAGGGGCAGGTGCCCGCTTCCGCGCGCGACGTCCGGCTCGCACCGATCTCGTCGTTCTCCGCGTTCACCGATCTGGCCTTGCTGAGCCGGCTGAGCGAGCTCGCCACGGACGGCGCGCTCCCCCTTCGCGTCGCCGAGGTGCTTCCCGCGACCGATGCCGCAGAGGCGCACCGTCGCCTCGCCCTCGGCGGCCTTCGCGGACGGCTGGTCCTCGACCTCACCACCTTCCGCTGACCACACCCGACGAGGAGAACGCATGACCGACCCCACCTCCGAGCGCGCGGAGCTCACGGGCACGACCGCACTCGTCACCGGCGCCACATCGGGACTCGGCAGAGCGACCGCCCGGGAGCTGGCCGCCGTGGGCGCCGCGGTCATCGTGCACGGCCGCGACGCCGACCGCGGTGCAGCCGTGGTGGAAGAGATCGAGCGCGCGGGCGGATCAGCCCGCTTCCTCGCCGCCGATCTCTCCGAGCCGGGGGCGGCGCTCCGACTCGCTGAGGAGGCCGGGGACGTCGACATCCTCGTCAACAACGCCGGGTTCTCCTGGTTCGGACCGAGCGCCGACCTCGAACCCGAGGTGCTCGGCGACCTCTTCGCCAGCAACGTCGAGGCCGCATACCTCCTCACAGCGCGACTCGCCCCGGCCATGGCGGCGCGGGGCAGCGGAGCGGTCGTCAACGTCTCGAGCATGGCCGCGAGCGTCGGCCTCGCGGGCGCGGCCGCGTACAGCGCGACGAAGGCCGCGCTGAGCGCGCTGACACGCTCCTGGGCTGCGGAGTACTCACCCTGCGGGGTGCGCGTGAACGCCGTCGGGCCCGGACCCGTCTACACCGCCGGTGCGAGCCCGGACCGGATCGCGGCGCTGGGCCGCACGACGCTGCTCGGACGGGCCGCGCAGCCCGACGAGATCGCCTCGACGATCGCCTTCCTCGCGTCGCCGCGCAGCCGCTACATCACCGGTGCGGTCGTGGCCGTCGACGGTGGACGGACGGCGATCTAGAGATGGCCGTCACGCAGGACGCGGCCGCGGCCACCGCCGTGACCCAGTTCGTGGAGGCAGGCTCCGAGCGCTTCGCCTACCGACAAATCAACGCAGGCTCCGGAATCCCGGTGCTGCTCACCCAGCACTTCATGGGGAACCTCGACACGATCGACCCCGCGGTGCTCGACGGTCTCGGAGCCACCCGAGAGATCGTCTGGTTCGACACCATCGGTGTCGGAGCCTCCTCGGGCCGCCCGCGGTCGACCATCGCCGAGATCGCGGCTGACGCCCTCACGTTCGCCGATGCCCTGGGGCTCCGCCGATTCGACCTCCTCGGCCACTCGATGGGCGGCCAGGTCGCGCAGTGGGTCGCCTACACGCATCCAGAGCTCGTCAGGAAGCTCGTCCTCGTCGGTACCGGACCGCGCGCGGGTGTGCTGACCGATCCGGCCGACGGAGCCGCGGCCCTCTTCGCCGCCGGTCCGAATCTGGACGACGAGCTGTGGCTGCCGATCTTCTTCTCCCCCAGCGCCGCGAGTCAGGCCGCCGGCCGCCGGTACGTGGATCGACTCCGTCAGCGCACCGAACGCGACATCCCGTTCTCGGCGGAAGCCGTCGGTGCCTACTCGGCCGCTCGCATCGATTGGGGCCAGCGTGGCGACGGACGGCAGGACTACCTCGCCGAGATCCACGCACCGACCCTCGTCGTGAACGGCAGCCACGACATCGTCATCCCGACCGTCAACTCGTACACGCTGCATCAGGGGCTGCCCGACGCGAAGCTCGTCCTCTACCCCGACAGCGGACACGCACCGCACTTCCAGTACCCCCAGGACTTCGTCGCGGAGGTCGTCCGATTCCTCGACCAGGACGCCCTGACCTGACACCACGTCGCGCCACCGCGTTCATCCCCACGCCCGTCACACCTCGCAGGAGCAGCCATGCCCATGATCGACATCACAGCCGCCGAGCACACCTTCCCCAACCCGCAACGATTGGCAGCCGACGCCGCCGCGACCCTCATGCGGATCGAGGGCGTCCCCGACATCCCGATGTTCCGGACCAATACCGCGGCGTTCGTCCACGAACTGCCCGCCGACTCGATCTCGACCGTCGACGGCGCGCATGACGCCGTGCGTGTGCAAGTCCTGACCAACTCACGCGCCCTCGACCGGTCCAAGCAGCTCGCCGTCGTCCGGGAGCTCACCGACCTCGTCGCGGCGGCAGCCGGCGACGAAGCCCTCAAGGACCGCACATGGGTCCTGCTCACCGAGGCGCCGGACGGCGGGTGGGGGCTGTGGGGGCACGCCCACACCAACGAGGAGCTGGTGACCGCGGCTCGAGAGCGGCTCGCTGCTGCCGGGCAGCACGGCTGAACCTCCGGGTCTCGACGCGCCTCCATCGCCGGCTCGCGATGGAGGCGCCGCAGCACCAGACCAGCCTGAACACCTACGCACTACTGGAACAGCACCTCACTGCCTGACAGCGACAACAACCCCCTGTCATCGGCCTGCGGATGAGACACAGCACGCGACACGTGCGCGATCAGACCCGTGGTGCAGCAGTGCCCGGTGCCGCGGCGGACAAGTCCGTTTCCGGTGGACTCCTTACTCGATCGACCCACACGATGCCGACTCTTGCCGGTCGAGCCCGCTCACGCCCCTGCAGTCAGGAGGAAGAGCCCATCTGCGATTCCGAGAACGACAGTCATCGCGCCCACGAGCGCTGCGACGCCGCAGGCGAGTCCGCCGTTTCCGACCCCTTCATCGTCAATGGAACGTGGGCGGCGCGACAGCCGGGAGCCGACGCTGATGCCTGTGATCGTGATGACGAGGCCCGCAAGTATGAGGAGGACCGGAGTGACCAACACGGATCACACCGTAAGAACGGGCAGCGTCTCCGCGCACCACCCATTGGGGTGAAGATCGGTCAGGCGCGCGTGACCCGTCAGATACGAGAGCTCTCGCTGTCCTGCTCCTGAGACGACTGGTTCGCCGGTCCCCCCGAGTTCATCGATTCGAGCATCGCCCGTTCCCTTGGATCCGACTTGGGACTTTTCCGTGATCGAGCCGGGACTTGTAGCCGGGGAGCGACCTCGTGAGACTCAGGCCGTGCACCGCTCGACGCCCCGAAGGCTTCTGCGGGAGACCGAAGGAGTGAGAGCCGTGCTGCGTTCCGTGTTCGCTGCCTTGATCACCGTCGGCACCCTGTCCGTCGGGCTCGCGGCATGCTCATCGGCGCCTGCAGGAGTCGGCAGCGATCACTTCTCCAGCACCACGGTGCACGCAGACGGAGCGATCGAGTCAGCAGCACGAGCACATCCGATTCAGCTCTGGTTCGAGCAGCAGAACGGCAGCCTCGCCCTGATCGCCAACGGCCCCGCCAACACCTACGACATCCCCGTATCGCAGCAGGGCGCGACGATCACTCCCGACGCGACCCACGAAGCCGGCTCGTCCGTCGGCTGCTCACGCCCCACCGACGCCTGCACTCTGGACCACTGGAGCAGCATCTGGATCACCAAGCCCTTCAACCTCGTGCTCCACGGCGACCAGCTGCTCCTCACCCAGGGAACGACCTCCATCGAGCTCACACGAGACTGACCACGTCCCGCCCATGGCGCGGCGGCGCCCCTGAACCGCTGAGACGTCGGATCCGGAGGACCTGGCGCACGAACTCGCGCGGATGACGACCGCCTCTCGGGCCTCCGCTTCCCGCCGGAACAGGACCGGGTGCGCGTCCGAGACATTGCGCTCAAGCTGGCCACGCGTTCGACGTCCGAGGCAGGGGGGTCACACAGGACAACCACTGAGCGGTGCCGAAGATCCACGCCCCACCACCGCCCAGTCCGTCCAAATGAGATGATCCGACCGTCTCAGGCGTCTACTCCCGATGCGTCTCACGGCCTTGCACGTGAGACGCATCGGGCAGCGTGCTTCAGCGCAGCTCCACCGAGCTCGGTACCGATGTCGTTGTTCCGTCACTCAGCGGGGCGACTGTCGTTGGCGGCTCGCTCGATCGTCGTGACTGTGAAGCGCAGCCTCACCATCGCGATCGTCGCAGCCGTGCTCCTGGCTGCGACCTGGATCACGCTCTGCGCTGTTCGTCCGCTCCGGCGCCCAGGACTGATCACCACGATGCCGGCCGCAAGACGTCTCGATGGCCTGCTCGCGAGACATCGGCGGAGCGGGGGGGCTCACGCCGTGCGGACGCGCACTACGCGGTTGCCTGGAGGGGGCCGGCCGTCTTGACCACGGAGGTGACGCCGACCTCTTCCGCCCTATCGCGTGCGGCGCGGTCGATCGCCCGCAGATCCGCGGCCGCGGCCGCGAGCCGGGTGCGGTCCGGAGACGAGGACATGTCTGCGTGCGCCTCGAGGGCATCGAGCAACTGCGCGGCTGAATCGTGTCCTTCGGACTCGGTCTGCCCACCTGCGGCGGTGGCGAGGAGGTGGATATCGGCGCGCACTCCGGTTGCCGCCTCCCGGAACGATGCTCGCAGCGCTGGGGTGGCGGCGATGCCGGGGGCGCCGTCGGCGAGTCGCAGGAGCGCGCGGCAGTGGTACTCGCAGACTCCGAGGATCTGCATCGTCCTGCGCGAACCGGAGCGGTCCGCGAGACCCGCGAGGCCCTTCGTGATGGGCGTCGCCGCCGTCCGGAGCGCCTCGAACGCCGTGCGCACGGCGCGCGCCTCGTCGGCGCCTGGCATCCCGCCGGCGTCCGCCGACTCCAGCGTCAGCCGGTCGACCGCGTGTGTCACGGCTTCCGCGAGGGCCTCGAGGTAGTCGCGCATCCGCTCCCGCGCGACGTCGCGCGTGCTCGTCGGCAGCACGACGTAGGCCACCCCGACACCGATCATGGCCCCGGCGGCGGTCTCCGTCAGGCGTGTCAGCAGCAGGCCGATACTGAACTCGCCGAGCAGGCCGTAGAGCAGCGCGAGCATCGTCGTGATGAAGAAGATCATGAAAGCGGACGACACCGAGACCAGGTACACGCCCGCGAAGAGGCAGACGACGATCAGGATCACCGCAAGCAGGGTGTTGCCGCCCACGAGCGCCGCGACGACCACTCCGACCACGACGCCAGCGAGCGTGCCGACGACCCGCAGCCAGCCCTTCGTGAGGATCTCGCCGCGCGACGAGGTACCGACGTAGACGACGAACGCGGCAATCACCGCCCAGAACCACCGCGTCGAGGAGATGGCGGTTCCGGCGGCGATCGCCAGCGCAGCCGCGAGCCCGACCTGCACCGCCTGCCGACTCATGCCGCGCAAGCGCTGAGCGATGCCAGCCGCTCCGTCCGCGTCGTCCTCCGCGGCGTTCACGTGCTCCGCGACGTCGGCCATCGCAGTCTCGGTGGCGGAGGCATCGTCGTCCGGCGCGGCTGAGACGTCCCTCCCCCGCCACGCGACGCCCCGCCAGGAGGCAGTACCGAACGAGAGGATCCGGTCGATCCTGTCGAGGCGCGCGCTCGTACGAGCCGGAGTCGGCGACGACGCCCCGGCCGCCCCGTCCGGGGCCGACCGCTGCAGACGGATCGGCCCGTCGACCGCGCGGGCGAAACGGCCGAGCGCCGACGTCAGATCCTCCCGTTCGGCAGCGGTTGAGACGTCCCCGTCGAGCATCACTTGCACGGCTTCGACGAGACGCTCCATCGTGAGCTGGAAGTCGAGCACGCGCACCCCGAGCTCGTCGTTGCCGATCCCGTCGAGCACGGGCGTCTCCGCGGACTCGAGCACGTCCTCCACCGACGAGGCGGTCGCGGACGAGGCGGCGAGGCGAGACCTCGCGGTGCGCCGGAGCCGCTCGTCGAAGCCACCCGCCTCGACTCCGTCGACGAGCGCATCGACCACCCGGCGCGCTCGGTACCCGAGCGCCGCGATCATGCGCCGCAGGTCGTGATCCCCCCGCCGTGAGGCCAGGAGGAGCCGGATCAGGATCGTGACACCCGCCGCTACGAGCTGAGCAGCGGCAACCACGAGGAGGTCCCGCGGCGTGATCCGCACGAACACCGCAAGGAAGTACGACATGAAGGCGAGCATCCCGAGCGCGGTACCGCGCGGCCCGAGCGCGCGAAGGAAGACAGCCCCGACCGCGACCGCGACGAACACCGCGTCGACGACGAGCGGCCACTGCGCGAGGACCGCCGCGAGCGAGATCGCCGCGAGCGAGGCGGGAACCAGCAGCAGGATCGTCAGCGCGCGCGGCCTCGGCTTGACCTCTCGAACCGCCATCGATGCGATCATCGCGAGGATGACGCCCGGGATGACGGTCGTCACCGCCTGCCCGGTGGCTGTAGCGCCGACGAAGAGCACCCCCGCGACCACGATCAACGTCGCGATCGTGGTCGATGCAAGACGAAGGCGGGACCAGTCGGGGTCGGTGGTGGCGAGCACACGCCGAGCGCGACGCAGTGGTCGCGTAGCGACGCGGACGACGGCCGAGAGAGTCACAGCAGGCTCGGGGGTCATGACCTCATGGTCATCCCTGCCGCCAGAGAACCAGCTCGCGATTCAGTGCACGCGACGTCCGCTCGCCTCCACGTCGGGCGTTCAGCATCCCAGTCGACCTCACGCCGACCATCGCTTCCGGGTCGACGCTACGACGACTACGGCGCCTCGGCTCGCGACCTCTTTCGACCTCTGGCGATTCGCACACGTCACCCGAGCCCACGCCGCCGCATTCGCAGCTGATCCGAACCTGCAGCACTCCGCCGTGGCGTTCCTCGGCAACGCCCTCATCGCCGCCCACCAGGACCTCGCCTGGCAGCACCACGAGCACTGACTCGTCGCGGAGACCACCGAGCCCTCGATGCTCTGGGTCGGCGACGAACCGGTGAACAACCCCCTCCACCGAAGCGCACCGGTGGAACGCATCGTCGAGGCACTCCTCGAAGCCGACGAGCAGCGCTTCCACGAGTTCCACCCGACGGTCGCGAAGTGGCAGCAGCAGCGTGGCCGATGAGGACCGCTGAACCGTCTCACCTGCCTGGCCCTGAGATCCCGCTCGACCGCAGGGTGCCTTTGTCGACGCACCGCCACAGCGGGAGCTCGGTGTCTCGTGGCGCCGACTGCGGAGGCGGGCTTCCGTCCCTCGAGCGGCGCTGGATATCGTGGAGGACCAGGAGGGGACAGATGCGGAGTGTGCTGCTGGCGGCGATCCTCGGAGACAAGGACGACCCACGTGAACGTCTGGCTGCGCTGTTCGGTGGCGCCGTCCCCCCCAGCGGACAGCCGCCGGAATCCGCAATGCGCTGGGCACTGGAGGTCCTCGGTCGCCCCGACTCACGAACCCGCACCGGTGTCGTCGCCTCGACTCGACTTCTGCGCGCCGCCGAACCACGGCTGACACTCCGCGCAGCCCAATTCCTCGCCACGCACGCCGAACGACGTCGGCAGCATCCGGAGGGTTGAGATCGCACCCTCGCGAGCACACCCGAGGCGGTCGTGCGTCCTCGACTTCCATGTCGCGAGAGTGGTCCGCGTCCGCTGACCGCTACTCGCTGCGAGGCGGTTGTGCTCACGTGACGGCAAGAGCGACGAGGAGGGCCGACGCACTGCTCGACGAGGCCGCCCGCCGGAGTCGGGCTGGCGGGACCGAGACCGTCGACACCACCTCGCCGACTGCGATCGCCAGGATCGCTGCAGTTGATCCGCCGACCAGCGTCGTCACCGCTTCCCACCCTTGTGCTGCACCAGTCCGCGATCATCCGAGGCCCGTGCGGCATGCCGATGAACGCTCGGGCGTGATCTCCTGGTCGGCGCGATCGACGGCCTGGGAGGCGTCGGGCGTCACCCGGCCGCTGCCTTCGCTGCGAGTGCAGGTGACAGGACGCGAGCGAATTGACACGAGTAAACCCTGACTGGGAGTGTGGGGCGGGAGGGCCGATGACGGCCCACGCGGAAGGATCCTCATGCCGTTCACCCTCGCCATGATCGGCGCCGGTCAGTTCTCGTCCCAGTTCGCCTCGCTCTTCCAGTTGCACCCCGGCGTGGGACAGGTGTTCGCGACCGACGTGCTCCCGGAACGTGCCGAGAGGCTCGTCGCCGACCTGGGGCTCGCGGGGACGAAGGCGTCGTTCGACGCCGTGCTCGAGGATCCGTCGATCGATGCGGTCGCGATCTTCACGCAGCGCTGGACCCACGGTTCGCTCGTCGCCGCCGCACTTCGCGCCGGCAAGCACGTGTACTCGGCCGTGCCGATGGCGATCACCGCGGAGGAGATCACGGAGATCGTCGAGCTCGTCCGCGCCACGGGCCTCACCTACATGATGGGCGAGACCAGCCAGTACAACCCGGCGACGGTCTTCGCCCGGCGGAAGCTCGCTGCCGACGCGTTCGGCCGGGTCTTCTACACCGAGGGCGACTACCTGCACGACATGGACCTCGGCTTCTACGACGCCTACCGGTACAGCGGCGGGGAGGACTGGCGGGCCACGGCGAGCTATCCCCCGATGTGGTACCCGACGCACTCGATCGGCGGCGTGCTCGGCGCGCTCCCGCGGCACGCGGTCAGCGTCAGCTGCCTCGGCGTCCACGACGACCTCGGCGACGGGGTTTTCGACGAAGCGGTGAGCATGTTCGACAACGACTTCTCGAACATGACGGCACTGTTCGAGCTCGACGGCGGAGGGTCGATGCGGATCAACGAGTTCCGCCGCGTCGGCTACCCCTCCCCGATCCGCGAGAGCCGCTTCCGCTTCTTCGGCACTCAGGGCAGCTTCGAGCAGACCGCGACGACCTCGATCTGGCAGGACAAGGACGGCGCGACCGACGTCTCGGAGGAGATCGCCACACGGGCGACGCTGCCCCTCGACGACCCGTCGCTCGCGGACGTCGCACCAGCGCTGCGCGGAGCCTTCGTGTCCGGCCACGCTCCTGTGCACGACGACCTCGTCACACGCCTGCCGAAGTCGTTCGCCGGTGCACCGAACGGGCACGAGGGCAGCCACCAGCTGCTCGCGGACGACTTCGTCCGCGCGGTCGAGACTCGAACGCTCCCACCCGTGAACGCCTGGATCGCTGCTCGCTACACGCTGCCCGGACTCGTGGCCTACGAGTCCGCGAAGCAGGGCGGCGCCCGGCTGCCGATCCCGGACCTCGGCGACGCGCCCGTCCCGGCGGGCGAAGCGCTGCCGGCGGCCACGCACCGTTGACAGCGGTGCGCGGCATGCTGTGGTGATGCAGGAGCGGCCGCGCAGGGTGACTCGCCGGGACGTCGCGCTCCGCGCCGGCGTGAGCGACGCGGTCGTCAGCTACACGCTCAGCGGGCGGGCGCCGGTCGCCGAAGCGACGGCGAAGCGCGTCAGGGAGGCGATCCAGGAGCTCGGCTACGTGCCGAACGTCAGCGCCCAGGCGCTCCGCTCCGGTTCAGCCAGAGCGATCGCCCTCATCGCGCCAGCCACCGACGACCCGATACTGGCGAATCCGTTCTTCATCGAGGCCGCCGGAGCGCTCGAGCGAGCAGCGAGGGATCAGGGCCTCGCGCTGTTCATCTCGACCGGCGCACCGGGCGACGACGGCGTGCTGCAGAGGGCGCAGGACTTCGCTGCGCGGCACGTCGACGGCCTCGTCGTGGCAGCAGGATCGCCGCAGTCCACCGGCCTGGAGACGCTGACGGTACCGTGGGTGCAGCTCACGAGCGAACCCCTCGACGGAGCGATGAGCGTCGGCGTCGATCTCTATGACGGCGCGGTCCAGGCGACCACGCACCTGATCGAGCACGGCCACGGGCGCATCGGCTTCATCGGCGAGTCCGGCGACGAGGCGCGCGCTCGCGGCTGGCGGGATGCCTGCAAGACGTACGACGTGGAAGCCGCTCCGCTGGTCCTCTCGGGATACGGCCGCGACGACGGCTACGCCGCGGGGCAGCGCCTGCTGTCCGCCCCGGACCGAGCAGACGCGTATTTCGCTGCGTCCGACCTGATCGCCGTCGGTGTCCTCCGAGCACTGCACGAGCACGGGGTGCAGGTGCCGGAGGAGGTCGCGCTGGTCTCGTTCGACGGCTCGTGGCAGAGCGATTACACGTGGCCGAGGCTCACATCGGTTCGGCAGCCCGTCGACCGGATGGCCACCATGGCGGTGCAGATGCTGCTCGATCCGACCGGGTCCCACGCCGAACGGCGCTTCGCTGGCGAGCTGGTCGTCCGCGAGTCCTGCGGCTCGCACTGACATCAGGTCCGATGGGGGCGCCTCCGCCCCTCCACGAACAGGGAAGCCAGGTCGACCCGGGCAGGTGACGGCGTTGAGAAGACCCGATCACTCGGCACAGGGAGCCCCCGGCTCGGAACAGCGCAGCCGGCGCAAGGCCCCGACGGCCTGCTTGCCGCGGCATCGGTACCGGACTCCGCGCGCGACGTCGGCCGGCGTTCGCACAGCCTGACGCAGCTCCACGTGCGTCAAGCGCACGCGGATCCCGTTCCGCCGACCCTCGCGTGTCGCGAAGTCGTCTCAGTGGCGGTTGGTGTCGCCCTCGGTCACGCAGTGCTGGCCGCGGGTGCTGCGGCAACGGGACGACGCCGGAAGAAGAACACGAGTGCGACGCAGAGGTAGGCGCCGTAGACGAGGGCCTGCAGCGCGGTCGGGGCCTGCGCGTATCCGAAGAAGCTGTGCGCGATGTCGCCGAGCGTGCCGTCCTCACTGAGGATCCTGCTGGTGTCCCAGAGCGGCTGGGAGGCGAAAGGGAGCCACCGGAGTTCCTGCATGTTCTGCACCGCATCGGCGAGCAGGCCGGCACCGAACACCATCAGCAGGCCGCCGACGACAGCGAAGAACCGTCCGAGGTTGAATCGGTGACCGAGCCGGTAGATCCCGAATGCGATCGCCAGAGCGATGACGAGGCCCAACACGGCGCCCACGAGGGTCGACTGACCTGAGGTCGAGAACGCGATGGCCAGGGTGAACACGACGGTCTCGAGGCCTTCTCGGCCGACAGCCTGGAATGCGAGAAGAGCAAGCCCCGTTCGTGCGCCGTTGGACACCGCCGCGTCGGCACGGTCGCGCAGCTCGCCCGAGAGGCCGCGCGCATGTCCACGCATCCAGAACGTCATGTACGTCAGCGCTACTGCAGCCACGAGGTAGGTGACGGTCTCGAAGACCGTCTGCGCTGTCGATCCGGCATAGGAACGGATCGTCAAGTACGCCGCCGCGCCCCCGCCGGCGGCCAGCAGCATGGCGGCGCCGACACCGATGAAGACATCGCGGAAGTGTTTGCGGAGCCCTGCCCGGTTGAGGTAGGCGAGCAGGATGGCGATGATCAGGCTCGCTTCGACGCCTTCGCGCAAGAAGATCACCAGGACCGGAATCAAGACACCACCTCCTCCGTCAGTAAGGTGAGCCTACCCTGAGCCCTGCTGAATGGTGTGAGCGGGTGGAAAGCCGATGCCTCTCGTCTCCGCTGCCTGCTCGCGAGACCGGCCCAGACGGTGATCCCCTTGTATTGCAGCTGCAGCCCGCACTGCCTGCAGGCAAGGCTGTCCACCTTCGACACGTGCTTCAGCTGGCAGGGCGGCGGACGGATGTGCTCGTCGATCGATGCGGGGGCGAGCTCACCCTCGAACAAGAGCACCGGGAACCGCGCCGAGATGAACTCGGACACCGGCACCGACGGATTCGCTACGACGAAGTCGCGGCAGTCCTCCACGGGAGGATCGGGTGGGTCAGGCGGCGGCCGGCCGCCGCTTCCTCCCTGTGGTGCGGGCCCTCGTCGCGTCTCCGTCCTCATGCCCCGGCGGGCCCGATGGGCCGACCGGAGATCTGTGCCGCGAGGTCACCCAGGAGCCGGGTCATCCCCTCCAGCGCTGGGCTGTCCGGAGGAACGTCATATCGCTCGGCCAAGGCGTGCGGGTCGGTGAAGGCGATCCGCGTCGCGCTGTCCTGCCGCCAGACGAGCATCCGCAGGGGCAGGTCGAGTCCTGCCCGCGGATCGGCCTGCATGACCCGAGTACCGACGGCGGGGTCGCCGAAGATCACCACGACCTCGTCGTCGAGCTCGAGGCCTGCGGAAGCCGCACCCGCTGCGTGGTCGATGACGGCGAACAGCTCGATCCCGCGATCCGCCAGCGCTCCGCGCAGCGCCGTGACGGTCGCGGAGACGCTGCGGGATCCTTCGACGACGATCAGCGCTGCGCTCATGAGCACCGATCCTCCTCCAGGAGGCCGCCGTCCGCCGCGATGAGGAGGGCTTGGGCGGTCCCTTCGTCACCACTCCGCGTGGAGTTCCGTGGCGGGCTCCGGCAAGCGGGCGAAAGCCCGTCGCCGTCGGTTCCATAGCCGTTTGCAAGGCGGCCATCCGGGACGTCTTGGGTGGATGTGTCCATGAACCGAAGGAGGGACATGTCCACTCGAGTCAGGTTCCGGCGTCTGGCCGGAACCATTGCGGTGACCGCAGCGATCGCCTTGCTCAGCCCACCACTCATCGGCTTCGCCGACTCCCCTGAGCACGGGGCCGCGGATGCGGCTTCGACAACGACGCCGATCAAGCATCTGGTGGTCCTGTTCGGCGAGAACGTCTCGTTCGACCACTACTTCGCCACTTACCCGAAGGCCGCGAACACGGGCGGCGAGCCCGCCTTCCACGCCCTGCCGGGAACGCCGACCGTCAACGGGCTCGCCGGGGGCCTCCTGAACGCGAACCCGAACCTGTCCAACCCGCAGCGGTTGACTCGGGCGCAGGCAGCGACGTGCGACCAGGACCACGGGTACACCTCCGAGCAGAAGGCGTTCGACGGGGGCGCGATGGACCAGTTCGTGCAGAACACCGGACACGGCCTCACGCTCGCCCAGT
>JABBOB010000059.1 GCA_019352055.1 Acidobacteriota bacterium
CCGGCCTTGCTGTTGATCTGCACCTGGTTGATGCCGGCCATCCGGTACTCGACGGGGTCCTCGACCGTGATGACGTTCACGGTCGGCTTCGAGACCTCCTGGATCGCCGTGTAGAGCGTCGTGGACTTGCCCGAACCGGTCGGACCGGTGACGAGGATCATGCCGTTCGGGCGCGTGTACGCCGCCTTGAACGCGTCGAAGTTGCGGCCCATCATCGCGAGGTCGGCCATGGTCTTCGCCGAGCCCGAGGTGTCCAGGATCCGCATGACGATCTTCTCGCCGTAGACGGTCGGCAGGGTCGCGACGCGGAGATCGATCTTGCGGCCCTGGTGCATGACCGAGATGCGGCCGTCCTGCGGCTTCCGGCGCTCCGCGATGTCGAGGTCCGACATCACCTTGAGGCGGGAGATCACGCCGGCCTGCACGGAGGTCGGCGCCGACTGGACCTCCTTCAGCACGCCGTCGATGCGGTAGCGGACCCGCAGCTCGTGCTCGCCCGGCTCGATGTGGATGTCGGAGGCGCGGTCCTGGATGGCCTGGGAGATGAGCAGGTTGACGAACCGCACGATGGGGGCGTCGTCGTCCTCGACGACGGCGGTCTCCTCGCCACGGGCGCCCTGATCGAAGAGCTCGTGCTGGAGGTCGCTGAGCTCGTCGTCCGCCCGGTGGTAGCGGTCGATCGTGGTCGCCAGGTCCTTGGCGTCGACGAGCACCGGCCGGATCCGCATGCGGGTCGCCGCGGACACGTCGTCGAGCGCGAGGATGTCGTTGGGGTCGGCCATCGCCACGATGAGCGTGCCGCTCTCACGGCCGATGGGCAGCAGCCGGTGCCGCCGGCAGAGGCTCGCGGAGACGCTGACGGCGGCTTCCCGATCGACCGGGAACTCGAGGATCTCGACGAAGGGCGCGCCGAACACGTTCGCGCCGTTCGGCGTGAGAACAGACATGCCCGCTCCTCCCGTTCGGCGCCCCGCGGCGTCGCCCGATCCCCCAGAGACCTCCGGGTGCCCCAGGCTAGGAAACGCCCCCGGTGCGCCGGAACACCCAAAGGGAGGCGCCCCAGTGCAGGGGGTAGCGGCCGCGCTCCTCGCCCGCTCGCCGCTCCCGCGCGCGCGGAGCGGTGTCGGATGCAGCGCGCGGCGGGCGTGCGGGGACAAGGATGAGCCCGTGATCACCGCCGAGTACACGATCCCCGGGCTGCTCGTGCGGGAGCACGAGGTCGCGGTCCCCCTGGACTGGGACTCCCCCGATGGCGAGCGCATCACCGTGTTCGCCCGGGAGCTCGTCGCCGCGCACCGCCGGCACGAGGATCTGCCGCTCATGCTGCACCTGCAGGGCGGCCCGGGCGGGAAGGGGCCGCGACCGGTGGACGCGAGCGGCTGGATCGGCGCGCTGCTCGAGCGGTACCGGCTCGTGCTGCTCGACCAGCGGGGCACCGGGCGCAGCACCCGCGTGGACGCCGCGCGGATGGGGGCGTTCGACAGCGGAGAAACGGGAGCGGCCTTCCTCGCCCGCTTCCGCGCCGATTCGATCGTGCGGGACGCGGAGCACCTCCGCACGACCGACTTCGACGGACGACGCTGGGCGACGGTCGGGCAGAGCTACGGCGGGTGGCTGACCCTCACCTACCTCTCCGTCGCTCCGGAGGCGCTCTCCGCCTGCCTCGTCCTCGGTGGGCTCGGCTCGCTGCGCCCTTCCGCGGCCGAGGTGTACCGGCGCACCTTCCCGCGCATGCTCGCGAAGAACGAGGAGTACCGGAGGCGGTACCCCGGGGACACCGCGACGATCGCGCGCGTCGCCGACCTGCTGACCGCCGAGGACGTGCGACTGCCGGACGGCGATCGGTTCACCGTGCCGCGGCTCCAGTTCCTCGGCACCGCGTTCGGCATGCAGCACGGCTTCGAGGAGGTGCACTGGATGATCGACGAGGCGGTCGCCACCTCCGACGACCGGCTGACGGACACCTTCCTCTCGCAGGTCCAGGCCGCCACGGACTTCGCCGACGGGCCGCTGTGGGCGGCGCTGCAGGAACCGCTCTACGGCGATCCGCAGTCCGGCGCGACCGCGTGGGCGGCCGATGCGGAGCAGGCCCGGCACCCGGCGTTCGCGCCCGGGGCGCGGCCGCTGCAGCTGACCGGAGAGGCGATGTTCCGCTGGATGTTCGACGACATCAGACTGCTGCGCCCGTTCGCGGCCGCCGTCGACGTGCTGGCCGAGCGGACGGACTGGTCACCGCTCTTCGACCCGGCGCGCCTCGCCTCGAACGACGTCCCGGTGGCGGCCGCCGTGTACTTCGACGACCTCTACGTCGACGTCGGGCTCTCGCTGGAGACGGCCGCCCGCGTCGGGAACCTGCAGACCTGGGTCACGAACGAGTGGCAGCACGACGGGATCCGCGCGAGCGGCGACGCCGTCGTGCGGCACCTGCTCCGGCTCATCGACGAGCAGGGCGGCCCGCTGCGGGGGTGATCCGGTTCAGGCCTCGGGCTTCGGTGCGGCCGGGCTCGGCGCGGCCGGTCGCGGCGGCATCGGCTTCGGCGGCGTGCCCGAGGGAGCGCGCGTCGCCGGGGGCGCCGCCGGCGAAGCGGGATCGGCCGCTGCGACCGGCTGCTCGGGCTTGCGCGCCCGGTTCAGCAGCCCGACCAGCAGCTCGGGCGTCTGCGCAGCCGATGCGGCGGCGCCGGCGTTCGCCTCCTTGACCGCGGAGACGACCTCCGCGCGCTGGATGCTGACACCGCGAGGGGCGTCGAACCCGATGCGCACCCCGTCGCCTCGGACGTCGATGACGGTGACGACGATGTCGTCACCGATCATCACGCGCTCACCCTTCTTCCGCGTGAGCACCAGCATCCGCCAACCCTAGCCCGCAGCATTCTCCGTTTTGTAGGACGGCGCGTCCTACAAAACGGAGAATGGGCGCGGTCAGACCGCGGCGAGCTCGCGCCAGGCCTCCGGCAGGCCGATCGCCGCGAGAGCCTCGTGCTGTCCGCTCCGCGGCGCGCGGAGGCTCGCGACGGCGTCCACCTGCAGCCGGCCGCGGAGGCGCCCCGTCCACTCGAGCGTCTCCCCCGGATCCCGCGCCGCGTCGACGACGAGCCAGGACTGGTCGCTGTCGATCGACATCAGCTGCTCGAGCTCCTGCTCGGCCATCGGCCCGAGACCCACGCCGTAGGCCACGATCACCGGCTGGTCGCTGCGGACACCGTAGGCCCGGGCGGCGACGGCGCCCCGGCGGTCGTCGACCCGTCGCCGCGAGTTGCCCTCGAGGGCACCGCCGTCGCAGACGTACCCCTTCTGCATGCGGTCGCGCAGCGCCTTCGCGACGTGCATCGGGTCGTCCCCGACACCGACGAGGAGCAGCAGGTCGCCGGCGCGGGTGCGCTGCGGAGGGGGCGACCCGGGCGTCGTGCGCCCCGTCCGCGAACGCGGTTTCGCAGTCGCCCACACGTACTGCTGCACCGCCGCGATCTCCGCCGGGGTCGCCGGTGCGGCCTGCGCGGGGGCCACCGGCCGGTCCGGCGCGACCGGCGCGCGGCGGCCGGGGGTCGCCTCGAGCGCCCGCACCGGCACGGCCGCGGTGATGGCGCGCATCGGTGCGCGCGGCGGACGGACCTGCGTGAACGGCTGCGGCGCGGACACCGGCGCGGGGCGACGGAGCGGGCGGGCCGGGGTGCCCCCGCCCGTCTCGGCGGGTTCGACGTCGATCCGCAGCGCGTCGAGCACCGAGGCGAAGTCGCCCCCCTGCGTCGACACGTGCGCGGCGGGGGCAGGCGCAGCCCATGGGTCGTCACCGTACGCGTTGGCGGGGCCGAGCTCGGCTGCATCGGCGTCGTCCAGCAGGGCGGCGAGACCGACCCGGGCGCGCATCGAGAACTCGTGCGCCCCCTCCGGCGCGGCACGATCCGGCAGCTCCACGGTCACGTCGACGACGCGCCTGCCGAAGAGGCCCGCGATCCCCCCGACGATCGACTCCTCGGTGTCGACGATCCGGGCATCGGGGCCGTACTCGGCTGCCACCCGCGCGGCGAGACCCGTCAGGGTCGGCTTCTCAAGCCGGAATCGAATCGAGGGCACGAACCACTCCAACGGTCTCGATGGTGACGTCCGCCGACGTCACCTCCTGGTAGGAAAGCACGGGCAGGCCGTTCGTCTGGGGAGCGACGAGCCGTCGGACGGCCGGTCGCAGCGCAGGCGCGCAGACGAGCACCGGGGACCAGCCCTGCATCTCCGCCGTCTGCACCGCGGCGCGGAGCGACTCGACGATGCGGCCGATCACGTCCGGCGAGATCAGGATCTGGGTGCCCAGCTCGGAGGGACGCAGGTTCTCGAGCATCCCCTGCTCGAGCTGCGGGTCGATCATCACGACGCGCAGCGTGCGCTCGTCGAGGTGCGGGGCGACCAGCACCGGCCCGAGCGCTGCGCGCGCGGCTTCGACGAGCCCCTCCGGGTCGGTCGAGACCTTCGCCCTGAGGGACAGCGCCTCGTAGATGCGGGGCAGGTCGTTGATCGGCACCCGCTCGGCCAGCAGCCCCTGCAGGACCCGGTGCACCTCCGCGAGCGTGAGCAGGCCGGGGATCATCTCGTCCACCAGCGCGGGGCTCGCACGCTTGACCCCCTCCGTCAGCACACGCACGTCCTCGCGGGACAGCAGACGGCCGGCGTTGTCGGTGATGACGCTCGAGAGATGGGTGACGAGCACGGAGCCGCGGTCGATCACCGTCGCGCCGGTCGTCTCCGCCGCGTGGCGGAGCTCCGCCGGGATCCACTTGCCCGCCAGCTGGAACACGGGCTCGATCGTCGGCGTGCCCGGCAGTGCGTCCAGGTGGTCCCCGAGGGCGAGCACCTTCCCGACGGGAGCCAGGCCGCGGCCCATCTCCACCCCGGCGACGCGGATGACGTAGGTGGACGGCGGCAGGTCGACGCTGTCCCGCGTGCGCACCGGCGGCACGACGATGCCGTACTCCATCGCGATGCGGCGCCGCAGCGCCTTGACCCGGGCGAGCAGGTCGTCGCTGACCCCGGAGACCAGGTCGACGAGGTCGGGCGAGAGCTGCACCTCGAGCGCGTGCACCCGCATCTGCTCCATGAGCTCCTCCGGGGTGTCCGCGTTGGAGGGCTGCTGCAGCGCGGCCGCCTCGGCGAGCGCCGCGTCCTGCTCCTGCTGCTGCTCCGCACGGCGGATCCGGGTGGCGACGAAGATCAGCGTGCCGCCGACGAGGAAGAACGGGATCATCGGCATGCCGGGGATCAGCGCCATGAGGCAGGCGGCGACCCCCGCGATCATCAGCGCCAGCCGCGACTGCGTGAGCTGCTTGCCCGCGTCCTGGCCGAGCGACGTCTCCGAGTTCGACCGGGTCACGATCATGCCGGTGGAGACGGCCATCAGCAGGGCCGGGATCTGCGCGGTGAGGCCGTCGCCGATCGTCAGCAGCGTGTAGGTGTTCACCGCGTCGTTGATCTGCTGCCCGTGGATCAGGACGCCCATGATGATGCCGCCGAGCACGTTGACCAGCACGATCACGATGCCCGCGATCGCGTCGCCCTTGACGAACTTCGACGCACCGTCCATCGCGCCGTAGAAGTCCGCCTCCGCACTGACCTCCTTGCGGCGGCGGCGCGCCTCGTCCTCGGTGATCAGGCCCGAGTTCAGGTCGGCGTCGATGGCCATCTGCTTGCCGGGCATCGCGTCCAGGGTGAAGCGGGCGCCGACCTCGGCGACGCGCTCCGCACCCTTCGTGACCACGACGAACTGGATGACCACGAGGATCACGAACACGACCGCGCCGATGACCATGGAGCCGCCGACCGCGACGGCCCCGAACGCGTGGATGACCTCGCCGGCGTAGCCCTGGCCGAGCACGAGGCGGGTCGATGCGACGTTCAGACCGAGCCGGAACAGCGTCGCGATGAGCAGGAGGGAGGGGAAGACCGAGAAGTCGAGGGGGCGCTTCGCGAACATCGTCGTGAGCAGGATCACGAGCGCGAACAGGATGTTGACGGTGATCAGCAGGTCGAGCAGCCAAGCCGGGATCGGCACGACGAGCAGCATGATGACGCCGACCAGCCCGATCGGCACGGCGAGGACCGAAGCCATCTTGCGCAGCTCGAATCGTCGCAACGGATCTCCGATCCGCCTGGTCCGACCCTGCCCGGCTCCGCCGTGGTCGCACGTGTTCCCGGCTCCGCCGGATCCAGCGCGGAGGGCGCACCGCTCGTGCGACGCCCCGCGTGGGGCAATCATGGGATGGCGCGCGACGCTCCTGCCGCCACGCCACGCGCATCACCCCCGCACGGGGGGCGCCCGCTCAGGGGCGGAGGGGGCGGCGCGGACGACGTCGGCGTCTCGTCGGGCGCGCTCGCAGGCGGGCGTCTCTCAGTGGCCGGGCCGGTGGCTCCGCCGCTCGTCGGTGTCGTGCTCTCCGCGGCGGCCCGGCGATCGGGGCGGTCGCGCCGGCCGCGTCACGGCGCGGCCGCACCATCGCGCACCGGCGGGCGGACGAGGACGAGGTGGTCCCGTGAGTGGCCCGGGTTGTCGGGCTCGAGGTCTGCCTGCGCTGCGACGACGAACCCCGCGTGCCGCAGCACATGCTGGGAGGCGAGGTTGCGCGCGTGCACCGCGACGACGATCGGTGCCACGCCGACGATCCGCACGGCGCGGCGCACGAGCGCGCTCCCGACACCGCGGCCCCGGTACGCCGGCGATCCCACCAGGTAGTCGAGGCTCCAGGCGCCGTCGGGGATCGGCAGGAAGCGCGCCAGCTCCCCGGCGTACCCGGGCTCCGAGTCCAGCGGGTACCACTGCACGAACCCGACCGGCTCCCCGACGTCCGAGCCGGGAGGCGTCAGCTCGCCGATGCGGACCACGGTCGGCTCAAGGCCGTCGATCGCCGGACCGTACTGCCGCTCCAGGGCCGCCGGTGCGGGGTCGTCGTACCACCACTCGTGCACGAGCGGCTCCCGCAGCCAGGAACCGAGCAGCGGGAGGTCGTCCCGGCGCAGCGACCGCAGGGTCGGCTCCATCCACGGATGGTGCCCCCGCACCCTGTGGAGGCTAGGAGGCGAGCCGGTGGACGCCGAGCGCGGCTCCGCGTCGCTTCAGGGACATCACGAATGCGAGCACCCGCGCGACGGCGCCGTAGAGCTCTTCCGGGATCTCCTGGTCCACCTCGCAGGCGGCGTACAGCGCGCGGGCGAGCGGGATGTCCTGCACCATCGGGACGCGGTGCTCGGCCGCGCGCTCGCGGATACGGGCGGCCACCTCCCCGGCGCCCTTCGCGACCACCCGCGGCGCCGACTTGCCCGGCTCGTACTTCAGCGCGACCGCGACGTGCGTCGGGTTCAGCATCACGACGTCGGCACCCGAGATCGCGGCCATCATGCGGTTGCGGGAGATCGCGATCTGCCTGCTGCGACGGTGCTGCCGGATGTGCGGGTCGCCCTCGGTCGACTTCGCCTCGTCCTTGATCTCCTGCCTCGTCATCATCGTGTGCTGCCTGTTCCGGCGCGTGACCACGAGCACGTCGAGCGCTCCGAGCACGATCCCCGCGACGATGGCGGATTGCAGGATCGCCACGATCACGCCGGACGCGGTGCTCACGATGGCCGAGACCGGCATGGCACCCGAAGCGGCGAGCAGCGGGATCGCGCCCTGGATGCCCATCCACACCGCGACGCCGACGACGCCGGTCTTGAGCAGCGCCTTCGCTCCCTCCCACAGCGCCTGCCTGCCGACCAGCCGGCTTGCGCCCTTCACGAGGTCGAACTGGGCGAAGTGGGGCTTGAACCGCTTGGTGTGGAAGCCGCCGGAGGCGAGCGAGCCGGCGACCGCGCCGACCACCGCCGCCGCGAGGATCGGCGCGAGGATCCCGGGCAGCACCCCGAACGCGTCGAGGAAGGTCGACTGCGCCCGGCTCGCGGTCGGGTCGGCGATGACCTCCTTGAGACCCAGGACGAGGTTCTGCACGGCCGAGGCGCCGTTGCCGACCACGAGCGGCAGCGTCAGCGCGGCGGCCCCCATCGACAGCCAGCTCGGCATGTCGCGGGAGCGCTGGATGCGGCCTTCGCGTCGCGACTCCTCGAGGCGCTTCGGGGTGGCCTTCTCGGTCCGTTCGCCGGACGGCTGATCAGGCACGGGTCACCCCCTCCGCGTGAGCACGACAGCAGGAAGCAGCCGCTTCGGCAGGAAGGAAGCGGCCGATCGTTCCTGCTGAAGCAGCTCCTTCCTGCTGAAGCGCTCGACGATTCCTGCTGACGTGCTCATACGACGGACGCCATCGCCTGGAGGGCGTCGGAGAGCAGCGCCTCCACGATGCGCGGGAGGGCGATGAAGATCGTGCCGCCGGCGAGCAGGGTGATGAGGATCTTCAGCACGAAGCCGAGCGAGAACGCGTTGAGCTGCGGCGCGACGCGGGTCAGCACACCCAGGCCGATGTCGGCGAGGAAGAGCACGACCACGATCGGTCCGGCGATCTGCACGGCCGCGACGAACATCTGCGCGATGCCGGGCAGGAGGCGCTGGCCCGCGTCCTGCGCCAGGAACCCGGTGACCGGCAGCGCGTCGAACGTGCGGAACAGGCCGCCGAGCACCAGCTCCGCCCCACCGGAGACGAACAGCAGCCCGAGCGCGACCATCTGCATCAGCCGGGTCATCTGCGCGCCGTTGACCTTCATCAACGGATCGAACGCCTGGCTCATCTGGAACCCGGCGAACAGGTCGATCAGGCTGCCGGCCGACTGGACGGCCGAGAACACGAGGAAGACCATGAAGCCGAGCAGCGCGCCGATGACGAGCTGGCTGACGAGCGACACCACGAACGCGCCCGTGTCCATGGCGCTCGGGAGCCCCTTCGCGGCCGCCGGTGCGACGAGGATCGACAACGCGATCGCGAGCATGCCCTTCACGCGCAGCGGCACCCCGGAGAACGAGAACGGCGGCGCGATCACGAGGAACGACGTGATCCGCATCGCCGCGAGCATCGCCGCCTCGACGAACGTCTCGTTCAGCGCGACGGAGCCGAAGATCGTCACGATCCGTTGAGGTAGCTCGGGATCATCGCGAACAGCTGCTGGGTGAACGTGACCGCCTCGGTGATCATCCAGTGGCCGCACACGACCAGCGCGATGGCGACCGCGATCGCCTTCGGCACGAACGCGAGCGTCGCCTCCTGGATCTGCGTGATCGACTGGAAGACGCTGATCGCGAACCCGACGACGAGCGCGGTGATGAGGAGCGGCGCAGCGAGCTCGGCCGCGAGCATGAGCGCACGGATGGCGAGGTCGACGACCTGGTTCTGATTCATGCTGCCTGATCCATGCGGGGCTAGGTGTTATAGCTCTGCACGAGCGACGTGATGATCAGGCTCCAGCCGTCCACCAGCACGAAGAGCAGGATCTTGAACGGCAGCGCGATCATCGTCGGCGGCAGCATCATCATGCCCATCGCCATCAGCCCGGAGGAGACGACGAGGTCGATGACGAGGAACGGCACGAAGATGACGAGGCCGATGATGAAGGCGCTCCGCAGCTCCGACAGCATGAACGCGGGGACGACGGTGAAGAACGGGGTGGCCGCGGCCGACGCCGGGTTCGGCTGATGCGCCGCCCGCGTCATGAGCGCGATGTCGCTCTGGCGGGTGTGCTGGAGCATGAAGTGCTGCAGCGGCACGGCGGCGTGCGCGAGAGCGGCGTCGAACTGGATCTTCCCGTTCAGGAACGGGGTGAGCGCGTCCGTGTTCACCGTGTTCAGCACCGGCCACATGATGAACAGCGACAGGAAGAGCGAGAGCCCCGCGAGCACCTGGTTCGGCGGGATCGTGTTGAGCCCGAGCGCGTTCCGCGTCATCGCGAGGACCACGAAGATCTTCGTGAACGACGTCATCATGAGCATGAGCGCGGGGGCGACGGACAGCAGCGTGATCGCGATGAGCGTCGTGATCGAGGTCGACGGCGCGCCGATGCTGATGTTCACGTCGCCGGAGTGCGTCGGCGTCGGAACCGGCTTGGCGCCGGGCCCCACCGGGTCGGCGTGCGCGATGCCGGGCACGGCGACGACCAGCCACACCATCGCGAGCACCGCGAAGGCCACGAGCACCAGGCGCGGCCAGTGGTCCTTCAGGAACCGGACCGCGCGAGGAGCACGACCCGGCAGCACGACGACGGTCACCGCAGCTTCTTCAGCGCGTCGAAGGTCTGCTTCCACGTCGCCGGGGACAGCACGGATCCGGCGAGCGCGCCGCCCTGCGCGCTCGGCTGCTGGGCCGCCGCCTGCAGGCCTGCCGCCGCCTGCTGCTCGGCTGCGCGGGCGGCGCGGCGGCTCGTGTGGAGAGGGATCCCGGAGGTGGCGGGTCGCGTGTACGAGACCATGCCGTCGAGTCGGATCGCCTCAGTCACCGGACCGGCCGAGGTCCGGTTCGCGGGCATGATCGAGACGGTCTGCGTGACCGGGCCGGAGGGGTCCCGGGGGTCGCTCGCACCGTGCACGACGATCGGCACGTCCGCCGTCGCGATGGTGACGGTCCGCAGCTCCTGCTCGAAGCGCGCGACGGAGATCGGCTGCGACGTCACGAGGGCCGGCTCGCCGGTCGGAGCCTCCGCGGGGCCGAGCGTGTCGAGCACGGTGACCGCCTGCTCGGTCACGCCGAGCAGGTAGCGGCGCCCGCCGGCATCGACGACGGCGATGCCCGCCTTGGCCCCGAGGCCCTGCCGGGCGACGACCTCGATCTGCCGGTTCCGCGGTTTGGACCCGGGTCGACCCTTGGTGATCCAGCGGTGCGCGAACATCAGCGCGCCGAAGACCGCCCCGAGGGCGACGACGACTCGCAGCGCGAGGAAGACGGTGTCCACCGGGGTCAGCTCTCCTCGACCGGCTCGACGACCTCGGTGACCCGGACGGCGAAGCGGCGGTCCACGACGACGATCTCACCGTGCGCGATCATGCGGCCGTTGAGGAAGACGTCGGCCTCGCTGCCGACGGCGCGGTCGAGCTCGATCACGGTGCCCGGCTGCGCGTCGAGCAGCTCCTGCACCGAGACCGTCGCCCGGCCGATCTCCACGGCGAGCGTCATCTGGACCGTGCTGATGCGGCCGAGCCGCGACGACACGTCCCGGAAGGCGCGCGGCGGCGCAGGCGCGCGCAGGGCGATCGCGAACCAGCCGGCGACACCCTCCTCGCCGATGAGGTCGAAGACGACCGCGTCGGCGGACTGGAACAGGCTCGCCGGCACCCCGTCGCCGACCTCGCCGAGCTGGCCGCCGCCGATGACATCGGAGGCGAGCTCCAGCGCCGGGCGGAGCACGTCGCCGAGGCGGACGCGCGCATCGCCGCCACCGGCCGCGATGAGCTCCGTGCGGTCCAGCAGGATCAGCGACAGGTCGGCCGACCGCGGGCCGACGTACGTGGCGGAGACACCGGCCTCCAGCGCCTGCATGGGCACGAGCTCGGAACCGTGCGGCTGCGCCATCAGCGCGGGACCGGGCAGCGCCGACACGAGCGCCTGCGCGATGGCGATCTCGTCCTCGCCGGTGGAGACCCGGGTGGCACCGTCGAGGGACATGGTCATCGTGCATCTCCATTCGACTCGACGACGACGCACGCGAGGCGTTCGCCGTTGCCCCCGACCGCGGCGTGCAGCACCGGCTGCCCGTCGAGCGTGATGATGAGAGGGCGGTCCGCGAGGTGCGCGAGTGGGATGAGATCACCTTCGGCCAGATCGAGCACGGTGTTGGGACCGACACGTGTCGGCGCGAAACGGAGCGCCACCTCGACAGGGGCCAGCGCGAGGTGGTCGCCGATGCGCGCGGTGACCTCCGCCGCGTCCTGCTGGGGCGACACCGCACCGAGGCACTCGAGCACGACGTCGACATCGATCGCGAGGGACAGCTGGCGCCGCTCCCCCTTGCGGAGGGTGCCGACGACCACGACGACCGCCTGGGCGTCCCGGTCGATGGAGGCGGACGGCTCGGCGCCGAACGCCTGCAGGACGGGCTCGGGCATCAGGCCGCCCGTGGCGGGCTTCAGCTCCGCGAGGTGCTCGGCCGCTGCTGCGCGGGCCAGGCCCCGTTCGACCCCGGTGATCGTGGTGGCGGTGCCGGCCTTGTCGCCGGACGCGCCGAGCATCCGCGCGGCCCAGTAGCCGGCCTCGGCGAGGGGCACCCGGTACAGCGCGCGACCGGTGCCGAGCTGCGCCGATGCCCAGAGGGTCGGGCCCTCCGCGGACGCGATGTAGGCACCGAAGGACTGGATGCGGGACGGCGCGGTCGCGACGTCGACGACGGCCCGGGTCTTGGCGGTGATCTGCGTGCCGAGCTGGCGGCCCCACGCCTCCAGCGCGGAGTCGAGTCGGTCGCGGTCGTCGCCGCTGATGAGCTCGGGGCTCTCGAAGTCGTACGGCTGCACGTCGAGGGCCTCGCCCGGAGCGTGGACGAGGGCGCGGTGCGGCGTCCGGTCGGTCACGGTTCGGATCATCGCAGCGCGTCACCTGAACGGGGGCGCGCCACTCCGCGGAACGTGCTCGTGACCTGCCCCCGCCGATGTCCGACGTGCTGTCCCGTCCGGCTCGCTCGACGTCGTCACGGGGATGCGGGGCGCGACGATCCCTGGGGTCAGTGCGTCGGCACGCCCTCGGCCTTCCTCGTCGAGGCCGCCGCCTGCTGCGCCTGCGTGTTCTTCTGCGGGGCGGTGCCGTCGAGCTGGGATGCGCTCGCCGACCCGGCGGCCGATCCGGTGGCGGGCGCGGCCCCCACCTGCACCGAGTGCAGCACGATGTCGACGCGGCGGTTGTGCTCGACCGCCACCTCGCTGGAGCCGGCCTTCGAGTTCTGCGAACCGAAGGAGACGAACGAGACGTCCGCGGCATTGATCGCCTTGTCGTCCAGCAGGTACTGGCCGACGCTGTTCGCTCGTGCTGCGGCGAGGAGCCAGTCGGTGCCCCAGACCCCGGCCGACCCGTGCGGGTCGGCGTGCCCTTCGATGCTCACGGTGCCCGCATGGTCGTGGAGGGCCGGCGAGAGCTTCTTCAGCACCTGCAGCGCCTGCGGGGTGAGGTTCGCGTCGTTCCCGCCGAAGTAGGTGCTCGATCCGACGAGCGAGAGCGCGATCGCGTTCGAGGACGCCTTCACGGAGACCTTCCCGGCGAGCCCCTGGGCTTTCAGCTCGTCTGTGATCTCCTTCGCAGCCTGCATCAGCGCGATCGTGCTGTTCGAGAATCCCGCGCCGCGTTTCGCGACGTCCTGCGGTCGGACGATGCCCTTGCTCTGGTCGACCTTCGTCGAGCTCTTCGTTCCGAAGCCGGACGCCAGCGAGTTCTTCAACTCGTCGAACTTCTTCTGGTTCACGGTCGACAGCGCGTACAGCACGATGAACAGCGCCATCAGCACCGTGATCATGTCGGCGTAGGAGACGAGCCAGCGCTCGTCGGCGTGGTGCTCCTCCGCGTGGCTCTTGCGGCGGCGCCCGGACATGCTAGGCCGCCGCCTCTGCCGCCTTCGGTGCCTTCGCACCCTTGGCGGCGCCGCTCTTCGCCGCGGCCTTCGGCTGCTCCGACGCGGGCAGCATGGCGTAGAGCTTCTCGGACAGCGTGCGCGGCTGCGCGCCGGACTGCACGGCGAGGACGCCCTCGGTGACCATGGTGAGCCGCTCCGACAGCTGGTCCGTCATCTTGCCGATGCGGGAACCGATCGGCAGCCAGATGACGTTGGCCGTCAGCACGCCCCAGAGGGTCGCAACGAACGCGGAGGCGATCGACTGGCCGAGCGTCGACGGGTTGCTGAGGTTCTCGAGCACGTGGGTCAGCGACACGACGGTGCCGAGGATGCCGATGGTCGGCGCGTAGCCGCCCATCGTCGCGAAGAACTTCGCGGCCGAGCGGCCGGACTTCTCCATGGACGCGGCCTCGTCCTCCATCAGGATGCGGAGCTCGTCCGCGTCCATGCCGTCGGCGACGTTCTGCAGCGCCTTCTTGAGGAACGGGTCCTTGATGTCGGAGGCCTTCGCCTCGAGGGCGAGCAGCCCCTCCTTGCGCGCTGTCTCGGCGAGCTCGACGAGCGTCTCGACGTCCTTGCCCAGCTTCGGGGTCTTGTAGAGGAACGCCTTCGGGATCATCTTCAGCGACCCGATGGTGTCGCCGAGGGTCGTCGATGCCATGGCGGCGCCGATCGTGCCGCCGAAGACGAGGATCATCGGCGCCGCGAGGAGCAGGGACGTGATGTGCGCGCCCTCCATCGTCGCCATGACGACGAGCGCGCCGAGGGCGATGACGATGCCTGCGATGGTGGCCGGATCCATCAGGAACGCCCTCCGACCGGTCGTGCTGAAGCCTTGGCGCCGTCGACCACGCCGAATCGGCGCGCCCCTCTCGACGACGCAGGGACGGCGGCAGGAGCGTCGAAGTGCATCGAGTGAGCGAGGGCGATCACGCGAGCGCGGTACTCCGCGATCTCGCCGATCACCTCGTCGATCGTCTCGGTCACGATGAACGTGGTTCCGTCGACGAGCACCACCGTGGTGTCGGGCTGCTCCTGGATCCGTTCGACCAGATCAGGGTTGACCGCAAAGGTGCTGCCATTCAGGCGCGTCAACAGAATCATCGTCTTCCCCCATCCGTGGGACCGGCGCTCGGACTCCATCCGTGGAGTCCTCACCCGCCGTCACAGCAGACCATCGGCATCTTGCGCCACGTCGTCAGGCGACGTCTGGCCCCACTACAGGTGCGGGCGGCGGAAGGACGGGAACGGGGACCGGCTCAGCCGGTCCCCGTTCCCGCGATCCGCGCCTACTGCTTGAGCTGCATGAGCTCCTGCAGGATCTGGTCCGATGTCGTGATGATGCGGGCGTTCGCCTGGAAGCCGCGCTGGGCGACGATCAGGTTGGTGAACTCCTGGCTGAGGTCGACGTTGGAGGCCTCCAGGGCACCCGACACGACCGAGCCGAAGCCGTTCGCGCCGGCGGTGCCGAGGCGGGCGCTCCCGGAGTTCAGGGTCTCCACGAGCCCCGAGTTGCCGGCCTTCTCGAGGCCCTCGGGGTTGGTGAAGGTGCCGATCGCGAGCCGCGCGATCGCGACCGTGGCACCGTTGCTGAAGGTGCCGGAGAGCGTGCCGTCCCCGCCCATGGAGACGGACAGGAGCGTGCCGGCGGCGTTGCCGTCCTGGTGGGAGAACGAGGAGGTGGACAGCGACGCGAAGCCCGTCAGCGCGGACATGTCGACCGTCATGCCGTCGATCGTCGGCTTGAGGGTGGAGGCGCCCCCCGACGTCCCGGTCACGTTGCCCGACCCGTCGGTCTGGATCGAGCCGGTGGTCGCGGCGGTCGAGGTGCCGTCCGTGATCGAGTAGTTCCACTTCCCGGGCGTGGTCGCGTCGGCGGTGAGGTTCATCGTCAGCGACCGTGCGGTGCCGTCCGCCGAGTACACCGTGATGTCGCGCTCGAGCGTCGCGCCCGGGGCCGAGTCCGACGGCAGGTTGCCCGTCATGGTCACGGTCGCGGTGGCGTGCGCCGGCGCCACCGTGCCGGACGGGAGCGTGAGCGTGGTCGGCGTGCCCCCGGTCGACACGGTGCCGTTCACCGCGTTCCAGCCCTGGACGAGCGAGCCGTCCGCGGTCGACAGCCGCCCCAGCGAGTCCCAGTGGAAGGACCCGTCGCGGGTGTACGCCGTCTGGGCGCCGGTCTGCGTGACGAAGTACCCGTC
>JABBOB010000060.1 GCA_019352055.1 Acidobacteriota bacterium
CGCTCTTCCGATCTGTGATGATCGCGAAGGTCGCCTGGAACCCGGCGAAGGCCAGGGAGTTCAGGTTCGCGCCGCCGCCGGCGCCCGAGGTCAGCTCCGGGATGAGCGCGAAGCTGGCGAACGGGTTGCCGATGACTCCGTGGATGATCCATCCGGAGCCCTGGCTGAACGCCATGGAGTAGCCGTAGAGGACGAACAGGACGGCGACGAGGGCGATCGCGCCGAAGCTCATCATCATCATGCTGATGACGCTCTTCGCCTTGACCATGCCGCCGTAGAAGAACGCCACGCCGGGCGTCATCAGCAGGACGAGCGCCGCGGCGACCATGAGCCACAGCGAGTTGAGATTGGTGGTGATCGCGTCCGTGGTCGCGTCGAGCAGAATCGGGGCCATAAAGACCAGGGGACCTCTCTGTTTCGTGCGGGAGGGAGGCTTCCCGTGCGACAGCTGCTGTCGAGCCGCCGTGACGAGCGCGGGCTGCACAGGAATCCGACTCGAGTGTGGAGGAGGCACGTTTCGCGGCCCGTCGCCCCGTGTTTCCCGCGCGTTACGAATCGGGCGCTCGTGTGAACGTCGTGTTTCAGATGACCGGGCAGGGCCTGCTGAACGGGCCCGAGATCGCTGAGGCTCAGGCGCCGCCCACGTCGGCGGCGTGCGTCATCGCGACGAGCCGGGAGATCGCCCGCAGGTACTTCTTCCGGTATCCGCCCGCCAGCATGTCGTCGCCGAACACCCGGTCGAGCGGCAGCCCCCCGGCGACGATGCGCACCTGCGCGTCGTACAGGCGGTCCACCAGCGCGACGAACCGCAGCGCCTCCGTCTGACCGGGCATCGCCTCGACGTCCAGCAGGCCCGCGGTGCGCACCCCGTCCACCAGGCCGACGTAGCGCGCCGGGTGCACCGTCGAGAGGTGCTCGATCAGCGCGCCGAAGTCGTCCACCGTGACGGCCGGGTCGACCGGCAGGGCCCGCACCGCGGCGTCGCCCGCGGCGACCGCGGACTCGGCGGCGTCCCGCCGGCGGTAGTCGAGTCCGCCGATCCGCACGGTCGTGAAGCGGTCCGCGAGGCCCTGGATCTCGCGGAGGAAGTCGGCGGCGGCGAACCGCCCCTCCCCCAGCGCGTTCGGCGGCGTGTTCGAGGTCGCCCCGATCCGGGTGCCGCCTCGGACGAGCTCGCCGAGGAAGCGGGACATGAGCATCGTGTCGCCGGGGTCGTCGAGCTCGAACTCGTCGATCGCGATCAGGGTCGCTCCGGAGAGCAGGCGCACCGCCTCCGCGTAGCCCAGCGCTCCGACCAGCGCGGTGTACTCGATGAACGTGCCGAAGTACTTGCGACCGGGGGCCAGGTGCCACAGCGCGGCGAGGAGGTGGGTCTTGCCGACGCCGAAGCCGCCGTCCAGGTAGAGACCGGGGCGCTGCGGGGCCGGCTTCGGCCCGCGGCGGAAGAGCCCGCCCGGCCGCGGCCGCTCGGACCAGGCGCCCGCGAACGTGCGGACCGCCTCCACCGCCTCCGCCTGCGACGGGTGGTCCGGATCCGGCCGGTAGTTCTCCAGCCGGGCATCGACGAACTGGCGCGGCGGCACGAGGGCGGCCGCCATCCGTGCGGGGTCGACCCGGGGCACCACGTCCGCGAGCCGGCGGTGCGCGCTCACCGGGCGCACCGGGCGTCACAGAAGCGGGCTCGCGCCACGATGGTCACCTTCTCTGCCTAAGGTCGTCAGGACCGCCTGGGCGGCGGAGGCAGCGTATCGCCGCGGTCTCGAGCGCCCGGTCGGCAGCCCGGAGGAGGAAGCATGACGGACCAGGACGACAGCGCACGACTCGGTGCCTACGCGCACCCGGAGCGACTGGTCTCCACGACCTGGCTCGCCGAGCACCAGGGCGACGAGCACGTCGTGGTCATCGAGTCGTCCGAGGACGTGCTGCTGTACGAGACCGGCCACATCCCGGGCTCGGTGAAGGTGGACTGGCACACCGACCTCAACGACCCGGTCACCCGCGACTACCTCGACGGCGAGGGCTTCGCCGCGCTCTTCGGTCGCCTCGGCATCCGACGCGACGCGACCCTCGTCGTCTACGGCGACAAGAGCAACTGGTGGGCCGCATACGCCCTCTGGGTCTTCACGCTGTTCGGTCACGAGGACGTCCGCCTGCTCGACGGCGGCCGGGCGAAGTGGATCGCGGAGGGCCGCCCGCTGACCCGCGAGGCGACCGTGCGGCAGGCCGTCGACTACCCCGTCGTCGAGCGGGACGACTCCGGGATCCGGGCGTTCAAGGAGGACGTCCTCTCGCACCTCGGCTCGCCCCTGATCGACGTGCGCAGCCCGCTGGAGTACACCGGCGAGCGCACCACGGCGCCGGAGTACCCGGAGGAGTCCGCACTCCGCGCCGGCCACATCCCGACGGCCCAGAACGTGCCGTGGGGGAAGGCGGCCGCCGCGGACGGCACGTTCCGGTCGAGGGCGGAGCTCGAGGCGATCTACCAGGACGGCGCCGGGCTGGCGCCGGGGGACGACGTGATCGCCTACTGCCGCATCGGCGAGCGCTCGAGCCACACCTGGTTCGTGCTCACGCACCTGCTCGGCTACGAGGGCGTCCGGAACTACGACGGATCGTGGACGGAGTGGGGCAGCGCGGTCCGCGTGCCGATCGTCAGGGGTGAGCAGCCGGGCGAGGCACCTGCCACGCTGGTCGGATGACCACCCAGCTCGACGCGATCCGCGAGGAGTTCCTCGCCGTGGAGCCCCGCGAACGGCTCCTCCTCCTCCTCGAGTACGCGGACGACCTGCCGCCGCTGCCCGCGCGGTTCGGCGACTCGACGGACCTGCTCGAGCGCGTGCCCGAGTGCCAGGCGCCGGTGTTCGTCAGATCGGAGCTCGAGAACGGCGCCGTGCACGTGCACGCGTCCGCGCCGGCCGAGGCGCCGACCACGCGTGGTTTCGCCTCCGTGCTCGCGCACGGGCTCGACGGGCTCACGAAGGAGGAGGCGCTCGCGGTGCCGGACGACTTCCCGGACACCCTCGGCCTGACGTCGGCGGTGTCGCCGCTGCGGCTCCGCGGGATGCACGGCATGCTGGCGCGGATCAAGCGGCAGCTGCGGGAGGCCTAGCGGTGCCCCGCATCGAGGTCCTGCTCCCGGCACCCGGCGACGCGATCGATCTGGATCGTGCGGCGCTGCGTGGCTGGCTCGCCGACCGCTACGCACGATCGGGCGACGCGTGGGTGCGCGTGAACCTGGTCGCCGCGCTCGGCGGCCAGACCACCGGGTCCGACGGCACCTCGGACGGGCTGACCGGCGGCATCGACCGGCTCCTGCTCTCGGTGCTGCGACGGTCCGCCGACGTCGTGCTCGTCGGGGCGGGCACGCTGCGCGCCGAGCGGCTCCGGATGCCGCGCACCGCGGCGCTCGCCGTCGCGACCCGACGGGGCGACCTGGACGCGGCGGTGCTGCCGGAGCCGGCGGAGGACGGCCGCCGCGCGCTCGTGCTCTGCCCGCAGCGCGTCGCGGCCCTGCTCCGGGACCGGCTCGGCGACCGTGCGCGGGTCGTGCCGGTCGACGGGGATCCGAGCACGACGCCCTCGGCGCTCGTCGACGCGCTCGCGGCGCTGGGGCTGCACCGGATCGTCTGCGAGGGCGGCGCCGAGCTGGCCGGCCGGCTCGTCACCGCGGGGATCGTCGACGAGCTGGACCTCACGACCGCGCCCCTCCTCGCGGGAGGGGGGCCCTCGCTCAGAGCGCTGGGCGGGCCCTGGACGCTCGCCGGCCTGCTGCACGACGAGACGGATCGGCTGTACGCGCGCTGGTTGCCTCCCCGGCGCTGAGCCGGTCGAGGGTCGCGCCGTCCTCCGCCAGCCACGCCGTCACGGCGCCGTCCCACCGCTCCGGATCGAGGTTCCAGAGCCGCGTGTGCCGTGCCCCGACGAAGGGCACGAGGCGGACGAGGTCCGGACGCGCCGCCGCGAACCGGCGGGCGACCTCCGGGGGTGCGACGCCGTCGTCCTCGCTCTGCAGCACCAGCACCGGGACGGTGAGCTCGGCAGGGTCCGCGGGCTCCCCCGGGTGCACGTCGAGCGCGTCGGCGCCGACCAGCCGACCCCACGGGCCTGCGAGCAGCGACAGCGCGCCGCGGCGGACCGGCTCCGGCATGCCCTCGCTGCGCGCCAGGAGCGCCTGCGAGCCGTCGAGGACCGGCGAGTCCAGCACCACGCCCCGGATCACCTCCTGCACCCGGGACCGGTGCGCGGTGGCGAGCACGATCGAGGCGCCGGAGGACCAGCCCGCCAGCACGACCTCGGTGGCGCCCTCGTCGAGCGCGTGCAGGATGGCGGATTCGACGTCGACCCACTCGGCGTCCGTCACCGCGTAGCGGGAGCCGTCCCCGTCCGGCGCCTCGCCGTCCCCGCGGTAGGCGGGCAGCAGCACGCTCCATCCGGCGGCGAGGAAGGCCGGCACGGCCCGCAGCGTCTCCTGCCGGACGGAGGCGCGGCCGTGCACGAGCACCGCCCAGCGGGTCCGATCGCCGGCGGGGATGATCCACGCGGGCACGGCGCCCTGGGTGGTCTGCACCCGCTCGGCTCGGTAGGGGACGCCGAACGCCTCGGGCGACAGCCACATCCATCCGTTGAACCGGCCGTCGCGGGCGGCGGTCAGGTCGCCGGTGTCCACGCCGAGCAGCTCGCGGAGCACTCCGTCGGGGTCGTGGCCGATGATCGCACCGACGCGGGCGTGACCCCGTCCCTCCGCGTACCAGAAGCTGTAGCGCCCGGGCAGCAGCGACTCCGCGGTGGCGCCGAAGCGGATCGTGCCGCTCGCGAGATCGACGGCCCGCACCGGCGTCGCCCGTTGCGGTCGCGGAGACGCCATCAGCCGCGCGGTCCTCGCGGTCAGGGCGCCGGTGACGACCGCGCCCGCGGCGACGACCCCGGCGGCGACCGCACCACGGGTCGGGTCGACGCGGGCTGCCATCGATGCCTCCGTCCACCCCGCTCGGTGCCGTTCCGTGCCGTCAGCGCATCGTAGAGGGAGGGCGGGTCGGGCCGCCTGCCGCGCGCCGACGGGCCTCCCGGGGTCCGCGCCCTAGTCTGAGGACGTGCCGAGCGGACCGAGCGGATCGTCGGCGCCCTTCGAGCAGGCGCGGGAGTCCATCGCGGCCGCGCGCGTGCGCAACGACCTCGTGGTGACCGAGATCCCCTCCCCCACCCAGGTCGCCCCCTTCTCGCTGGCGCTGGCCGGCGACGTCCGGCAGCGGATCCACGGCGAGGACTCCGAGCTCGGCACGGGGCGCTTCATCCTGCTGCACGACCCCGCCGGCCAGGAGGCGTGGGACGGCGACTTCCGGGTGGTGTGCTTCGCGCAGGCGCCGCTCGAGACCGACATCGGCACCGACCCGTTCCTCGCCGAGGTGACGTGGTCGTGGCTCACGGACGCCCTCGAGGTGCGGGGGGCCGCGTACACCGCCGCCTCGGGCACCGCGACGACGATCGTGTCGTCTGGATTCGGCGAGCTGGCGGGCCAGGGCACAGGGGCGAAGGTCGAGCTGCGCGCCTCATGGACGCCCACCGATCTGGACCTCGGCAAGCATGTGGAAGGCTGGACCGAGTTGCTGTGCATGCTCGCCGGGCTACCGCCGGCGGCAGAGGGAGTGAGTGTGTTGTCCGCACGACGAGCAGGGCGTGACTGACCCGGCCGAAGGGGCTTCGCTGCCGCATGCGACCCCGGCCCAGCCGGTCGTGGTCGTCGCGGACCCCGATGGATACCGAGACGCGGTGCACCGCATCGCTGCCGGGACCGGGCCCATCGCCGTCGACGCCGAGCGCGCGAGCGGCTTCCGCTACTCCCAGCGGGCCTACCTGATCCAGCTCTTCCGCCGCGGTTCGGGCACGGTGCTCCTCGATCCGACGGCGTTCGGCGAGCTCGGCGAGCTCGCCGACGCGATGCTCGGCGCCGAATGGGTGCTGCACGCGGCCAGCCAGGACCTGCCCTGCCTGCTCGAGGTCGGGCTGGTGCCCGAGCGCATCTTCGACACCGAGCTCGGGGCCCGCCTGCTCGGCTTCGAGCGCGTCGGCCTCGGCGCCGTCGTGGAGAAGCTGCTGGGGCTGCACCTCGCGAAGGAGCATTCGGCCGCCGACTGGTCCACCCGCCCGCTGCCGACCCCGTGGCTCGTGTACGCCGCTCTCGACGTGGAGCTGCTGCTCGACGTGCGTGACGCCGAGGAGCGGCTGCTCGTCGAATCCGGCAAGACCGCGATCGCCGAGCAGGAGTTCGAGTCGGTCCGGACCAGGGAGGCGAAGCCGGCGCCGGCCGAGCCCTGGCGGCGCCTCTCCGGCCTGCACACGGTCCGCGGGCCGCGCAACCTCGCGGTCGCCCGCGCGCTCTGGCAGGCACGCGACGCGTACGCGCGTCAGATCGACGCCGCGCCGGGACGCCTGGTGCCCGACGCCTCCCTCGTCGCGGCCGCGCGGACGCCGCCGGCCTCGAAGCGCGAGCTCGCGGGCATGCGCGCCTTCAACGGCCGCGCGAGCCGCTCCGAGATCGACCGCTGGTGGTCGGCGGTGGAGACCGGTCTCGCGGCCGAGGACCTGCCCGCGACGCGGGTGCCCTCCGACGCCCTGCCCCCTCCCCGCGCGTGGAGCGACCGGAACCCGGAGGCGGACCGCCGCTTGAAGGCCGCGCGGCCTGCGATCGCTGCCGTCGCCGAGACCATGTCGCTGCCCGCGGAGAACCTGCTGACACCCGACTCCCTGCGCCGCATCGCCTGGGAGCCGCCGCAGCAGCCGACCGCCGAGGCCGTCGCGGCCGCGCTCGCCGAGCACGGAGCACGGCCCTGGCAGATCGTCGCCACGGCACAAGTGATCGCGGATGCCTTTGTGGAGGCGGCACAAGAGGTCGTGGACCCGGTCGAGTCGGCCTCGTAGGTGTCCTGCAGCCGATTCGGTCCAGGCTCGAGTGCCGGGAAGGATCCCGGAGGCCCGTCCGCGGGCCGGACGTGAGGAGTCGATTCAGGGTGACGGAGCGCAGCGAGGTCGTGTTCGTGGACGGGGTCCGCACCCCGTTCGGCAGGGCCGGCGAGAAGGGCATGTACTGGGGGACGCGGGCCGACGACCTCGCCGTGAAGGCGATGGTCGGGCTGCTGGAGCGCAACCCCCAGCTGCCGAAGGACCGTGTCGACGACGTGGCGATCGCCGCGACGACGCAGCAGGGCGACCAGGGCCTGACCCTCGGGCGCACCACCGCCCTGCTCGCGGGGCTGCCGCGGAGCGTGCCCGGGTACGCCATCGACCGGATGTGCGCCGGGGCCATGACGAGCGTGACCACGGTCGCCGGGGCGATCGCGTTCGGCGCGTACGACGTCGCGATCGCCGGCGGCGTCGAGCACATGGGCCATCACCCGATGGGCTTCGGGGCCGATCCGAATCCGCGGTTCCTCAGCGAGCGGCTCGTCGGCTCCGACGCGCTCGTGATGGGAGCGACGGCCGAGCGCATCCACGACCGGTTCCCGCAGCTCACGAGGGAGCGCGCGGACCGGTTCGCGATGCGATCCCAGCACCGGGCGCAGGCGGCGTACGAGGCCGGGCACATCCAGGCCGACCTCGTCGCGGTCGCGACGCGCTCTCCCGAGGGCTGGGGGCTGGCGGACCGGGACGAGGTGATGCGACCCGAGACGACGATGGAGGGCCTGGCCGCCCTCCGGACCCCCTTCCGCCCGCACGGCAACGTGACCGCGGGCAACGCGGCGGGCTTGAACGACGGCGCCACCGCCTCCCTGATCGCGTCGGAGCAGGCCGCGCACGAGCTCGGTCTGCCCGTGAAGATGAAGCTCGTCAGCTTCGCGTTCGCGGGCGTCGAGCCCGAGATCATGGGCATCGGCCCGATCCCGAGCACGGAGAAGGCGCTCGTCAAGGGCGGCCTCACGATCGACGACATCGGCCTGTTCGAGCTGAACGAGGCGTTCGCGGTGCAGGTGCTGAGTCTGCTCGACCACTTCGGCATCGACGACGAGGACCCGCGGGTGAACCCGTGGGGCGGCGCGATCGCGTTCGGGCACCCGCTCGCCTCGTCCGGCGTGCGGCTCATGATCCAGCTCGCCCGGCAGTTCGAGCAGCACCCCGAGGTCCGGTACGGGCTCACCGCGATGTGCGTCGGCCTCGGTCAGGGCGGCAGCGTCATCTGGGAGAACCCGCACTTCGACAGGCGTGCCGCCAAGAAGGCGGCCAAGCGGACGACCACCGTGGAGGCGGCCGAATGAGCGACGTGACTGCGACCGACCCGCTCGGTGACACGGCGGAGCTGGTGGCCCTCAGCACCGATGAGGTCGTCACCGAGGCGTCCGCGAAGGACGTCCGGCTGCCCGGCGGCGGCGTGCTCGCGCTCGTCACCATCGACAACGGCCGGGATCACACCCGCCCGAGCACGTTCGGCCCGCGCAGCCTGCTCGCGCTCGAGGCGGTGCTGCTGGCACAGAAGGAGCGCGCCTCCCGCGGCGAGATCGCGGGCGTCGCGGTCACCGGCAAGCCCTTCATCCTCGCGGCCGGTGCGGACCTCACCCAGGCGAGGGCGATCCCGAGCCGAGCGGTGGCGAAGCAGCTCGCACAGCTCGGCCACCGCGTGCTCGGCCACCTCGGCGATCTCGGCGTGCCGTCGTTCGTGTTCGTCAACGGGCTCGCGCTCGGCGGCGGCCTGGAGCTCGCGCTGAACGCCGACTACCGCACGATCGACGCCTCCGCACCCGCGGTCGCGTTCCCCGAGGTGTTCCTGGGGATCATCCCCGGCTGGGGCGGCTCCACGATCCTCCCGAACCTCATCGGGATCGAGGCGGCACTGCGGGTCATCGTCGAGAACCCCCTGAAGCAGAACCGCACCCTCACCGCGCAGCAGGCGTTCGATCTCGGCATCGCCGACGCGATCTTCCCGTCGACAGTCTTTCTGGAGCGGTCGATCGCCTGGGCGGCCGACGTGATCGCCGGCCGGGTGAAGGTCGAGCACCCGCATGCGCCCGGGATGCTGGAGCGCACCGTGAAATGGGACGTGGCGATCCGGATCGCGCGCAAGAGCCTCGAGTCGAAGATCGGCACCGTGCCGAGGTCGCCGTATGCGGCGCTCGAGCTGCTGGCCGGCGCGAAGAAGGCGAAGGACCGCGCGGGCGTGCTCGCCGGGTTCGCTGCGGAGGACGAGGCGCTCGCCGACCTCCTCACCGGCGATCAGGGGGCTGCGTCCCTCTACGCGTTCGACCTGGTGAACCGGCGGGCGAAGCGGCCGGTCGGCGCCCCCGACCGGAAGCTCGCGCGGAAGGTCACGAAGGTCGGCGTGATCGGCGCCGGCCTGATGGCGAGCCAGTTCGCGCTCCTGTTCGCCCGTCGACTCAAGGTGCCGGTGCTGATCACGGACCTCGACCAGACCCGAGTCGACGCCGGCGTGGAGCGCATCCGCGCCGAGATCCAGAAGCTCGCGGACCGTGGGCGCGTGAACCCGGACGAGGCGAACCGGCTCCGCGCCAGCATCTCCGGCACGACCGACATCGCCGCCTACGCGGACTGCGACTGGGTGATCGAGGCGGTGTTCGAGGACCTCGCCGTGAAGCGGCAGGTGTTCGCGAACGTCGAGCCGCACCTCTCCCCCGAGGCCGTGCTGGCGACCAACACGTCGTCCCTGTCGGTCGACGACATCGGTGCGCACCTCGCGCACCCGGAACGTCTCGTCGGATTCCACTTCTTCAACCCCGTGGCGGTGATGCCGCTGATCGAGGTCGTGAAGGCGTCCAAGACGGACGACCCGACCCTGTCGACCGCGATGGTCGTGGCGCGGGGCCTCCGGAAGAACGCCGTCATCACGAAGGACGCTCCCGGCTTCGTCGTGAACCGGGTGCTCGCCAAGGTGCTCGGGGAAGCGATGCACGCGGTCGACACCGGGACGCCGTTCGAGGTCGTGGACCACGCGCTCGACCCGTTCGGGCTGCCGATGACGCCGTTCGAGCTGCTCGACCTGGTCGGGCTGCAGGTGGGCGCGCACGTGCTGGACACCCATCACGCCGCGTTCCCCGACCGCTTCTTCGACTCACCGAACCTGCACGCCCTCGCCGACGCGGGGATCCTGCTCGAGAAGGACGACAAGGGCGAGGTGAAGGGCTTCGACAAGCGGGCGCTCGCGCTCGTGAAGAAGTCGATCCCGAAGGGGGCCACGCCGATGACCGCGGAGGCGTTCCGGCTCCGCGTCGAGGACGGGCTGGCCGACGAGATCCACCGGATGCTCGAGGACGGCGTCGTGGCCGCAGCGGAGGACATCGACCTCTGCCTCATCCTGGGCGCGGGCTACCCGTTCCACGCGGGCGGTATCACCCCCTACCTCGACCGCTCCGGCGCCTCGGTGCGCGCCTTCGGGGGCACCTTCCACACCCCGAGGATCGCGGGCCCTGGCTCCCGCTGATCGCGCGTCTGCCCAGATTTCGGACGTCTGCCCCTGCGAGCGCATGGGCAGAGGTCCGAAATCGCATCAGAACGTGACGAGCCGGAACGTGGACGAATAGTCGGCGATCGTGATCCGCGGGCGCGCCGGGATAATGCCCGCCCGCGCCAGGATCGGGAGGAGCAGCGTGACGCTGCCGGCCTCCCGGTACCCCCACCGCGCCAGTCGAGGCACCTCCCGGCGGACCCGGTCCTCGCGCCGCTTCTCCGCGATCACCGCATCGGCGGCCCCGGTCGGCGCCATCATCGCGTCCCGGTACTTCTGCTCGCCGTCCACCTCCCCGCCGGCGGGCACCCACGGGAACCCGAAGTCGAGCCGTCCCGCCAGGCCGCGGGCGTCGAACACGTTCCACTGCAGGACCGGCGGCCGGATCCCGCCGCACATCATCGTGACCCGCGAGCGCGACTCGGCCACCGAGCCGGAGTCGCCTCGCGCGAACGCGGCCACCTGCTGAGCCCGCTGCCAGCCCTTGCGACCGGCGGCGTCCGCCACGCCCGCGTGCAGCGCGACCGGTGCCAGCCCCGCATGGAGCGCGCCGTCGGCGACCACGACGCCGACCTCGAAGGGAGCGGATCGGGCGATGTCCGTCACCGTGCGGGCCGGGGAGGTCGCAAGGAGGCCTCCCACGCGGACCGTCTCCTCCTCCTCGAGCGGAGCCACGTGTCCAGCGACGGAGACGAGCCCACGGCGCGCGGGATCGTCGACCGTGACGTGCACCCGAGCGAGGTGCTCACGGAAGACCGGCAGCCCGTGGAGCACCGCCGCAGACCAGTGCGAGAACACCGGCGGCTCGGAGGCCACGGCGTCGAGCGCCCGCATCGCGACGACATGCCGCCCCTCGGGACTCAGCGCTGCGAACGCGGCCGCCTCGACGTAGACGCCGGGACGGGCCCGTACGAGCACCCCGCGGACGCACTCCCTCGCCAGCGCGCGGCGCTCGAGGTCGAGCGCCGTCGCCCGGGCTACTACGAGCTCCATCGTCCATGCGTTCATGGCTGGAGATTCTGGGGCCGCCATCGACCGGACGCGGCTGCTCTCGCGGTCCGGGTCCCCGTTCGGCGCTGGGGAGGAGCGGATCGGGCGGGGTGCTCCACGGCGCTTCCCACCCCGTCTGCCCAGATCCGGGACGTGCGCGCACGCGCGCGCATGAGCACACGTCCCGGATCTGGGCAGAACGCCCGAAGCGGCGAGGAAGGTCAGCGGGGGGTGCGGGTGCGGCTCGGGGCCGGCTTCGCGGCGGGGAGCTTCGTGCCCGCCAGCTGCGCCAGGATGTCCGCCGCGATGCGGTCCGCGGAGAGGCCGCTCTCGGCGAGGATCTGGCCCCGCTCCGCATGCGGCAGGAACGCGTCCGGGAGGCCGATCTCGTTGAGCGCCGTGTCGACGCCCGCCGCGCGCATGTCCTGGCGCAGCCGGGTGCCGACGCCCCCGACGCGCACGCCGTCCTCGATCGTCACGACCAGGCGGTGCCGCGCGGCGAGGTCGATCAGGCTGGGTGCGATCGGTACCGCCCATCGGGGATCCACGACGGTCACGTCGATCCCCTCCGCCGCGAGCAGCCGCGCGACCTCGAGCCCCTGCGCCACCATCACGCCGATGGCGACGACGAGCACGTCGGTGTCCGCCCCGCGGGCCAGCACGTCCACGCCGTCGTCGAGCCGCTCGAGCGCGGGGATGTCGGCGGGCACCGATCCCTTCGGCAGCCGGAGCACGGTGGGCGCGTCGTCGACCGCGATCGCCTCCGCGAGCTCCTCCGCCAGGGTCGCGCCGTCGCGCGGCGACGCGATCCGCATGCCCGGAACGATCTGCAGCATCGCGAGATCCCACATGCCGTGATGGCTCGGACCGTCCGGGCCGGTGATGCCCGCGCGGTGCAGCACGAACGTCACCCCGGCGCGGTGCAGCGCCACGTCCATCAGGACCTGGTCGAGCGCGCGACCCATGAAGGTCGCGTAGACCGCGAACACCGGGTGGACGCCCCCGAACGCGAGCCCGGCCGCGGAGGTCACCGCGTGCTGCTCGGCGATGCCCACGTCGATGACGCGACCGGGGAACCGCTCCGCGAGCGGGCCGAGCCCGACGGGTCGGAGCATCGCCGCCGTCATGCCGACGATGCGGGGGTCCTGCTCAGCGAGCGCGACGAGGTCCGTGCCGAACTCGTCGGCCCAGTCGCGCGCCGGGGTTGCCGGCGTCAGCGGCGCACCGGTCTCCGGGTCGATCACGCCGACCGCGTGGAACCGGTCGGCCTCGTCGGCGCGCGCGGGGGCGTATCCGCGGCCCTTCTGCGTGATGACGTGCACCAGCACCGGCAGCTCGTAGTTCTTGGCCTGCCGCAGTGCGTTCTCGACGGCGGACTCGTCGTGGCCGTCCACCGGACCGAGGTACTTGATGTCGAGGTTCGAGTACATCCGCTCGTTGTTCACGAACCGTGCGAGGAAGCCGTGGAGCGCACCGCGCGTACCGCGGTAGATCGCCCGGCCCGGGGCGCCGAGGTTGTCGAAGAGCCGCTTCGACCCCTTCTGCATGTCGCGGTACGTCCGTCGCGTCCGCACCTCGTTGAGGTACCGGGCCATGCCGCCGATCGTCGGCGCGTAGGAGCGCCCGTTGTCGTTCACGACGATCACCAGGCGGCGGTTGTTGTCGTCGCTGATGTTGTTCAGCGCCTCCCACGTCATCCCCCCGGTGAGCGCACCGTCACCGACGACGGCGACGACGTGCCGGTCCGTCTCGCCGGACACCTGGAAGGCTCGGGAGATGCCGTCCGCCCAGGACAGGCTGCTGGAGGCGTGCGAGCTCTCGACGATGTCGTGGACGCTCTCCGCGCGGCTCGGGTACCCGGAGAGGCCGCCCGCCTTGCGCAGGCGCGAGAAGTCCTGCCGTCCGGTCAGCAGCTTGTGCACGTACGTCTGATGGCCGGTGTCCCACACGATGGCGTCGCGCGGGGAGTCGAACACCCGGTGCAGCGCGATCGTCAGCTCGACCACACCGAGGTTCGGACCCAGGTGGCCTCCCGTCCGGGAGACGTGCTCGATGAGGAACGCACGGATCTCGAGCGCGAGCGCGTCCAGCTGCTCCTGCGAGAGCCCACGCAGGTCCTGCGGGTTCCGGATCGTCTCGAGCAGGCTCACCTGTTCACCCTATGAAAGATGCCGGAGGAAATCCGGGGCGCACCCCGTCCCGGATCCCCTCCCCGCATCGGCTCAGGCGACCAGCGAACGGAGGACGTACTGCAGGATCCCGCCGTTGCGGTAGTAGTCCGCCTCGCCCGGGGTGTCGATGCGCACGACGGCGTCGAACTCGACCGGCTCGCGCCCCTCGGGCGAGTGCGCGCTCGGGGATGCGACCACGTGCACGGTCTTCGGGGTCGTCCCGTCGTTCAGCGCCGTGACGCCGGTGACGTCGAACGACTCCGTGCCGTCCAGCCCGAGCGAGTCGGCCGTCTCGCCTGCGGGGAACTGGAGCGGCAGCACCCCCATGCCGATCAGGTTCGACCGGTGGATGCGCTCGAAGCTCTCGGCGATCACGACCTTCACGCCGAGCAGGCTGGTGCCCTTGGCGGCCCAGTCGCGGCTCGAACCCGAGCCGTACTCCTTGCCCGCCAGGATCACGAGCGGTGTCCCCGCGGCCTGGTAGTGCTCGCTCGCGTCGTAGATGAAGGCCTGCGGGCCGTCGGCCTGCGTGAAGTCGCGGGTGTAGCCGCCCTCGACGCCGTCGAGGAGCCGGTTCCGCAGGCGGATGTTCGCGAACGTGCCGCGGATCATCACCTCGTGGTTGCCGCGTCGCGAGCCGTAGGAGTTGAAGTCCTTCCGGTCCACGTCGTGCTCGACGAGGTAGCGACCGGCGGGGCTGTCCGCCTTGATCGAGCCGGCAGGGCTGATGTGGTCGGTCGTCACGGAGTCGCCGAGCCTGGCGAGCACCCGCGCTCCGGTCACGTCGACGACGGGGGTCGTCTCGAGCCGCATGCCGTCGAAGTACGGGGGCTTGCGCACGTAGGTGGAGGCATCGCTCCACTCGAACGTCGCGCCCGTCGGCGTCGGCAGCGTGCGCCAGCGCTCGTCGCCGTCGAACACGCTCGCGTACTCGTGATCGAACATCTCGGTGGAGATCGACGAGTCGATCGTGCGCTGCACCTCGTCCGCGTCGGGCCAGATGTCCTGCAGGAAGACGTCCACGCCGTCCCTGTCCTTGCCGAGCGGGTCCTTCTCGAAGTCGAAGTTCATCGTTCCCGCTAGCGCGTAGGCGATGACCAACGGCGGCGAGGCCAGGTAGTTCATCTTCACGTCGGGGTTGATGCGGCCCTCGAAGTTGCGGTTCCCGGACAGCACCGCGGTGACGGCGAGGTCGTTCGCCTGCACGGCCTCGGAGATCTTCTCGTCCAGCGGGCCGCTGTTGCCGATGCAGGTCGTGCAGCCGTAGCCGACGAGGTAGAAGCCGAGGTCCTCGAGCGGCCCCATCAGGCCGGCCTTCTCGTAGTAGTCGGTGACGACCTTCGA
>JABBOB010000061.1:0-2785 GCA_019352055.1 Acidobacteriota bacterium
CGCCGCCGAGCGCGGGTCCGACGTCCCCGGTCAGTCCTACGCCGGAGGAGGACCCCTGTCCACGAGATCAGCGTCTTCAGGGATTTCCCAATCGACTCCATATGAATGATCGAGCAACCGCCGTTTCGGAGTCGAAGGAGACCTCGATGGACCAGGACGATCTGCCGACCCGGGCGCCGGCCCGACCAGGCCCGTACATCGCCGTGCTGGTGATCCTCGCCGTCGGGATCACGCTGCCGCTCATCGTGCCGATCTACGCACGGAGCACCCCCGCCCTGTTCGGACTGCCGTTCTTCTACTGGTACCAGATGCTCTGGGTCGTCATCGAAGCGGTGCTGCTGCTCGTCTGCTACCGGATCCTCCGTGCCGAGGACCGCCGCCGCCGCGCCGCCCTGACCCAGGCCGGACGCATGGACCGGGAGGGGGACCGATGAGCGCGACCTCGCTGCTCGCGGTCCCGCCCCAGCGACCCGTGGACGGCGTGGCGCTGACCGTCGTGATCGTCATCTTCGTCGCGGTCGCCGTGCTCGGGTTCTTCGCGGCGCGCTGGCGGCGGGGGTCGGCTCCGGCGGGCCTCAAGTCGCTGGACGAGTGGGGGCTGGGCGGCCGTGGCTTCGGCAGCTGGGTCACCTGGTTCCTGCTGGGCGGCGACCTGTACACCGCGTACACGTTCATCGCCGTGCCGGCGGCGATGTGGAGCACCGGCGCTGTCAGCGGCTTCTTCGCCGTGCCGTACACGGTCGTGCTGTACCCGATCGTGTTCCTGCTCATGGCGCGGCTGTGGTCGGTGTCGCACCGGCACGGCTTCGTGACGCCGGCGGACTTCGTCGGCGGCCGCTACGGCAGCCGCGCGTTGTCCCTGGTCGTCGCGGTCACCGGGATCGTCGCCACGATGCCGTACATCGCGCTGCAGCTGGTCGGCATCAAGGCGGTGCTGACGGTGCTCGGCATCGGCGGAGGCAGCAACGCGTTCGTGCAGGACCTGCCGCTGATCATCGCGTTCGTGGTGCTCGCCGCGTACACCTACACGGCCGGGCTGCGGGCACCGGCGCTGATCGCGGTGGTGAAGGACCTGCTCATCTACCTCGCGGTGATCGTCGCGATCGTCTACCTCCCCGCGCACTTCGGGGGGTTCGGCGCGGTGTTCGACGCGGCCACGACCAAGCTGTCGACGAAGAGCCCGGTCACCGGTCTCCCGATCGGGTCCGTGATCCCGGGCGCGCAGAGCTTCAACGCGTACCTGACGCTCGCGCTCGGTTCCGCGATGGCCCTGTTCATGTACCCGCACTCCATCACCGGCGTGCTCGCGACCAGGAGCCGCAGCACGATCCGCCGGAACGCGGTGGTGCTGCCCCTCTACTCGCTGATGCTCGGGTTCCTCGCCCTGCTCGGGTACGTGGCGATCAAGGCGGGCACGAAGCCGATCGACGTGAACGGCGCGATCAACCCGCAGCTCGTGGTGCCCCAGCTGTTCCTGGACAGCTTCCCCTCCTGGTTCGCCGGGATCGCGCTCGCCGCGATCGCGGTCGGCGCGCTGGTGCCCGCGGCGATCATGTCGATCGCGGCCTCCAACCTGTTCACCAGGAACATCTACCGGGACTTCCTCCGCCCGCAGGCGAGCCCCGCGAGCCAGGCCCGCGTCTCGAAGCTCGTCTCGCTGCTCGTGAAGTTCGGCGCGCTGATCTTCGTGATCGGCATGGACCAGTCCTCGGCGATCAACCTGCAGCTGCTCGGCGGCATCTGGATCCTGCAGACCTTCCCGGCGATCGTCGCCGGCCTCTACACGCGGTGGTTCCACCGCTGGGCGCTCGTCGCCGGCTGGGCGGTCGGCATCGTCTACGGCACCGTCGCCGCCTACGGGGTGGTGAACCCGGTGACGCACGCGCACTTCGGCGGCTCGATCGCCGCCGCTCCGCTGCTCGGCACGCCGGTCTACATCGGCATCACCGCGTTCGTGCTCAACGAGCTGGTCTCGGCACTCGGCACCCTGCTGCTCCGCGCGCTGCACGTCTCCGACGGGCGCGACGTCACCCGGCCGAGCGACTACGGCGCCGACGAGCACGACCCGAAGGTGGAGGCGATCGAGGGCCGCGCGACCCCGGCGCAGCCGCAGGCGACCCTGCCGCCGGCCTGAGGCCCGGGAGGCGGAGGCGCATGCCGGCGTCCTCCGCCGATCCCCGGCGGCCGGTAACCGCGCGGAAACGCCGTCTCCGTACGCTGCCGGGCATGACCGTCACCTCCTCCGCCGTTCCGCTCATGAGCAAGCACGAGGCCGCGGGCCTCGTCGTCGCGGCGAAGACCCGCCTCGGGCTCACCTGGGCGTCGATCGCCGACGCCCTGGACCGTCCGGTCGCGTGGTCGACGGCGGCGCTGCTGGGGCAGCACCCGATGCCCGCCGACGTCGCTGCGGCGGCGGCCGCGCTGCTCGAGCTCGGCGACGACGCCGCGGTGGCCCTCACGATGCAGCCGTCCCGGGGAGCCCTGGAGTCGGCCGTCCCGACGGACCCGACCATGTACCGCTTCTACGAGGTGCTGCAGGTCTACGGCCCGACGATCAAGGCGCTGATCCACGAGGAGTTCGGCGACGGGATCATGTCCGCCATCAACTTCAAGCTCGACGTCGCCCGGCGGGAGGACCCGGCCGGCGACCGCGTCGTGGTGACGCTCGACGGGAAGTTCCTGCCCTACCAGTGGGGCTGAGCCCCCCACGTCGTGAGCCCCTGCGCGGCATCTGTGCCCGCGCGTGTGATGTCTCTGGACATCGGTGACGTTTCTGCATCAGGAC
>JABBOB010000061.1:2795-14898 GCA_019352055.1 Acidobacteriota bacterium
CGGTCCGGGCGGGCGCACGAGCAGCCCGCCCGGACCGGCGCTCAGACCCGGACGGCCGTCGGCGGGACCGGGTCGCCCTCGATCGCCTCGGCGCCCTCGAGCAGTGCGGGCGCCGCGGCCAGCACCTGCGGCCGGGTGACGGCGAGCACGATCGTGTAGACGACGCCGACCGCGATCAGCAGCACGGACAGCAGCGGCATCAGATCGAACGCGCCGCCCTGGTTCGGTCGCAGGTTGCCCCAGATCGGGATGAGCAGCACGAGCATCCCGATGATGGGCGACACGATCCACAGGATCGGGTTCTTCCTGACCCCGGCGCGACGGAGGCGGAAGAACTGGGTGACCAGCGCGAGGTTCGTGACGAAGTACATGATCACCACGCCGAAGATCCCGAGGGTGGGGAGCACGCTGCCGGCATCGGCCGGGTCCGCGAACTGCATCACGGAACCGAGGACCAGGCTCGGCACGACGAAGGCGATCGCGGCGACCCACGGCGTCTTGAAGCGCGGGTGCGTGCGGTCGAGGATCGCCGGCCACAGCCGCCCACGGGCTCCGGCGAACAGCACGCGAGCGGTCTGCGTGTTCGCGGAGATGTAGGAGGAGGTGAGGCTGACGAGGAAGACCGCGACGAGGAACGGCACCGCGAACGTGCTCGACACGTGCAGGAACCGCACGGTCGCCGTGGCGAACGGGTTCGGGTCCTTCGCGAAGTCGCCCACCTTGCTGACCCCGAACGCCGAGATGACGGCGTAGGAGCCGAGCACGTAGAGGAATCCGCTGATCAGCACGGACCCGACCAGGCCGATCGGGACGTTCCGGCGCGGGTTGTCGGTCTCCTCCGCGAGGGGTGCGGAGGCCTCGAAGCCGCCGAACGCGACGACGGCGAGCCCGAAGGTGATGAAGACGTTCGACGCCTCCGTCCCGCTCGGCCAGGCGAACGGCGCTGCCGAGAGCCCCTCCGCGCCGCCCTGGAACACCACGGCGAGGCTGATGACGAGCAGCACCGCGACCTCGATCAGGTACAGCACCACCGTCACCCGCACGCCGAACTGCAGGCCGATGATCACCGGCACGGTGACGATCACGCCGTAGACGAGCGTCACGACGACGGTGAGCAGGTTCACCCCGGTGCCCGTCGACGTGACGCCGAACACGTTCGCGACGATGTACTGCCCGGCGAAGATGTAGATCCCGCCGAACGTGATCATGTAGCCGACGATCGTGATGACGCCGATCGCCGTCGCCACCCGCACGCCGAGCGCGCGGCTGATGTAGGTGACGAAGGAGCCGGCGCTCGGGTAGATGCCCGAGAACTGGGCGAGGCTCAGCGCGGTGGCGAGCATGCCGACCGCCGAGATGAGGAACACGAGCGGGACGGACGGCCCGGCGAGGGACGCCATCACCGCCGTGGTGAAGAACAGGTTGAACGCGGGGGCGATCTGGGCGACGCCCGGCATGAGGACGCCGAGCACCCCCAGCTTCTTCTTCGGCGCGAGCGACTCCTGCTCGGCGGTGGGGGAACTCATCGGTCGATCCCTTCGATGCGGTGGAGGAACTGGAGGAAGGCGGTGTTGAAGGCGTCGGGGTGCTCCCAGACGCAGCCGTGGCCGCCGGCGGTGGTGGCCCATTCGGAGCCGGGGATGAGCTGGTGCAGGTCGTGCGAGAGCGCGGTGGGGATGAGGACGTCCTCCTCGCCCGCCAGCACGAGGCTCGGCACGGTGAGGCCGCCGATGCGCTCCGTGGTGTCGTGCTGCTGGATGACGGCGAGCTGGGCGAGGTAGGCGGGCGTCGGCATCGAGCCGTACCGCATGGCGGTCTCGAACTCGGCGAGCTCGTCCTCGCGGGTGCGGAAGAAGTCCTGCGTGAACGCCCACAGGGTCACGTCGCGCATGACGAAGGGAACGCCCATCACGGGCGCGAGGTCGCCCCAGAACGCGAACATCCGCGAGCAGAACGGGCCCGGCGCCGCGTAGGTGCACGCCATGGTCACCGACTTCAGGTCGCTGCCGTACTTGAGCGCGTACTCCTGCACGATCATCCCGCCCATGGAGACGCCCATGAGGTGGAAGCCCGTGATGCCGAGCGCGTCGACGAGCCCCTTCGCGTCGTCGGCGAGCAGCTCGGAGGTGTACGGCCCTGCGGGCTTCGAGGTCGCGCCGACGCCGCGGTTGTCGAAGGTGAGGACCCGGTAGCCGGCCTCGATCAGTGCGGGGGTCTGGTAGCCCCAGGTCTCCTTCTCGTCGGCGAGGCCGTTGACGAGCACGACGGTGCGGTCGCCCTCCCCCTCGAGCGTGTACGCGATGTCGATTCCGTTGACGGATGCGGTGGGCATCAGGCTCCTTCGGTCGGGGGGTGGGGTGCGACGGTGCGTTCGTGGAGCTCGGTGAGGAGCTCTTCGGTGAGGGCGAAGTGCTCGCGGGCGAGCCGGGCGGCCTCCTCCGGGATGCGGGCGAGCACCGCGTCGGCGAGCCCGCGGTGCTGCTCCACGGCCCGGCGGCGGACGTCCTCGCTGTACGGCTCGCCGTTGAAGCCGAGTCCGACCTGGTGCTGCAGCCGCATGCTCAGCTCCCCCAGCTGCGAGTTGTGGGTCGCCGCCGCGATCGCCTGGTGCACCTCGAGGTCGGCGAGGCGGGAGGCGTTCCGGTCCGTCCCCGCTTCGGCGTAGCCCTGCACCGCGCGCCGGATCCGGTCCTCGTCCTCCGGGCGGATCCGCTGCGCCGCCGTCCTGGCGATCTGCTGCTCGACGAGCGACCGGAAGTCGAGCGTCTCCTGCAGCGTGCCCCAGCTCTCGCCGAGCGCGCGCTGCACGCCGGAGTCGGAGGCGGGTCCCCACTGCGAGACGACGAACGTGCCGCCGGCGCGGCCGCGCTGCACCTTCACGTAGCCGAGGGCGGCGAGGCGCGAGATCGCCTCCCGCACGGTGGTCTGACTCACCTCGAGCATCGTGGAGAGCTCCGGCAGGGTGGGCAGCTTCTGTCCGACCACGAACTGCCCGAGCGCGAGCGCGGTGATGAACCGGTCCGCGATGCGTGCCGCGGCGGTCTCGGCGATGAGCGGGCGGAGGGCCGCGGTCTCGGCCCGTCGTTCGCGGCTGTCGCTCATGCGCGTGCCTCCCCGGCGCGGTAGTAGTCGGGCAGGAATCGGACCAGCGTGCGGGCCCCGTCGACGATGCTCGAGAGCTCGACCGCCTCGTCGACGCCGTGCATGTTCCGCACCCGCGGGCCGTACGCCAGGGCGGGCATGCCGAACTGGTTCAGGTAGTAGCGGGCGTCGGTGGTCGAGCCGATCGAGACCGACGGAGGGGTGCTGCCGTGCGCCGCCGCGTGGGCGCGCGCGACCTGCTGCACCAGCGGGTGGGCCGGGTCCTGGGCGTACCGCTCGGCTCGGTAGCCGTTCAGCCGGTAGGTGGGCGGGTGCGTGACGAGCCACGGGTCGCCCGCGCTCGCGTCCTGCACCGCGCGGCGCACCTGCTCGAGCGTCTCCTCCGCGCTCCAGGCGGCCGGGTGCCCGACCCGCACCCCGATGCGGGCCACCTCCGGCACGCTGGAGGCCCAGGAGCCGGAGTCGAAGCGGCCGATGTTCACGCCGTAGGGCGCCGCGATGTCGGCGAACGCCGGGTCGCCGCCGCCCGCGTGCTCCTCGTTCATCCGCTGCTCGAGGCGGCGGAGCCCCTCGAAGACGCCGGTGGCGGCGAGGATCGGGTTCACGGAGGTGCCGGCCGCCTCCGCGTGGCCGGCGCGCCCCTCGACGGTGATCTCGATCCAGACGATCGCGATGCCGGCGAGCAGCAGCTCGAGCTCGGTGGGCTCGAGCAGCACGGCCGCATCGGCGAGCACTCCGGCGCGGCCGGCGGCGAGCGCGCCGTTGCCGGTGCACTCCTCCTCGATCACGGCGAGGACGGTGAGGTCGCCGCGCTGCCAGCCGGGGTGCACGGCGTCGAGCGCGCGGATCGCGAGCAGGCCCATCGCGAACCCGCACTTCATGTCGCCCGCGCCGCGGCCGAAGAGCCATCCGTCGCGCGTCGTCGGCTCGAAGGGCGGCGAGGACCAGCCGCCGGCGTCCTCGACGGGGACCACGTCGATGTGCCCGTTGATCAGGAGGCTCGGCGCCGACTCCCCCGTTCCGGCACGCCGGCCGACGAGGTCGTACCGGTCCGCGTAGGGCAGCGGCGGCACTCCCGCGATCGGATCCGCGGCGATCGACTCCGGGATCGGGAGGCGCTCGATCGTGAAGCCGAGGTCCTCGAGCGCGGCGGCGAGCACCTCCTCGGCCGCGGCCTCCCGGCCGATCGTGCTGTCGGCACGGACGAGGTCCTCCAGCAGGTCGAAGGCCGTGGGCGCGAAGGCCCCCAGGGCCTCGTCGAGCTCGGTCATCCGCACCTCCCGTAAAACAACCATGGATTGGTTGTTTGGAAGATAGGGCAGCCGGGCTCCTCAGCGGAAGCGCCGAAACATGATCGTCACATGCACCGCCGTGCCGGGCGGTCGGCCCCATGGGCTGGGCACCTCCTCCGGAGGACCCGCAGACTCCCTGGGAGCACCGTGCGGCAGGCCGATCCCGGCACCGCCGTGCGAGTGACTTGCTCCATGCACAGCGACACCGCCTCCGAGCCGCTCATCGATCACCACCTCGGCGATCTGCCCGTCGTCGCCGTCGACGGGCGCGAGACCCTCGTGCACCTCGGTCGGGTGAGCGCCGTCGGGATCTTCGACCAGCCGGGCGAGTTCGACCTGCCCCCGGCGGAGCCGGTGGTGCTCGTCGGCGAGATCCCGTGGGAGCTCCGCGACGCGGAGTGAACCCGTCCGACGGCGAGGATGGCTCCGTGACCCCGCCCTACCTGTCGGCGCTGGTCGGGAGCGTGCTGGTCCTGACCGCGATCCGGATCGTCGTGCCCGCGGTCCCGAGCCGACGCCGTGCGCGCCCGATCGGCCGGGTCCACGCGCTGCTCGTGCTGCTCGGGACGGTCGGCCTCGTCGTCCACTGCACCGCGATGTTCGCCCGCCCGTTCGCGCTCGGGATCCCCGGAGCCGCAGCGCTCGTGGGCCCGATCGACGCCCTCGGTCCGGCGAGCGTGCTCCTGTACGTCGCCCCTGCCGCGCTGGTGCTGCTCGGGCTGCGGCGGCAGTGGCCACCGGTGCCCGGCGTGCTGCTGCTCGCGCTGCTCGCGGTCGGCGTGACGATGTACGACGGCGGTGCGCTCCGGGTCCACCTCGTGGCGATCTTCGCCGCGGTCGTCCTGCTGGCCGGTGCGCTGCTCCTCTTCGTGTCCGGACTCGGCCGCGGCGTGCTGAGCCCCGCGCGCTGAGCCCGGGTGCGGGACGGCTGCAGCGCACGGCCGGGACTGGGCGGCGCAGCCGACTCGGCTCGCGTTCACCTCGCCGTCCGACGATGGGCGCATGTCGATGGCCGAACCGTTCATGCCCCATCCCGAGCGGCTCGATACCGCCGAGGACGAGCGCGACGCCCCGGTGCCGGAGGACCACGGCGAGCCGGCGGCGGCGAACGAGACGCTGACCAGCGCGGGTCGCGCCGCGGCCGAGCCACGAGGCGAGGACTCCGCCGACTGAGCGGCAGGACGCCGCCCGCACCCCGTAGCGTCGCACCATGAGCACCCTGACCGAGGTCGGCGATCGAGCGGACTGGCGCTGCTGGTTGTGCGACGAGCCCGTGGACCCCGACATGAGCGTCAACGACCCGCGCGGACCGAGCATCGACGCCGTCACCGCGGAGAAGCCGAAGAAGGGCGCTCCGGCGCAGGAACGACTCGCGCACCGCGCGTGCAACACGCGCAAAGGAGCCGTGAAGGCCGTCGTCCCGTGGCCGTCGAGCCTCTTCGTCGTCGATCCCGCGCCGATCGTCGAAACGGCGGATCGCCTCGCTCGCAAGCGCGGCCGCGAGGTCGTGGCGCGCTGCCCCACCCGCGACGACGCCGAGCAGGCCGGCGCCTGGCTCGTGGACCGGCTCTCCCGGCTCGCCCCCGACCTCGCTGTGACCACGACCGCGCAGCCCGGAGGCGGTCAGTTCCTGCTGGTGCTCGCGACCGCCTGACCGGCGCCACCGACCCCGACGAGGTGCCGGTGCCGGTGCCGGTGCCGGTGCCGGTGCGGAAGTCCATCGTGTCCGTGCTCACGACGGTGGACGGCTCCTTCGAGGGGCTGGCAGGGACGTCATGGCGATGCCGTTCGACGACGGCTTCAGCCGGTACGACCTCACCCCTGCTGCGGGACGCGGACGCGGTCGTGCACGGCAGCCGCCGGCTCGACGGCGGCGCCGACCGGACGCGGGTCGCCACCGGCCGGGAGGCGGACCAGCAGGAGCGACCCGGGCTGGGGCTGCACGCCGTCGTCCCCGCGCGGTAGCGTCCGCGGCATGGGCAGGATCTCGAGCTTCTTCGGGCCGGACGGCAGCATGCACCAGGTCACGCGGAACGGCAGTGTCGTCACCGACCTCAGCACCGGGCGGTCCGGCTTCGTCGTCTCGGACAGCGGCAGCACGGCGATGGTCACCGATCAGCACGGCGACCTGCACCAGTTCATGCGGAACGGCAGCATGACCACCGACCTCTCGACGGGCAGGAGCTGGTTCGAGATCTGATCGGCTGCGCGGGCGGTCGCGTGCCGACTCGAGCAGCCCGACGTCGCGCACCACCGGCGGCCGGCCGAGCGCGCGCTCCGCGCCGACGAGGAGCTCCTGGAGCGTGAGGAGGATCGCTCGCCGAGACGGGCGAGCGCCTCCGCATATCGCGGCAGCTCGGTGTCCAGCACGTCTTCGATGAGCTGGTCGCCCGCGTGACGAGGCCAGCGACGGACAGCCACCCGGCCGCTCACTCCGCCGGACCGCCCACCTCCAGCGCCGCCCGCTGGGCCTCCTCGACCGCGGCGCGGAAGTCGCGCTGCAGCCCGTCGAGGATCAGCAGCGTCGCTGCGGCGTGCACGCGCACCGCGAACGTCCCGGAGGCCGCTGCGCGCTCCAGCACCGAGCGGGAGTCCTCCCCCAGGTCGACGAGAGCACGGGAGAGGCTCCGCCAGCACTCCCGGTTGCGGTGCCCGAGCTCGGTCGCGAGATCGGCCGCCAGCGCCCCCTCCTCCCCCGCCTCGATCAGCACGACCGCGGCGCGCCAGGCGGCGCGGGCCACCTCGTCCTCCTCGTCGTGCAGGAGCGCCGCGGTGATGAAGGGGCGCGCCCGCGGGTCGCGGATCTTCGAGAGCGTGTGCAGGGCCTGGCTGCGCGCCTGCGGGAACGGCGACGCCAGCTCCTCCGTCAACCGCGGCACGGTGAGGTCGGCCGGGTGGCGGGTGAGCGCCCAGGTCAGCATGTCGCGGACGAAGAAGTCGGGGTCGACCCCGCAGCGCTCGACGAGCACCGCGACGAATGCGGGTTCCGGCTGGGAGCCGGCGGCGAGCGCAGCCCGGAGGCGGGCGGATCCGTCGGGGTGCTCCAGCCGCATCGTCAGCTCGATCGGCGTCATCGGCGCCCCGTCGCGATGGGGGCGCAGCCGACGCGTCGCTGGATCATCCGTCCATCGTGCCCCGGTGTCGGTCCCGGTGGTGCGCTGCAGCCGGCGACGTCGATCGGTCGGCGCTCGCGCCGGCCCGACCGGGAGCACGGCTCAGCCGTGCCGGTCGGCGTCGAGCCCGCGCACGGTCTGCGTCTGCGGCAGGCCGCAGCGGGCGCACTCGCGGCGCAGGACGACGTCGATGCGGTCGGGCAGCTCGCGGCCCTCGTCGACCTCGCCGTAGAGGTGGATCCGCTTCTCCTCCAGCACCTGCCACCGCGTCCACCGGTGCCGATGCCGGTCGGACACCGTCGCGGACCGCGACGGCTCGACCTCCGTGACGCGGGGCCCGGACCGCCCGGCGACGAGCGTCGCGATCGCGACCACGACGAGCACGATGACGCCGAGCCCGGCGATCACCTCGAGCAACGCACTCACGCGCGTAGTAGAGCAGGTCAGGCCGGGTGTTCCTCGTCCTCGTCCGCGAACGGCTTCTGCACGCCGAGCGCACGATCCCGAGGTGGAGAAGCGGGAGCGGACGCGGCGTCGCCCGCCGAACCGTCGCCGCTCCTCTCCCGGGCGACCGCGACGTCGCATGGAGCCCGAGTTCGAGGAGGTCCTCGACCACGCCAGCTCGATCGCGGAGCTGCTCACGAACCGGACCGAGGCCGGGATCGATCCGCCCGAGTTCCTGCACCCCGTCGAGCGGGCCGACTCCCCCTCCGTCCGTGCGCGGGCCGCGGCGATCGGGGTGCTCGTGCCACAGCTCGCCGACCGGCCCGCCCGGGTCGCGTCGCCGGCCTGGTTCGCGCGGGTCGCCGAGACCCGGGTGACGCGGGCGGTCGCGATGATCGACCAGGGCGGTGACCTCGATCAGGTCGTCGTGGAGGTCCGGCTCGCAGACGGCTCGGTGTTCTCCGTCTTCACGCTCGTCGATCACGACCTCGGCACCGCGATCACGGACGGTTTCGCACTGCCCGCGACGCTGGAGGCGGTCCTCGAGCGTTGGGACGAGATCGCCGAACCGGGTGTCGAGATCCGCGACCTCACGCTCCCCGACGCCGGGGCGCGGTTGCGGGAGGCGCTCGACAGCACGCGTCACCGCTCGAGGGCCTCGACCCGTGGTTCGTGCCGGAGGCGCAGGTCTGTGGTGATGAGCGGACCCCCGACCCGCTCGGCCAGTTCGAGATACAGCGCGTCGACGAGCCGCACCCGGTCCCGGCGCGCCCAGGCACCCGCGACCAGTCCGTCGGTCCCATGGCGAGCGATGGGTGCCGCGGTGAGCGAACGCAGCATCCCGTCGACCTGGCCGACGGTCAGCAGGCCACCTCGGTGCATCCGTCCGAGGGCCGAGAGCACCTCGCTGTCGATGTGGGCAGGGGCGTGCAGCCGCTCGTCGACGAGGCGTCGTGCGACAGCCTTGCCGAGCCGGTTCCCGAGAAGCAGGTCGACGAGCGCGGATGCATCGACGACGACGTCAGCCATGGCGGGTGCCGGCCTCGTCCCGTTCCGCGTCCAGCGACTCGAGCGCCGCCTCGTGCGAGACGTCCGACGCGGGTTCCGCGGCCAGGGTTGCGAGCCATGCGGTCGTCTCGTGCGCACCGAGTGCACGACGAACGGCGTCCTGTGCCAGCGCCGAGACGTTCAGGTCGGCACGCCTCGCCCGCTCTGCCAGGTCCTCCGGCAGGTACACGTTCACGCGGGCCATACACACACTGTACACACTCGCTGTTCGTGCCCGGCCGCAGGTCGTTCAGCGCTCCCGGTCGCTCTCCCGGAGGCGACGCACGCGTGATCTGGGCAACGGCGGACACCGTGTCGCACCCCTCGAGCTCCGGCAGACGGGCGACGGCCCAGGCGAGCCGGAGGGCCAGCCGCATCCGGACGCGCCGGTCGACGTCGTCGTCGCCCTGCCACCGCGTCTCCTCGAGGGCGAACGGCAGCACGCGCAGCAGCACCGGCATGCCCGAGACCGACCGGATCTGCGGTGCTGCGCGGCGCGACCTGTCGCCTCAGACGCGAACGACCCGCGGCCCGCCGACCGACTCGATGACATCGAAGTCGTCGTCCTGCGTCACGACATCCATGCCGTTGGCCGCTGCGACGGCTGCGATCCAGAGATCGTTGATCTTCGCGCGGCGACCCTCCTGCGCGAGGCGGACGAGGAGCTCCGCCCAGCGTCGTGCCGCATCAGCGGTGACGGGCAGCGGATCGATCGCGCTGACCGCCTCCAGCGTCGCGAGTCGCCGGGCCCGGATCGACACGTCGACGGCCGCCAGCACGCCCGCCTGCAGCTCTGCGAGCGTGATGACACTGACCGCTGCGCGATCCGGCAGTGTGTCGAGGTCGAGAGGTCGACCGGATTCGCGAGCGATCAAGACGCTCGTGTCGAGCATGGCCGGGCGGTCGCTCACATCGGGTCCAGGTCGTCGGTCGTCTCGCCGGCGAGGTGCTGCAACTCGCTCGTCAGGCCGGCATCAGCCTGATGTCGCGCGACGATCTCGACCAGATCCGCCTTCGTCAAGAACCTCGGCCGGCCCGACCGGATCGGACGTATCTCGGCCACAGGTGACCCGTTGACCGTGACCGTGACTGCGGTGCCGCCGGCGACGGTCCGCAAGACGTCCGCCGTGTGGTTGCGGAGATCGCGGGAGGCGACGGAGGACATGTGCCGGACCGTAGCACATCTGCCACACCGTGCAGCAGCGCCCGGCAGGCCGGATGGCCCGCGGACGCTCTCGCCCGGCGAGACGAAGCGCGCGCTCCGCTCCTCCACAGGTCGAGATCCGCGGCCGTGGATCCGGCCGGGGACGGACAGCGCTGAACCCCACGCGTCGGTGGGTAGGTTTCCGCGGCAGCGACGAGGAGCCGACATGACCGACCTCAGCACGGCACGGGCGACGGAGCCGACTCCCCCCTGGGCACTCGCGGCCGCGTCCTACCTCGCCCGGTACTCCGGGAACACGCTGACGAGCTACTCGATCTCGCTCCGGCTGGGCCCCTGGAGCCGGTTCCGGCGCGCCGCGAATGCGGCGTGACGGCCGAGCGACAGGGACTGTTCACCTGGTGCCTCGACCACGGCCTCGATCCCCTGGAGGCGAAGCGGGTCCACCTCGAGCTCTACGTGCGGTACCTCGAGCACGATCGCGGCAACATCCCGCACAGCGTCGCCCATCACCTCACCCCGCTGGTCGGCTACTACCGCTTCGCGCTCATCGACGGATGGATCGAGAAGGACCCGACGGCGGCGCTCCGGAGGCCGCGGGTGTTCATCGACGAATCCCGCATCCTCGCGCTCGACCGCGACGAGCTCCGGCGCCTCATCGCCGCCGCTCGCAGATCCTCTCCGACCGAGCTGGCGCTCATCGCGATGCTCGGGCTGCTGGGCCTCCGGATCTCGGAGGCGATGGGCGCGCTCATCGAGGACTTCGGCACGGTTGTCCGCGGCCATCCGGTGCTGCGGATCGTCGGCAAGGGCGGCAAGCCGGCGACGATCCCGCTCCCCCAACCGGTCTTCGAGATGCTCCGCGAGGCGGTCGGCGACCGGACCCACGGACGGATCCTGGTCCGCCCGCCGTGGGGCGAGCTGCCGGAGCGGCCGTGGACGCACCGCGCAGCCACTCTCGCGATCCGTCGTCTCTGCCGCGCGGCGGGGATCGACAAGCGGATCTCGCCGCACAGCCTCCGGCACACGTTCGTCACGCTGGGGCTCGACGCGGGCATCCCGCTCCGGGACATGCAGGTCGCCGCGCGGCACGCGGACCCGAGGGTCACCGCCCGCTACGACCGCGGTCGCACGAGCTTCGACACCCATGCCAACCACCGCATCGCCGCGGATCTGCTCGCGGACGAGCCCGATGAGACCGATGCCCCAATCGAGCCGAGTGGTACGCTTTCAGAATGAGTGGCACCACATCAGTCGTCGTGGGAGACAAGGGTCGGATCGTCGTGCCCGCTGAGGTCCGCGCCCGGCACAACTGGGCTGCCGGCACGGAGCTGATCCTCGTCGAGACCGACGAGGGGCTCCTGCTCACGGAGCGCTCCACGGCGCTGCGACGAGTCCGAGCACTCGTCGGCGGGGCACCGCTCGTCGACGACCTGCTGTCGGAGCGGCGTCGTGAAGCGGAAGCGGAAGACGCAGCCACATGATCGTCTTCGATTCGTCCGCGCTGCTCGCCTATCTCCTGGCTGAGCCCGGCGAGGAGGTCGTCGCAGGACAGCTCCTGGAGGGAGGCGTGATCGGCGCCGCCAACTGGTCGGAGGTCATGCAGAAGATGCAGGCACACGACGCGTGGACCGTCAGTCGAGACGTATTGCTGTCATTCCCTCTTCGCGTCGAGCCGGTCGAACGACTCGATGCAGAAGCGGCGGCTCGGATGTGGCGGAGAGGATCTGGGCTCTCGCTGGCGGACCGACTGTGCCTCGCCCTCGCTCAGAGAACGAAGTCGGTGGCGCTCACGGCAGATCGTGCGTGGCAGCACATCGAGGGCGTCCGCCTCGTCCGTTGACCCTCCTCCGACGAGCGATCGGCACCAGAGCGCCGCAGCCACACGTCGTCGTTCACGATGCTCCTGGAGCGAGCACCTGCATCCCCGCACGTCGCGCTGC
>JABBOB010000011.1:0-47900 GCA_019352055.1 Acidobacteriota bacterium
GGAGGTAGGGCAGCGAGCCGTCCTTGCGGACCTGCGTGAGCCGCTCCGCGAGTCGGTGCGCAAGCGCGATGGGGATCGGCATCAGCTCGGGCGTCTCCCGCACGGCGTACCCGAACATGATGCCCTGGTCGCCTGCCCCCTGGAGGTCGTACGGGTCGACGCTGCCGGCCCGCGCCTCCACCGCGACGCCGACGCCGTCCGCGATCTCGCGCGACTGCTCCCCCACGCTGACGGTCACGCCGCAGGTCGACCCGTCGAAGCTCTGCTCGGACGAGTCGTAGCCGATGCTGCGGATCCGGTCCCGGACGATGCCGGGGATGTCCGCGTAGCCGGTGGTCGAGACCTCGCCCGCGACGTGCACGAGACCCGTCGTGACGAGGGTCTCGACCGCGACGTGCGCCTCCGGGTCCTGCGAGATGAGCGCGTCGAGGATGCTGTCCGAGATCTGGTCGCAGATCTTGTCCGGGTGCCCGGGGGTCACCGATTCGGACGTGAACAGGCGCAGCGGCATGCAGGACTCCTGGTGCGTGTCGATGGGGAGGGGCTGGGTCAGGCGGGGGTGACGAGATCGAGGATGGCAGCGGCCACCGACGGCTTCGGGCCGATCGCCGCGCCCACGACGGCACCGGCGCGGTCGATCACGGTCACCGCGGTGTCGCCCGGGCCGAAGCCGCGCTCGAAGCCCACCTCGTTCAGGACGAGGAAGTCGGCTCCCTTGCGGGCGATCTTCTCCCGCCCGAGAGCGAGGAGCCGCTGTGCGTCGTGCTCGGTCTCGGCGGCGAAGCCGACGACGACCTGGCCGGGTCCCGGCCGGTTCGCCGCGAGGGAGGCGAGCACGTCCGGGTTCCGCACCAGCTCGACCGTGACCGAGTCGCCGAGCTCGTCCTTCTTGAGCTTCGACTGCGCCGTCTCCGCCGGCCGGTAGTCCGCGACCGCGGCGGCCATGATGACGAGATCCGCGTCGGCTGCTTCGCGGGTCGCCGCCTCGAGCATCGACTCGGCCGTGGTGACCGCGACGATCCGGACGCCGACGGGAGCCGGGACCTCGAGGTTCGCGGCGAGCAGGACGACATCGGCGCCGCGATCGCGGGCCTCCTCCGCGAGGGCGACGCCCTGGCTGCCGGTGGAGGAGTTGCCGAGGAACCGCACCGGGTCGAGGGGCTCGCGCGTACCGCCGGCGGAGATCAGGATCTTCCTGCCGGCGAGGCGGTCGTCCGGGACGGGCACCTCGCTCCGGTCCAGGTCGGGGTCGGCGGCGACGGCCGCGTCCAGCGCGGCTGCCACGATCTCGGCCGGCTCCGACATCCGGCCGGCTCCGGAGTCGCTGCCGGTCAGCTGGCCGTTCTCGGGCCCGACGATCACGACGCCGCGGGACTCGAGCGTGCGGACGTTCGCCTGCGTCGCCGCGTTGGCCCACATCCCGGTGTGCATCGCGGGAGCGACCACGAGCGGCGCGGTGGAGGCGAGCACCGTGGTGCCGAGCAGATCGTCGGCGAGTCCTGCAGCGAGCTTCGCGAGCGTGTTCGCCGTCGCCGGGGCGATGACGATCAGGTCGGCGGTCTGCCCGAGGGCGACGTGTCGCACCTCGGCGACGCCCTCGTACAGGTCGGACTCCACCGGGTTGCGGCTGATCGCCTCGAGCGTCGGCCGGCCGACGAACCGGAGGGCGGCCTGCGTCGGCACGACGTGCACGTCGTGGCCGCCGAGCACGAGCGCACGGACCACACCGACGGCCTTGTAGGCCGCGATGCCGCCCGTGATGCCGACGACGACCTTCATGGGCGGCGCGAACCGGACGGGGCTAGAGCGCCTCGGCCTCGACGTCCGGCGCGACCGGCAGCGTGGAGACCGCGGTGATGCTGAGCTTGCCCTCGTTGATCTCGCGGAGCGCGACCGACAGGGGCTTGTCGTCGATGGACGACTCCACGAGCGGGCCGACGTTGTCGAACAGGCTGCCCTCGTGCAGGTCGGCGTAGTAGTCGTTGATCTGGCGCGCGCGCTTCGACGCGAAGATCACCAGGCCGTACTTCGAGTCGACCTTCGTCAGCAGCTCGTCGATGGGCGGGTCGATGATGCCCTTGTTGTTGGCCATGTGGAGCTCCTTCGATAGACGCGCCATCCGTTTTGAAGGGGTTTCCCGCGCGAAGCGCCGGAAACCCCTTCAAAACGAACGCTGGGACGGGACCACGCTGGGCCCCGAAGAGTTCGCCGGATCAGGCGGTCATCAAGTCTACGACCTCGCGGGCCGCTTCGGGGACCTCGGTGTTGACGACGGTCGCGTCGAACTCCTCCTGGGCGGCCAGCTCGACCTTCGCGGTCTCCAGGCGGCGCGCCTGCTCCTCGGCGTCCTCGGTACCGCGACCGGTCAGGCGACGGACGAGCTCGTCCCAGGTCGGCGGCAGGAGGAAGACGAGCTTCGCCTCCGGGAACGCCGCCCGCACCTGCCTGGCGCCCTGGATGTCGATCTCGAGCAGCACGCTGCGCCCCTCCGCCAGGGCCGCCTCGATCGGGGCGCGCGGGGTGCCGTAGCGGTAGGCGTTGTGCACCGTCGCGTGCTCGAGGAACTGCCGGGCCTCGACCATCCGGTCGAACTGCTCGTCGCTGAGGAAGAAGTAGGTGACGCCGTCGATCTCGCCGGGGCGGGGGGCGCGCGTCGTCGCGCTGACGGAGAGCAGCACCTCGGGGTAGTGCTCGCGGATGTAGGCGGCGACGGTGCCCTTGCCGACGGCCGTCGGGCCGGCCAGCACGACGAGGCGGCTGGCGCGCGACTCGGCGTCCCCCGGCCGGCGCGGCGCCTGCCGACGGACCAGGAACTCGTGGAGGCGCTGGTACTGGTGCACGCCGAGGCCGCCGAGCCGCTTGGAGTGGGAGATCCGCAGCTCCTGCATGATCTTCGCGGTGCGCGTCGGGCCGAGCCACGGGATCGAGCCGATCAGCTCGCTGACCCGCAGCGTCGACTCGGGCTGCGACCCGTCGCGCGCGGCGGAGGACAGCACCTCGCTGGCGCTGCGCTCGCCGCTCGAGACCTGCCGCTTCACCTCCGCGCGGGCCCGGCGCGCGGCGACCGCGGCCCGGGACCCCGCGAGCCGGTCGACCTCCGGCGGGTTCACCATCCGGACCTCACGCGATCGCCTCCCCGAGCAGGGCGGACTGCCGCGCGATCGCGTCACCGAGACCGGCGGGACCGGTCGCGAGGATGCTGCGCGAGGCCGTGACGATGGTCGTGCCGGCGGCGACGCCGAACAACCGCTTCACGTCCGCGAACTGGGCGCCCTGGTAGCCGAAGCCCGGGGCGAGGATGGGGGCGGCCGGCGACTCCGCCAGCTGGGCGAGGTCGATGCCGTAGTCGACGAAGTCCACCGTGGCGCCGAGCACGACGCCGATCGAGCCGATCGGATCCCCCTCGGAGTGCGTGCGGTTCCAGTTCACGACGCGGGAGGCGAGCGCCCCAGCGAGGGTCTTGCCCGTCTGCGCCTCGCGCTTGATCTCCGCGGTCTGCACCGCGAGCGCCTCGGGGTTCGAGGTCGCGGAGAGCACGAACAGGCCCTTCCCGTACCGCGCCGCCAGGTCCAGCGGGCTGCGCAGGGCGCCGAACCCCTGGTAGGCGCTGATCGTCATCGCGTCGACCTCGAGCGGCGAGCCGGGCGTGAGCCACGCCTGCCCGTACGCCTCGAGGGTCGACCCGAGGTCGCCGCGCTTCACGTCGCCGACGACGACGAGGCCGGCGTCGCGCGCCTCCTTCAGCACGTCCTCGAGCACCTTGTACCCGATCGAGCCGAAGCGCTCGTAGAACGCCACCTGCGGCTTCACGATGCCCACCCGGCCCGCGCACGCCTCCACGACCCGGAGACCGAACTCGTGCGCCCCCACCGCGGAGACCGGGAGGCCCCACTCGGCGAGGAGGTACTCGTGCGGGTCGATGCCGACACAGAGGTGTCCGTGCTCCGCGAACGCGGAGCCGAGACGGTCCCCGAACGACTGCACCATCAGCGCACCGCCTTCCTGCCTGCAGCTGCTCTGCGGCGTCGCTCATACTCCTGGAGGGGAGTCACATCGAATCCTGCCCGAATCGCATCGACGCTCGCCACCGCGGCGGAGAGCTGAGCCACCGTCGTGAACAGGGGTTTGTCGGCTGCGACGGCCGCGGCGCGGATCTCGTAGCCGTCCGCGCGGGCGCTCCGGCCGCTCGGGGTGTTGACCACGATGTCGATCTCGCCGCGTCGGATGAGCTCCACGACGTCGGGTCCCACCTGCTCGGCGTCGCTCACCTTGCGCACGACATCGGCGGGGATGCCGTTGCGGTGCAGCATCTCGGCCGTGCCCTCGGTCGCCAGCAGGGTGAACCCGAGCTGGTTGAGGCGGAGGGCGGAGAGCACCACGGATCGCTTGTCCCGATCCGCCACGGACACGAACGCGGTTCCGCTGAGCGGCATCCCGCCGTACGCGGCGTCCTGGCTCTTCGCGAACGCGCGGGGGAAGTCGCGGTCGATCCCCATCACCTCGCCGGTCGAGCGCATCTCCGGGCCGAGGAGGCTGTCGACGACCTGTCCGTCCCTCGTGCGGAACCGCTTGAACGGCAGGACCGCCTCCTTCACCGCCACGGGCGAGTCGGCGGGCACGTCGCTGCCGTCGCGCTCCGGCAGCATCCCCTCCTCGATCAGCTCGGCGAGCGTGGCACCGGCCATCACCCGGGCGGCGGCCTTCGCGACCTGCACGCCGAGCGCCTTCGACACGAACGGGACCGTCCGCGATGCCCTGGGGTTGGCCTCCAGCACGTACAGGACGCCCGCTGCGACCGCGAACTGCACGTTCAGCAGGCCACGGACGCCGATGCCCCGTGCGATCGCCAGGGTGGCCGTCCGCACCTCGTCGATCACCTGGCGGCCGAGCGTGACCGGCGGGAGCGTGCAGGAGGAGTCGCCGGAGTGGATGCCGGCCTCCTCGATGTGCTCCATCACGCCGCCGATCCACAACCGCTCGCCGTCGTGGATCGCGTCCACGTCGATCTCGATGGCGTCGTCGAGGAAGCGATCGACGAGCAGCGGATGATCGGGGCCGACGATCGCCTGCCCGGCGATCCGGTCGAAGTAGCCCTCGAGGCTCGACTCGTCGTAGACGATCTCCATCCCGCGGCCGCCGAGCACGAAGGAGGGCCGCACGAGCACCGGGAAGCCGATCTCGCGGGCGACCACGAGCGCGCTCTCCGCGTCGAACGCGGTGCCGTTCTTCGGCGCCACGAGACCCGCGTCCTCGAGGATCGAGGCGAACAGCCCACGCTCCTCGGCGAGGTCGATCGCGTCCGGCGACGTGCCGAGGATCGGGACTCCCGCCCGCTCGAGCCCCTTCGCCAGCCCGAGCGCCGTCTGGCCGCCGAGCTGCACGACCACGCCCTCGATCGTGCCGGAGGCGGACTCCGCGTGGATCACCTCGAGCACGTCCTCGAGCGTCAACGGCTCGAAGTACAGGCGGTCGGAGGTGTCGTAGTCGGTCGAGACCGTCTCCGGGTTGCAGTTGATCATCACCGTCTCGTACCCGGCGTCCTTCAGCGCGAAGGCCGCGTGCACGCAGGAGTAGTCGAACTCGATCCCCTGCCCGATCCGGTTCGGGCCGCTGCCGAGGATGATCACCTTGCGGGCGTGGGAGGGGGCGACCTCCGTCTCGCTGTCGTACGTCGAGTAGTGGTACGGCGTGAGCGCCGGGAACTCGCCCGCGCAGGTGTCGACGGTCTTGTAGACCGGGTGCACGCCGGCCGCGTCGCGCATGCCGCGCACGACCTCCTCCCCGACGCCCCGCAGCTGAGCGAGCTGCGCGTCTGAGAAGCCCTCCTGCTTCGCGAGCCGCAGGAGGTCCTCGTCGAGGTCGGCCGCCGTGCGGATCGTGTCGGCCAGCTCGTTGATCGCGACGATCGCGTCCAGGAACCAGGGGTCGATCTTCGTGGCGTCGAAGACCTCCGCCACCGTCGCGCCCGCGAGGAACGCCTGCTGCACCAGCACCATGCGCCCGTCGGTCGGGGTGCGGATCTGCTCGAGCAGCGCCCCCTTGTCGAGCGGCTCCTCCGACCAGTGGAAGGAGGATCCGCGCTTCTCGAGCGACCGGAGCGCCTTCTGCAGCGCGGCGCCGTAGGTGCGGCCGATCGCCATCGCCTCGCCGACCGACTTCATCGTCGTCGTCAGCTCGGGGTCGGCGGCCGGGAACTTCTCGAACGCGAACCGCGGCACCTTCACGACGACGTAGTCGAGCGTCGGCTCGAAGCTCGCCGGGGTGACCTTGGTGATGTCGTTCGGGATCTCGTCGAGGCGGTAGCCGATCGCGAGCTTCGCCGCGATCTTCGCGATCGGGAAGCCCGTGGCCTTGGAGGCGAGCGCGGAGGAGCGTGAGACGCGCGGGTTCATCTCGATGACGATGATCCGGCCGGTGGTCGGCTCGACCGCGAACTGGATGTTGCAGCCTCCGGTGTCCACGCCGACGAGCCGGATGATGTCGATCGCGATGTCGCGCATCCGCTGGTACTCGCGGTCCGTGAGGGTCATCGCCGGCGCGACGGTGATCGAGTCGCCGGTGTGCACGCCGACCGGGTCGACGTTCTCGATGGAGCAGACCACGACCGTGTTGTCCGCGTGGTCGCGCATCAGCTCGAGCTCGTACTCCTTCCAGCCGAGGATCGACTCCTCGAGCAGCACCTCCCCCACCGTGGAGGCGGCGACCCCCTGCGCGACGAAGCGGGCGAGCTCCTGCGGCGTGTGCGCGAACCCCGACCCGAGGCCGCCCATCGTGAACGACGGGCGCACCACCATCGGGTAGCCGAGCTCGTCGGCGTGGGACAGCGCGTCCTCGACGCTGGTGGCGATGCGGCTCTTCGCGACCTCCGCGCCGGCCTCGATCACGAGGTCCTTGAAGATCTGCCGGTCCTCGCCGCGCCGGATCGCGTCGACCTTCGCACCGATCAGCTCGACGCCGTACCTCGCGAGGATCCCGGCCTCGTCGAGCGCGATCGCCGCGTTCAGCGCGGTCTGGCCGCCGAGGGTCGGGAGCACCGCGTCGGGCCGCTCCTTCGCGATGATCTTCTCGAGCACCGGCGTCGTGATCGGCTCGATGTAGGTGGCGTCGGCGAAGTCCGGGTCGGTCATGATCGTGGCGGGGTTCGAGTTCACGAGGATGACGCGGATGCCCTCCTCGCGCAGCACCCGGCACGCCTGGGTGCCGGAGTAGTCGAACTCGGCGGCCTGCCCGATGACGATCGGGCCGGACCCGATCACGAGCACGCTGGCGATGTCGGTTCGCTTGGGCATCAGGCGGCTCCGTCCGTGGGGTTCGTCTCTGCGGCGATGGCGGCGGATCCGCCGCCGGTCCGCTCCGCTACGACCATCTCGCGGAAGCGGTCGAAGAGGGCGTCGGCGTCGTGGGGACCCGCGGCCGCCTCGGGGTGGTACTGCACCGAGAACGCCGGGAGGTCGAGGCAGGCGAGCCCCTCGACGACGTCGTCGTTCAGGTCGACGTGCGTCACCTCGGCCCGGCCGAAGCCCGCCGGTGTCTCGACGGGGCCGCCGCGGGGCGCGTCGACCGCGAAGCCGTGATTGTGCGCGGTGATGCCGATGCGGCCCGAGCGGAGGTCGATCACCGGCTGGTTGATGCCGCGGTGGCCGAACGGCAGCTTGTAGGTGCCGAATCCGAGCGCGCGCCCCAGCAGCTGGTTCCCGAAGCAGATCCCGAAGAACGGCGTCCGGCGCGTGAGGACCTCGCGGAGGAGCGCGATGTGGTGCTCGCTCGCCTCCGGGTCGCCGGGGCCGTTCGAGTAGAAGACCGCGGAGGGCTCGAGCGCGTAGAGCTCGTCGATCGTGACCGACTCGGGCACGACGTGGACGTCGAAGCCCCGGTCCGCGAGCTTGGCGATCGTCGCCGCCTTGATGCCGAGGTCGACGATCGCGACGGACCCGATCCGCTCGCCGCGGGCCGGGATCGTGTAGTTCGCCTCCGTGGACACCTCGGCGGAGAGGTTCCGCCCGCTCATCTCCGGGCTCTCCAGCACGAGCGCGAGCTGCTCCTCAGGGCGCAGCGCCGCGTCGTCGCCGGAGAAGATGCCGGAGCGCATCGCGCCGCGATCGCGGAGGTGCCGGGTGACCGCCCTGGTGTCGATGCCGGCGATCGAGACGATGCCGTCGCGCTCGAGGTCGTCGTCGAGCGTGCGCGTCGAGCGCTGGTTGGACGCGACGCGGGAGGGGCTGTGCGCGGCGTAGCCGGCGACCCAGATGCGGGACGACTCCGGGTCCTCGTCGTTCATGCCGGTGTTGCCGATGTGCGGCGCGGTCATGACGACGATCTGCCCGGCGTAGGACGGGTCGGTGAGCGTCTCCTGGTAGCCGGTCATGCCGGTGGTGAAGACGGCTTCGCCGAAGGTGCGGCCGCGGGCTCCCCAGGCGCGGCCGGCGAAGCGCCGACCGTCCTCGAGCACCAGAACGGCAGGGTCAGAGGTCGGCATCGGTGGCCTCCTGGTCGACGGGACGCGGGGTGGACGGGCGAAGCGCGGCGAGCAGGCTCGCCTGGGACTCGGGAGGGATGCGGAAGGCCGACTCGACGGGGACGTCGTCGCCTGCGGCGTCGGTCAGCGACCAGCCGAGGACGGTGAGCCCGTCGCGCTCGACGCCCTTGTCGAGCGCCCAGCTCGCGGTACCGGCCGCGCCGCCGGCGGGGACCAGGAACGGCGCCCCGCCCGCCCGGTCGACGAGCACGCCGCGGTCGGTGACCGTCAGCGTCGCGGGCGCGCGGAAGCCGAGCCCGTCGGCGTGGACGCGGTCGAGCGGGCGCCCGGCGAAGGTGGTCGCGACGAGCAGGCCGTCGGTGGAGAAGCCGGTCGCGTCGAGCACGGCCGGCACGGCCGGCACGACGAGGCCGCGCTGGGCGTGTCCGCGTCGGCGCCAGCTCCACGCCATGCCGATCAGCGCGAGCACGAGCAGGGTGAGCACGACGCCCACGGACACCGGGTTCACCAGGCCGCTCCGAGCTGGTCGGGCTCGCGGACCGCACCGTCCAGCACGGTGGGCGTGCCGCGGAAGAACGTCGCGACGACCCTTCCGGGCAGGTCCTGGCCCAGGTAGGGCGAGTTCGTGCTCCGGCCGGCCAGGTGCTCGACCCCGAACCGGCGTCGCGCGGTCGGGTCGAGCAGCACGAGGTCGGCGGGCCGGCCTTCGGCGATCGGGCGGGCGGCGTCGACGAGTCCTGCGATCTCGGCAGGGCGGCTCGACATCGCGCGCTCCACCTCCGGCCAGTCGATCAGACCGGTCTCGACCATGGCCGCCTGCACCACGAGGACCGCTGTCTCGAGCCCCACCATGCCCATCGCGGCGGCGGACCACTCGCTGCGCTTCGACTCCGCCGGGTGCGGAGCGTGGTCGGTGGCGACCGCGTCGATCGTACCGTCGGCCAGCGCGGCCCTGAGGACGGCGACGTCCTCCGCCGTGCGCAGCGGCGGGTTGACCTTGAACCGGGCGTCGTAGCCGCGCGCGGACTCGTCGGTGAGCCACAGGTGGTGCGGCGTGACCTCCGCCGTGATGCGGATCCCCCGCCGTTTCGCCCACCGGAGCACCTCGACGCTGCCCGCCGTCGAGACGTGGCACACGTGGAGGCGCGAGTCGGTGGACTCGGCGAGCAGCGCGTCTCGGGCGATGATCGCCTCCTCCGCCACCGCGGGCCACCCCTTCAGGCCGAGGTCCGCCGCGACCGCGCCGTCGTGCAGCTGGGCGCCAGCCGTGAGGCGCGGCTCCTCCGCGTGCTGGGCGATCACGCCGTCGACGATGCGCGCGTACTCGAGCGCGCGGCGCATGAGCAGGGGGTCGGCGACGCAGGAGCCGTCGTCGCTGAAGATGCGCACCCGGGCGCGCGAGCGCGCCATGGCGACGAGCTCGGCGAGCTCCTTGCCCTCCCGGCCCTTCGAGACCGCGCCGATCGGGCGGACGTCGACGTAGCCGGCCTCCTCGCCGAGCGCGGCGACCTGCTCGACGACGCCGGGGCCGTCCGCCGCCGGGGTCGTGTTCGGCATCGCGTGGATCGTGGTGAAGCCGCCCGCTGCCGCGGCGCGCGATCCGGTGAGCACCGTCTCCGCGCCCTCGCCGCCCGGCTGCCGGAGGTGGGTGTGCAGGTCGACGAAGCCGGGCAGCAGCAGCAGCCCGTCGGCGTCGATCGTCCGCTCCCCCGCCACCGCGACGAGCGCGCCGGTGGCGACGATCACGCCGCCGTCCACGCGGACGTCGGTGCGGGTGCCGTCGGCGCGCGCGGCGCCTCGGATCACGAAGGAGTCCATCGATCGGCTGCTCATGCGGACCGCTCCCCTGCCAGCACGTCGTACAGCACGGCCATGCGCACCCCGATCCCGTTCTGCACCTGCTCGAGCACGGTCGACCGCGGCGAGTCCGCGACGGCCCCGGCGATCTCCAGCCCCCGGTTCATCGGCCCCGGGTGCATCACGAGGCTCGACTCCGGCAGCCGGTCGGCGCGGGCGACCGACAGCCCGTAGAGGGAGGCGTACTCCTTCGCCGTCGGGAAGAACGCCTCCGTCATGCGCTCGCGCTGCACCCGCAGCATCATCACCACGTCAGGGCCGCCGTCGATCGCCTCGTCGAGGTCGATGCCGGTGGTGACGGGCCAGCCCTCGGTGTGCGACGGCAGCAGGGTCGGCGGCGCGACGAGGTGCACGGAGGCACCCATCGCGGTCAGGAGCCACAGGTTCGAGCGCGCGACGCGGCTGTGCAGGATGTCGCCGACGATGACGACCCGGACGCCCGCGAGGTCGCGCCCTCGGGAGTCGTCGCCGTGCCGGCGCTTGCGGATCGTGAACGCGTCGAGCAGCGCCTGGGTGGGGTGCTCGTGGGTGCCGTCACCGGCGTTCACCACCCCGGCGCGCGTCCAGCCGCTCGTGGCCAGCGTGTGGGCCGCGCCCGACGAGGAGTGCCGTATCACGATGCCGTCGGCGCCCATCGCCTGCAGGGTCTGCGCGGTGTCCTGGAGGCTCTCCCCCTTGGACACCGACGAGCCCTTCGCGCTGAAGGTGATCACGTCGGCGGAGAGCCGCTTCGCTGCGGCCTCGAAGGAGATCCGCGTCCTGGTCGAGTCCTCGAAGAACAGGTTGACGATCGTCGTGCCCCGCAGCGTGGGCAGCTTCTTCACCTGCCGCCGCTGGGTGTCGGCCATGTCCTCCGCGACGTCGAGCAGCGTCACGGCGCTGTCCCGCGTGAAGCCCTTCGTCGAGAGCAGGTGCTCGCTCATGCGTCCCCTCCCTCGATGGTGACGGCGTCCGCGCCGTCGACCTCGACCAGCGTCACGCGGACCCGCTCCGTCTTGGCCGAGGGCAGGTTGCGCCCGACCGAATCCGGCCGGATCGGCAGCTCGCGGTGGCCGCGGTCGACGAGGACCGCGAGGCGCACGACCGCCGGCCGCCCGAAGGCGGTGAGCGCGTCCAGGGCGGCGCGGACCGTGCGCCCGGAGTACAGCACGTCGTCGACGAGGACCACGGTGGCGCCGTCGAGGTCGACGGGGACATCGGTGCGACGGGTCGGGCGGGTCGGCTGCCCGGCGAGGTCGTCGCGGTAGAGGGTGACGTCGAGGACGCCGAAGGGGATCTCGCGATCGGCGATCCGGGTCATCTGCTCCGCGAGCCGCTGGGCGAGGATCGCACCGCGGGTCGGGATGCCGAGCAGGACCAGCCGCTCGGCGTCGGGATCGTGCTCCACGAGCTCGTGGGCCATGCGCGTGATGGCGCGGCGGACGTCGTCGGCCTCCAGCAGGCTGCGCAGCGTCATCCGACCTCCTTCCCCGCCTCTCTGGACGGTCCGTTAAAGGTGATCGGGAAGCACACTATCGCGGGCTGCGGACCGTCGTCACCGCGGTCATCTGGATGCGACGGCCGTACCGCTCGAGGCCGAGCCCGGCCTCGACCGCGACGAGCCCGCGGAGGAGGTCGGTGTCGGGTGCCGACTCCACGAAGCCGCGCGCGGCGTAGAACGGGGCGTTCCACGGCACGTCGGCGTAGGTGCGCAGCGTCATCCTCCGATGCCCTCGCCGGCCCGCCTCGGCGAGGGCGGCCCGGACGAGCGCGCTGCCGTGTCCGCGGCGACCGGCGTCCCGGAGGACCGCCAGCTGCTCCAGGTGCGCGGCCCCGCCGACCTCGAGCGCATGCGCGAAGCCGATCGCGGGACCGTCCTCGGTCTGGGCGGCGATGAGCAGGAAGCCCGGCTGCGCCGCCCGCTCCCGACCGCTCGACGCCCGCTGCCACTCCTCCGGGTGGAACCGCTCGAGCAGCAGCTCGTCGGCGTCGTTCTCGATGTGTTCGAGCCGATCGAGGTCGTCGTCGCTCGCGAACCGGATGGACACCCGTCGATGCTCCCTCATCACGGATCGCCTCCGACCCGACGTTCGAGACCCCCGTCGATCGAGGAGCGAGCGACGCGCGCCTCGAGATCACCCCGCGCTGTCAGTCGTCGGGGTCGATGGGTGGGATGCGGCCGCCGGGTCGTTTGGTTCCGGTGGGGTCGATCCAGGGTGGTGGGTTCCACCACCACCGGTCCTCGATGCGTTCGAGTTGCCACCCTCGGGTGTCGAGGAGGAGGTGGCACCGCCAGCAGAGCAGCACACCGTTGTCGAGCGAGGTGGGTCCGTAGCCGGCGGGTCTGATGTGGGCGCCGTCGCACCAGGAGGGTGGGGCGTCGCAGCCGGGGCCGACGCACCCGCCGTCGCGGATGACCATGGCTCGGCGTTGGGCCATGGAGGAGTAACGGCGTGCCGTCCCGAGGTCCATCGGTTGGGAGGCCCCGCCGAGCACGACGGGGATGATCTCCGCCTCCGCGGCCAACATCCGCGCGATGGAGGCGGGGATCTCGGATCCGCAGTCCGGCAGCTGCGCCATCCCCAACCCGGACGGCAACCCGTCCAGAGTCATGGTGACCAGCAGGGTGACGGCGGGGCCGCCGACCTGACCGTCGTCCATCTTCAGGGCCTTCGTCGCCAGCAGCCGGATCCCGTCGACCCGCCGTTGGGCGAGGGGTCGGCGGTCGGAGGTGTCGGCATCCGGCTCGGGCTCGTCGGGGGTGGACAGCAGGGATCGCTTGATCGCCGTGTTCGCGTCGACCGCGGTCTTGAGGAAGCCGTCCGTGAGGCTGTCGAGGTCGAGCACCCACCGGAAGAGCCCGTTCTTCAACGCCCTCCGAGTCACCGACTGCGTGGGTGCCGGTTCGTCGGGGTTCGGTGCTCCGCCTTCGGGGTGTGCTGTCGCCGGGACCTGCTTGAGCCACCCGAGCAGGTCGTCGGCCGCCCACCCTTCGCAGGCGACCTCGATCAGCTTCGCTTCCAACGCGTCCACCTCGAACGGCGCCAACCCCGGTGCTGCCTTGCCCAACGCCCGCCGCATCGCGGCGGCGACCTCCGGATCGAGCAGCCCGTCGGCGAAGGCGGCCGCGATCTGCGGGCAGGTCGCCGGCATCCGCTCCCCCGTCATCGACTCCCGAGGCCGGAACGCCTCACCGGACGCGACGATCGTCCCCGCCTGCGCCCGCGGGACGCCGGTGACCTGCGCGACCAGGTTCGCCGCCGACGCGGCACCCATCTTCCGGGCCAGCGAGGTGGCGTCACGGGGTTCGGACCGGCGGGCGATCTCCCCGGCGAGAGCGACCTGCTCCGCCTGCGCGAGCCGGACCAGACCGGCGTTGGAGGCAGTCGCTCGGACCAGCTCGTCGTCGGTCAGCAACCGGATCGGACCGGCGGACGACGCGCCCTCGAACCGACCGCCGGCGGACACGCGGTCGAACCGGTGGGCGTACTCGCCCACCTGCACGAGCAGCGCCTCCGCGTTCCGGTTCATACCCGCATTCGAGCACGGGCCACCGACAGTGAAAGAACTGCTGGACCAGGTGTTTTCCATCCAACGGAAGGCGCGTCACAAGTGTGCCCCTGAGCGGCAATAGCGCCTCTCAGCGGCACCCCCAGGTGGCCTCGAGACCCGCCGCACTCGCACCTCGACCAACCGGCACCGGGATCGGCCGCGTGCGCGGCGCGACGCACGGCCGTCGGAGTGCGCAACGGTCGGCTGCCCTCCAGCCGATCGGTGCTGTGCTGCCACCATGCCTACCAAGATCGAGCTCATCATCGACAACCAGGACGACAACGACGCGTTCGACACGTCCTGGCCGGACATCCTCACGAAGGCACGCGCCCTGCCGGGTCTGCAGCGGCTCGAGTCGGGGAAGGTCTGGCCGAAGGAGGACGGCACGCCGACCCCCGCGCACCGCTCGCTGACGCTCTACTTCGCCGGGTACGACGAGGCCTCGGCTGCCACCACGTCGGAGGCCGCCGGGCAGTTCTTCCCCGCGATCTTCGGCGGCGCGCACAACAAGGTCATCGCGCTGTTCACGGACATCGAAGAGGCCTGACGCGCCTCGCCAGCGCGTGATCGCGGGCGCCGCCGGGTCCGTGTGGTCGATCTCGATCGATGCACGGTCCCGCGGCGCCTCCTCCGCGAGGTAGATGCGGCAGGCGGCCATGTACCGCGATGCGTACGCCGCCTCCGCCGCATCCGCGCCGCCGAGCGCGCCGGCGTCACGAGCGACCCCGCGCGCGGTCGCACCCGCCTCGGGCGCGTCGAGGCAGATCACCTCGTCCCACTCGCTCCGCAGATCGCCGCGCTGGACGAACGTGGCCGCGAACAGGACCACGGCATCGGCCGGCGCACGCGCGAACCGCGGCGCGACCTCGTCGCTGGCCAGGTCATGCACGTGCTCGGCGTACCGCAGCGACCCGCCCGGTCCGAGCGGCCGCAGCAGGAGGTCGCGCACCGAGCGCAGGTCGTACGCGTCGTCGTAGTAGCCGCGGGCCGATTCCCGCCCCTGCCGGTGCCGCACGGCGCGCACGTGGTGGAACCCGTCGGAGTCGACGTGGATCGCAGTGCGACCCGAGACCGCGGACGCCGCAGCGAGGTCCCGGGCGAACGTCGTCTTCCCCGCGCCGCAGACGCCGTCGATCCCGACCCGGAGCGGGTGCTCGAGCCGCCGCGACGCGAGGCGTTCCGCGACCAGCGCGACCAGCGGGCCTCGATCGCGACGTCTTCCCCGATCCGGGACACCTGCGCGTGCGCGCGCCGGGGCGCGTGTCCCGGATCGGGGCAGACGGGCCGTCAGCGCTCCGCGGCGATGAGCTCCGGGATGTCGACGACGCTCGGCACCAGGTGGGTGTGGCGCACGGCGCCGAGCTCCGCGACCGTGTGCGCGCCGGTGAGCACGCCCACCACGAACCGCACGCCCGCGCGGGTGCCCGCGGTCACGTCGTTCACCGTGTCCCCCGCCACGAGCACCTCCCGCACGTCGAGCACCCGCGTCGCCTCCATGGTCCTGAAGATCAGGTAGGGCGCGGGGCGGGAGGCGGTCACGTCCTCCGCCGTGACCAGCGCGTCGACGTCTGCGCCGACCTTCCAGCCGACCGCCTCCAGCAGTCCCTCCGCGACCTCGCGCCGGTACCCGGTCTGCAACGCGACCTTGACCCCCTCCGAGCGCAGCTGCATCACGGTCTCGCGGACGCCCGGCAGCAGCACCGGCGGATCCGTCGCGTAGGCGGTCGCGAGGTCGTCGGAGAACGCGGCGAAGATCGCGTCGGTCCGTCCCAGGTCCTGGCCGAGGCCCGTGAGAAGGCCGACGATCGCCTCCCGCTTGTCGGTGCCGCTCCACTGCGACAGCAGCGCGTCGGGCACGTCCCGGCCGGTCGCCCGCTCGACGGCGTCGCGCAGCACGGCGTAGACCGCACCGCCTTCGTCGATGGTCGTGCCGGCCATGTCCAGGGAGGCGAGGCGGATCGTCACGACCGCAGATCATGGCGTCCCGTCGCACCCGGATCCGGTGCGAGCACCTCCTGTTCACCGGGTGTTCCCCCGACGACACCTGGATGGCCCGGAGGCGAACGCTCCGTGAGCACTGCTCGGAATCCCCGCGGACGCGGTCCGCGGCACAGCATGCTCACGGCTCGTGGTGGAACTCGGAAGCGACCTGGTGGTCGTCGGCGCAGGGATCGTCGGGCTGTCGCACGCCCTGCACGCCGTCCGTGCCGGGCTCCGCGTGACGGTGGTCGAACGCGACGAGCGCGCGGTGGGTGCCAGCGTGCGCAACTTCGGCCATATCTGCACCACGGCACAGGCCGGCGAGGTGCTCGAGCTCGCCGAAGCGGCGCGGGAGGAGTGGCTCCGCCTCGGTGCGGAGGCGGCGCTGCCGATCCTCGAGCACGGAACGGTCGTCGTGGCGCGGACCGGGGCGCAGGCCCGACTCCTCGAGGAGTTCGCGGCGGAGCGCGGCGACGCGGTCCGGCCGCTGACGTCGCGTGCGGCGGGCGAGCTGCTGGGATTCGCACCGCCCGGGATCGCCGCTGCTGCGCACCTGCCCGCGGACCTCCGGGTCGACCCGCTCACCGCGAGCGCGCGCATCGCCGCCCACCTGGAGGGCCTCGGCGTCGTGTTCCGGTGGCGCACCAACGTGCTCGCGCTCGAGCCCGGCCTCGTCAGCACCACCCGCGGCACGATCCGCACCGCGCGCACCGTGGTCGCCGTCGGCCACGACGTCGACCGCTTCTTCCCCGACGTCGCGGACGAGCACCGGCTCGTGCGGTGCCGCCTCCGGATGCTGGAGGTGGACGCGCCGGCGGGCGCCGTGCCGCCCGCTGTGCTCACGGGCACGTCGATGCTGCGCTACGACGGTCTGTCGCAGCAGCCGTCCGCCGCCGATGTGCGGGCGGAGCTGCTGGCCGGATCGCCCGCGCTGCTCGAGCAGGGCGTCAACCTGATGCTCACCCAGCGGCCGGACGGCCGGCTCGTGATCGGCGACACGCACCACTCCGCCGTCACCGAGGACCCCTTCGAGGACGAGACGTCGGACGCGCTCGTGCTCGCGGAGATGGAGCGCCTCTTCGGCGCCCCCCTCACGGTCCGCCGACGGTGGCGCGGCGTGTACGCCTCCAGCCCGAAGGCGCCCTTCCTCGTCACGGAACCGATCCCCGGGGTCACCGTCGCGTCGGTCACGACGGGCATCGGCATGACGACGGCCCTCGGCCTCGCGAAGCGGACCCTCGCCGGCCTGCTCGTCACGACCTGACGACCCACCAGCCCCGGGTCCGGCATCCGCCGGATCCGGTCCCCCACCAGGAGGAACCCCTACACATGCACAGCACCACGTTCACCCGGCGGACGGTCGTGCGGGCCGCTTCGGTCCTCGCGCTCGCCGGCCTCACTGCGGCATCGCTCGCGGCCTGCTCCGGCACCGCCGCGGTGGGCGGCACCGGCTCCGTCCCGAAGGCCTCCGCGGCCGTCGCCACCTCCGCCGCAGGATTCGGCGGGATGAAGGGCCTCGTCGCCGCCGCCGAGGCGGAGGGCAAGCTCAACGTCATCACCCTGCCGCCGTCGTGGGCGAACTACGGCAAGATCATCGCCGGCTTCGAGAAGAAGTACCCGGGGATCACGATCACGTCGCAGAACCCGAACGGATCCTCCGCGGACGAGGTCGCTGCGATCACGTCGCAGGGCACCGGCGCCAACGCGCCCGACGTCGTCGACATCGGCACCGCCGTGCTCGACGCGAACAAGGACCTGTTCACGCCCTACAAGGTCGCGACCTGGGCCGACATCCCCGACAGCTACAAGGACGCGTCGGGCCTCTGGTACTACGACTACACGGGTCTGATGTCGATCGGCTACGACTCCTCGAAGGTCCCGGCCCCGACGTCACTCAACGACCTGCTCGGCTCCGCCTACAAGGGCAAGGTCGCGATCAAGGGCGACCCGACGCAGGCGAACGAGGCCGCCTCCGCCGTGTACCTCGCCGCGGCCCAGTCGGGCGGCAGCGCGGACGACGTCCAGCCCGGGGTCGACTTCTTCGGCAAGCTGAAGAAGGCCGGCAACCTGATCTCGGTCCTGCCGACCCAGGCCACCGTGAACTCCGGCCAGACGCCGGTCGTCATCCAGTGGTCGTTCAACAACGTCGCGTGGGGCCCCGCAGGCGGCTCGACCGGCAACCCGAACTGGAAGACGGTCGTGCTGCCCGGCACCGCGATCGGCAGCTACTACAACCAGGCGATCAACAAGAACGCACCGAACCCGGCCGCCGCGCGCCTGTGGGAGGAGTACCTCTACACGCCGGAGGTGCAGAACCTCTACCTCGCCGCCGGCGCCTACCCCGCCGAGCTCGCCGCGATGCAGCAGGCGGGCTCGGTCGACTCGGCCACGCTGACCTCGGTGGGCAAGCCGCCGGCCGACCTGGTGCAGCTCACCGCCGACCAGGCGACCAAGGCCGCGACGGTCCTGAAGTCCGGCTGGTCCAAGGCCATCGGCTGATCCGATGACGACAACCGCTCAGAAGCCACCGGTGGGCGCGGCAGCCGTGCCCACCGGTGGCGAGCGGGCCGCCATGCGCGGCGCCGGGGGGAAGTCCTCCCCCCGGCGCCGCCCCCCGGCGCCGCGACGTCGGCTGGCTCGGGTTCGCGCCGTTCGGCGTCTACGTCCTGCTGTTCCTCGCCGTGCCAGGGGTCGTCGCGATCGCGAGCGGCTTCTTCGACGCGAACGGCCGCTTCACGCTCGGCAACTTCGCGACGCTCGTCGACTCGACGATCCTCACGGACTTCGTGAACTCCATCTGGCTCTCCGCCGTCTCCGCGCTGATCAGCGCGGTGCTCGGGGTGCTCGTGTGCTGGGCGCTCACCGCCGCGAGGCCCGATGGCGTGGTCCGTGCGATCGTCGATTCCGCGAGCAGCGTCTTCGCGCAGTTCGGCGGCGTGATGCTGGCGTTCGCCTGGATCGCGACGATCGGGCAGAACGCGCTCGTCCCGGTGATCGTCAAGGCGATCACCGGGATCGACATCAACGGGAACGGCCCGCTCCTCTACTCCGTCACGGGCCTGCTCTTCCCGTACGTCTACTTCGGCCTGCCGCTCATGGTGCTGTCGTTCATGCCCGCCATGGACGGTCTGCGGCCGCAGTGGGGCGAGGCCGTGGCGACGCTCGGCGGCACCCGGCTCGCCTACTGGCTGCGCGTGGGTGTCCCCGTGCTCGCCCCCGCGTTCTTCGGCAGCCTGATCCTGCTCTTCGCGAACGCCTTCTCGTCGTACGCGACCGCGGCGGCGCTCATCTCCCAGGGCGGGATCATCCCGCTCGCCATCAAGCAGCAGCTCACGAGCGAGACGATCGTCGGCGTCGCGAACACCGCGGGCGTCCTCGCCCTCGGCATGGTCGTGATCATGGCGGTCCTGATGTCGCTCTACTCGCTGCTCGAGAGCAGGACGAGGAGGTGGCAGCGATGACGACTGCAGCAGCGGCCCGGGTGGCCGACAGCGTCGAACCGCGGACGTCCGGGAGGCGCCCCCGCCGCTCGCGCTTCGGCGCGGTGCCGTCGAGCACCACCGGCACGATCGTGCTCGTCGTCATCGGAGCGCTGTTCGCGATCCCGATCGTGGCGCTCGGCTGGTTCACCTTCACCACCGCCAGCACGGGAGCGTTCACGCTCAGCCACTACGCGGCGCTGTTCGATCCCGCGCAGGCGTCGAACTACAGCGAGCTGTTCGCCGGCATCGGCAACTCGCTGATCCTCGCGGTGATCGTGGTCGCGATCGTCCTCGTGCTGCTGCTGCCTGCGATGCTCCTCGCCGAGCTGCGGTTCCCGCGGGCCCACCGGGTGCTCGAGTTCGTCTGCCTGATCCCGATCACGGTGCCCACGATCGTGCTCGTCGTCGGCTTCGTCCCGGTCTACCAGGTCGTGCAGAGCGTGCTCGGCAGCGACCCGTGGACGCTGTCCTTCGCGATCGGCGTCATCGTGCTGCCGTACGCGTACCGCCCGATCCAGGCGAACATCGGCGTGCTCAACCTCACGACGCTGACGGAGGCGGCACGCTCGCTCGGCGCCTCCTGGCCCGTCGCCGTGTGGCGGGTCGTGCTGCCGAACCTGCGTCGCGGGCTGCTGTCCGCCTGCCTCCTCACGATCTCGGTCGTGCTCGGCGAGTTCACCATCGCGAACTTCCTCGGGCAGAACACCTTCCAGACCGCGCTGCTGCTCCTGCAGCAGACGGACCCGTACATCTCGGCGTTCTTCGCCGTCGTCTCGCTGCTGTTCGTCTTCGCGCTGCTCGTCGTCATCTCCACGGCCGGCTCGATCGGACGCCCCCGGAGGAAGAGGAAGTCATGACCAGCACCGCCCCTGGGGCCCCCACGCCCGGCTCCGACGCGACGCGGAGCGACCTCGCGGCCGTGCGCGTGGGGACGCCCCCCGAGTCGCTCGTCGTCCACGGCACGCCCGTGCAGCTCATCGACGTGGTCAAGGACTACGGCGCCGGCGGCCGGGCGCTCGACGCGATCAGCCTCGAGGTCCATCCCGGCGAGTTCGTCGCCCTGCTCGGCCCGTCCGGCTGCGGGAAGACGACGGCGCTCCGCGCGATCAGCGGCCTCGAGACCATCGATTCCGGCCACGTCCGGATCGGCGGCGAGGACGTCGAATCCGTCCCCGTGCACAAGCGCGACATCGGCATGGTGTTCCAGTCCTACTCCCTGTTCCCGCACATGACGGTCGCGCAGAACGTCGCGTTCGGCCTGCAGATGCGCAAGGTCTCCCGAGCGGAGAGCACCCGGCGCGTGCAGGAGGCGCTCGACCTCGTCGGCCTCGGGCACCTGGGCGAGCGGTTCGCACACCAGCTGTCGGGGGGTCAGCAGCAGCGTGTCGCCCTCGCCCGCGCGCTCGTGACGCGTCCGCGCGTGCTCCTGCTCGACGAGCCGCTCTCCGCGCTCGACGCGAAGGTGCGCGTGCAGCTCCGCGACGAGATCCGGAAGATCCAGCAGGAGACCGGCATCACCGCCGTGTTCGTCACCCACGACCAGGAGGAGGCGCTCGCCGTGGCCGACCGGGTCGCGGTCATGAACGCGGGCGCGATCGAGCAGATCGGGACACCGGAGGACCTCTACCTGCGTCCGGCCACGGAGTTCGTCGCCGCGTTCGTCGGGCTCTCGAACCGGCTCGATGGCGTGCTCGAGCACGGCCGCGTCGCCGTCGCGGGGCAGGATCTCGTCGCGCTGCCGAGCGCGGTGCAGGATGGACCCGTGGTCGCCTTCGTCCGCCCCGAGGACGTGCTCCTCGCTGCGGCGGGGCTGCCGGCGATCGTCATCTCGACGAGCTTCCTCGGCGCGCAGCGCCGCACGGTCGTGCAGCTCGAGAGCGGCCCGGCGCTGACCGTGCAGCACGCGACGAGCGAGCACCCGCAGCCGGGCGACCTGGTGCACGTCGCGTTCTCCGGCCGGCCGGTCGCGGTGGCCGCGTCGGTATGACCCGTCCGCTCGTCATCGCGCACCGGGGTGCCTCCGGCCACCTGCCGGAGCTCACCGCCGGCGCCCTGCGGCTGGTGCGGCACGACCGCGGCCTCGCGCCGACGACCGACGCGGCCGCGCTGCTCGGGCCCGATGCCCGGGTGGATCGGCTGACCTGGGCGGAGCTCGGCGCTCTCCACGCCCGCGAGCGCTATCCCCGCCTCCGGCCGGCGAGCGCCGCGCACGACGACGAGGAGCGGCTGCTGGTGCTGCCCGACGTCGTCCGCATCGCGGAGCAGCTCGACCTGCTGCTGGTCGTGGAGATCAAGGACGCCGCCGCGCTCGCTTCGGTCGGGCTCGACCCCGCGCCGCTCGTCACGCGCGACCTCGACGGCGCGCGATGCCGGATCGTGCTGGAGAGCTTCGAGAAGACGCCGCTCGATGCGCTCGCCCACCTCGGGCACCCGGCGTACTACCTGATCGACGACGGGGGTCGGGCGCCGGACGCGCACCGCCCGTACGCGGAGGAGCTCGCGGACCCCGCAGCGCTCTCCCGCTTCGCCGGCGTCAGCATCAGCACCCGCCTCGTGAGCCCCGAGCGCGTCGCCGCGCTGCACGCCGCAGGCCTCGCGGTGTGGACGTGGACGCTTCGGCCGGAGAACGCCTTCCTGCCGCCCGACCGGCGCAGCGCGGGCGGGGACGCCGAGTTCGGCGACTGGCGCGGCCACTGGGCTGCGATCGCCGCGGCGGGGGTGGACGGCGTGTTCGCGGACCATCCGGATCTGGCGGTCGCGCTGCTGGACGCGTCCGCGGCGGACTGACCCGCCGCGGGCGGATCACTCTGCGGAAGCGACGGCTTCCGACCGTCGCGCAGCGCGCGGCTGCGGTGCAGGATCGCACCGTGATGGAGCGGAGCGGTTCGAGCATGCTCGAGCTGCGGCTGCGTCTGTACCGTCCGGACCCGCCCGAGGACGCCGTCGCCGCGTATCTCGCCGCACTCGCCGCCGTGACCCCGCCCCCGCCGGAGGACCGGCCGTCGCCAATCCGGCGGCGGCACACCCTCGCCGCCGCGGCGGCGTCCGTGGCACTGGTCGCGGCCGCGGCCGGCGGGGTCGAGATGGCCTGGCAGGCGTCGGCGGCCACGCGCGCGACCGACCCGACCGCCGCGGCCGCATCGATCGCGGTGCCGTCCGTGCCGGGACGCCCGATCGGCGAGCTCGTGGGCGGCCCAGGCACCACGGGCCTCTTCGACGGGCGCGGCCTCCACGTCGTCGTCAGCGTGCTCTGCTCCGGCGACGGGACGATCACGCTCCGGATCGGTCCCGAGGAGCCGACCGTGCTCACCTGTCAGGCGGGCGGCCCGGCGCTCGCGATGCTCGCCAGCACCGAGCGGCTGGACCGGTTCACGGTCACGGTCGACCCCCAGCCGCACCTCCGCTGGTCGCTGGCGGTCGGGGCGATGGAGCTCCCGACCGGCTGAACCGCCCGCGTCCGATGCTCGACACTGGTGGGGTGCTCCCCGATCTCCCGCTGCCCGCGACGCTCGACACCCGCGACGGCGACCTGCTGCTGCGACGCGCGCGCCGAGGCGACCTCGACGCGCTCGTGGACCTGCTCGCCGACGACCCGGTCAGCGCCGCGCGCGGCGACGCCGGCTCCCCCGGTGACCGCCCCGTCTCCGCATCCGCGCTCGACGCCGTGCTCGACACCGATGGCAACGACCTGCTCGTCGTCGATCAGCTCTCGAGCCCATCAGGAGGACCCGCCGACGTCGTCGGCACCCTGCAGCTCACCCGCATCCCCGGCATGACCCGGGTGGGCACGACCCGGCTGCTCGTCGAGGCGGTCCGGGTCCGCAGCGACCGCCGCTCGGCCGGGATCGGCGCAGCCATGATGCGCTGGGTGCAGCACGACGCGGCGACCGCGCTCGGGACCGGGCTCGTGCAGCTCACGTCCGACACGGCGCGGACCGACGCGCACCGGTTCTACGAGCGGCTCGGCTTCGCCGCCTCCCACGTCGGCTTCAAGTACCGACGCGGGTGACGGCTCAGGTCGTCTGCTCGACGTCCTTCGTGATCGCGGTGAGGATCCCGTTCACGAACTTGGGGCTGTCGTCCGTCGACAGCTCCTTGGCGAGCTCGACGGCCTCGTCGATCGCGACGCCGACCGGCACCTCCGCGTTGTACCGGGACTCCCACACCGCGATGCGGAGGATCCCCCGGTCCACCGCCGGCATCCGGTCGAGCGGCCACGAGGTCGAGTGATGCTCGATGAGCGCGTCGATCTCGTCCGCGCGATCGATGACGCCCTGCACGATCTCGCGAGCGTACGGCCAGCTGGAGGACCGCTCGGGCCGCGCGGCCGCGCGGAGCGCCTCCGCCTCGAGCGCCTGCTCCTGGGTCTCGCCGCGGACGTCCGCGGCGAACAGCACGTCGAGCGCGCGCTTGCGCGCTTTGGACCTGGCGGACACGGCTAGGAGACGCGACCGAGGTAGTCGCCCGTGCGCGTGTCGACCTTCACCTTGGTGCCCGTCTCGAGGAACAGCGGCACCTGGATCTCCGCCCCGGTCTCGAGCGTCGCAGGCTTCGTGCCCGCGCTCGAGCGGTCGCCCTGCAGGCCGGGCTCGGTGTAGGTGACCTCGAGCACGACGGAGGCGGGCAGCTCCACGTAGAGCGGGTTGCCGTTGTTGATCGCGATGGTCGCGGCCTGGTTCTCGAGCAGGTAGTCGGCGGCGCTGCCCACGGTCGCCGCGGGGATCGGCATCTGCTCGTACGTCTCGCCGTCCATGAAGACGAAGTCGTCGCCGTCCTTGTACAGGTACTGGTAGTCACGGCGGTCGACGTTCTCGATGTCGATCTTCGCGCCCGCGTTGTAGGTGCGGTCGACGACCTTGCCGGTCACGACGTTCTTCAGCTTGGTGCGCACGAACGCTCCGCCCTTGCCGGGCTTCACGTGCTGGAACTCGATCACGTTCCAGAGCTGGCCGTCGATCAACAGCACGACGCCGTTGCGGATGTCCGCGGTGCTCGCCATGTGGCTCGTCCTCCAAAGTCCAGCGACCCGCCCGATCCCGCATCGGTCGACGCGGGCCGGCGAAACGGCCGACCGGACAGTCTACCCGGCGGCGGGCCGATGCTGCCCGAGCGCGTGCTCGCCCACCCAGCGGAGCGCGAGCAGATAGCCGTCCGTCCCGAAGCCGGCGATCACGCCGGTGGCGGCCGGCGACACGACGGACTCCCGGCGGAACGCCTCCCGCGCCGCCGGGTTCGTCACGTGGACCTCGACGACCGGGACGCCCGCGCCCGTCACGATGCGGACCGCGTCGCGCAGTGCGTAGGAGTAGTGGGTGAACGCCGCCGGGTTCAGGATCACCGGGGACGCCGAGTCGGCGGCCTCGTGGAGCCACCCGACGAGCGTCGCCTCGTCGTCGGTCTGCCGCATGTCCACCTCGACACCCGCCGGCGCCGCCGCGACGAGCGCTGCCGCCACCTCCGGCAGCGACACGACCCCGTAGACGTCCGGCTCGCGGGTCCCGAGGCGTTGCAGGTTCGGACCGTTCAGCACGAGCACGCGGGGCACGGCGACGACGTTACCGGGGCAGCTGCGCGGACACCGGTTCGTCGCCGACGACGAGCGCCGGCGCTCCGGGCTCGCTCAGGGTCAGCACCGCCTCGACGACGTGCTCGTCCTCCTCCACGCCGCGCGCGAGCGCCGCGAGACGGACGGCGAGCTCGTGCTCGGGCGCGTCACCGGTCAGGTCGACCGCAGCGACGACGAAGACCCTGGAGGGGCCGACGTACTCGATGTGCAGGTAGGACACCGACGCGACGTCGTCGTGCTCCGCGAGCAGCTGCAGGACCGCTTGCATGACGCGGGGCGACGGCGACTGCCCGATCAGGAAGCGGCGGTTCAGCTGGATGAGGACCACCGCGACCACGCCGAGCAGGCCGCCGATCAGGATCGAGCCGAGCGCGTCCCAGATCGCCGCCCCGGTGATCTGGTGGAGCACGATGCCCGCCGCCGCGAGCACGAGCCCGATCAACGCCGCCGCGTCCTCGAAGAACACCGCCCGCACCGTCGGGTCGGAGGTCGCGAGCACGTGCTCGAGCACCTCCTGGTCGGCCGCGGCCGCGGTGCCTCGCAGCTGCCTGATCGACCGGAGGAACGAGATCCCCTCGAGCACGAACGACAGCGCGAGCACGACGTACGCGACGAGCGGGGCCTCGGCGGGCCCGTTGGAGCCGAGCTGGGTGATGCCCCGGAGCACCGAGACGACCGCGCCGACCGTGAAGAGGCCGAAGGCGGCGAACAGCGACCAGATGTAGACGTCTTTGCCGTACCCGTACGGGTGCGTCCGGTCCGGTCCCCGCCGGCCGCGGCGCTCCGCGATGAGGAGCAGCACCTCGTTGCCCGCGTCGGCCCAGGAGTGGGCCGCCTCGGCCGTCATCGATGCGGACACGGTCAGCAGCGCGGCGACCGACTTCGCGACCGCGATCGCGACGTTCACCGCCAGGGCGACCAGCACCGTCAGGAACGAGCCGCCGGGCTTCGTCTGCTGCTCGTCCGACACCGGTCCATCATGGCGGCCCGCGCCCGGCTACTCCGCGATCTCGCTGTAGGCGGTGAAGAGGAGGTGGTCCTCCGGGCCGTTCAGGATGCTCGTGCGGCCGATGCCGTCGAGCAGCACGAAGCGGAGCATCCCGGCGCGGGACTTCTTGTCCCGGCGCATCGCGGTCGTGAGCCCCTCCCACCGGCCGGCGGGGTAGGTGAGCGGGAGGGAGAGGGACCCGAGCACGTCCCGGTGCAGCTGCACCCCGGCGTCGTCGAGACGACCGACGAGGCGGGCGAGCTCCGCGGCGAACACCATGCCGACCGACACGGCGCCGCCGTGGCGCCACCGGTAGCGCTCGGCGTACTCGATCGCATGGCCGAGGGTGTGACCGTAGTTGAGGATCTCGCGCCGGCCGGACTCGGTGAAGTCCTCGCTCACCACCTCCGCCTTGACCCGGACGGCACGTTGGAGGAGCTCCGCGAACACCGGCGACCCCGGGTCGGTCGCCGCATCGACGTCGGCGGCGAGGTGGTCGAGGATCACCGTGTCGGCGATGAAGCCGCACTTCGCCACCTCAGCGAACCCCGAGAGCAGGTCGTTCCGCGGCAGGGTGTCGAGCACGTCGAGATCCGCGATCACGGCGACGGGCGCGGTGAAGGTGCCGACGAGGTTCTTGCCCTCGGTGGTGTTGATCCCGGTCTTGCCGCCGACCGCGGCGTCCACCATGCCGAGCACGCTGGTCGGGAGGCTGAGGAACGGCACCCCCCGCAGCCAGGTCGCCGCGACGAAACCGGCGAGGTCGGTGACGGCGCCGCCCCCGAGTCCGATGACCGCGTCCGTCCTCGTGAAGTCCGCCTGCCCGAGGATGCCCCAGCAGAACGCGGCGACCTCGATGCGTTTCGCGTCCTCCGCGTCGGGCACCTCCGCAAGCAGCACCTCGACCCGGCCCGCGAGGCGCTCGCGGATCGCCTCCGCCCGCCGGGTCTGGGCCGGCTGATGGACGAGGAGCGCCTTCTTCGCGCCCGCGGGCATCGCCCGGTCGATCTCGTCGCCGAGGTCGCGGCCGATGACGACCTCGTACTCCCCCGCGTTCCGGACGGGGATCCTGACGGTGCTCATGGCGTCCTCTCAGAGCACGACGGCAGGAAGGATCCACGACGGCAGGAAGGATCGGGCGATCGGTTCCTGCCGAACGTGCTGCTTCCTGCTCACGTGCTCGGTTCTTCCTGCTGATGTGCTCCGGCGTCCTGGAGGTGGGCGGCCAGCTCGGCGGCGATCGTGGTCATCGGGCGGCGGGAGGTGTCGACGGTCACGTCGGCGAGCGCCCGGTAGACGGGGTCGCGCTCGGCCGCGATGGCGCGCCACGAGGCGATCCCATCGGTGAGCAGGGGCCGCTTCCCGTCCGTCAGGCGCGCGACGACGGCCTCCTCCGAGACCGTCAGGAGCACGACCGTGCAGTCGGCGAGGGCCGAGCGGGTCGACGGGTCGAGCACCGCGCCGCCGCCGAGGGAGACCACACCGCCGGAACGGAGCTCGCGCTGCACCACCTCCCGCTCGATCGCCCGGAACGCGCCCTCACCGACCGTCTGGAAGAGGTGCGGGATGGCCCCGTGCTCGGCGGCGATGACGGCGTCCGTGTCGACGAACCGGCGGTCCAGGTGCTTCGCGAGCCGCCGGCCCACCGAGGTCTTCCCGGCGCCCATCGGTCCGATGACCGCGATGGTGCGGGCGGTCACCGGACGGGTGCGGCGTCCGAGGCGGCCGTACGGAGCCCTGCCGGGATCGCGGCGAGGTAGGCGTCGCGGTTCCGCCGGGTCTCGTCGATCGAGTCGCCCCCGAACTTCTCCACGACGGCATCGGCGAGGACGAGCGCGACCATCGCCTCCGCGACCACGCCCGCGGCGGGCACGGCGCAGACGTCGGAGCGCTGGTGATGCGCGGAGGCCGGCTCGCCGGTCGCGATGTCGATCGTGCGGAGCGCGCGGGGCACGGTCGAGATCGGCTTCATCGCCGCGCGGACGCGCAGCACGTCACCGGTGCTCATGCCGCCCTCGATGCCGCCGGCCCGGTCCGTCAGCCGCTCGATGACGCCCGGTGCCGCGGGGTCGGCGGACGTCTCCGCGCGGACGAGCTCGTCGTGCGCAGCGGACCCGCGCCGGGCCGCGGTGCGGAAGCCGTCCCCCACCTCCACGCCCTTGATCGCCTGGATGCCCATCAGAGCGGCCGCGAGGCGGGCGTCGAGCTTGCGGTCCCAGTGCACGTAGGAGCCGAGCCCGGGAGGCAGGCCCTCCACGACGACCTCGACGACACCGCCGAGCGTGTCGCCCGCGTGATGGGCGTCGTCGATCTCGGCGACCATGCGCGCGCTCGTCGCGGGATCGGCGCAGCGAACGGGGTCCTCATCGATGCGAGCCATGTCGGCGGGGTGCGGCACCGCGGTGTCGTCGGGCACGGCGATCGGCCCGATCGACACGACGTGGCTCACGATGCCGACCCCGAGCTCCGCCAGGAAGGCGCGGGCGACGGCACCGAGCGCGACCCGGGCCGCGGTCTCGCGCGCGCTCGCCCGCTCCAGCACCGGGCGGGCCTCGTCGAACCCGTACTTCTGCATGCCGGTCAGGTCGGCGTGGCCCGGCCTCGGCCGGGTGAGCGGGGCGCCGCGACCGCGTGAGAGCTCGGTCAGGGGAACGTCCTCGGCGTTCATCACCTCGCTCCACCTCGGCCACTCGGTGTTGCCGATGGTGAGCGCGATGGGCGCGCCGATGGTGCGGCCGTGCACGACCCCGCCGACGACGCCCAGCTCGTCCTGCTCGAACTTCTGACGGGACCCGCGGCCGACCCCGAGGCGCCGCCGGGCGAGGTCGCGACGGATCGCGTCGCCCGTCACCGGGACGCCGGCGGGCAGCCCTTCGAGGATGGCGGTGAGGCTCGGGCCGTGCGACTCACCGGCGGTCAGCCAGCGCAACATCGTGCTGAATCCTCCCATGGAACCGGGAGGTGCGTTTCGAAGGGGATCCTGCATCGGCGGAGCGCTGCAGGATCCCCTTCGAAACGAACCCGAGCGGCGCTGTGGACCTAGCGGCCGACGGCTGCGCGCATCGCGGCGCGGACGTCGTCCTCGCGCGGCAGCGGCAGGTCCGGGTCGGCGTCGGTGAAGACCCGCACCTGCAGCACCGCCTGCTCGACGAGCATGTCCAGCCCGTGCAGGAGCCGTCCCCCTGCGGCGGCCCAGCGCGTACCGAGCGCGGTCGGCCAGGGGTCGTAGGCGACGTCCAGGAGCGGCGTGCCCGTCACCCGCGACGGCACGCGAACGGCCGCGTCCGCGCCGCCGGGCAGCGTGGACACGACGAGATCGGCTGATCCGAGATCCACGTCGGCGAAGCCCGTCACGCGCTCGAAGAGACCCGCGAGGTCGGCCGAGGCCGTCTCCGGACGCCTCGCGGCGACGATCCGCTCCCGCACCCCGAGCCGCGCGAGCGCCTCGAGCGCGCTGGCCGCAGTCGCCCCCCCGCCGAGCACGACCGCCCGTTCGGCGCCGGCGAGCGCACGGAGCACGGTCTGGATGCCTCCGACGTCGGTGTTCGCCAGACGCGGGCGATCGCCGAGCCGGAGGGTGTTGGCGAGTCCGAGCCGGTCCACGAGCGGATCGTGATCGGCAACGAGCGGCAGCACCGCGCGCTTCAGCGGCATCGTCAGCGACACCCCGACCCACTCCGGGCCGAACCCGGCGAGGATCCCCGGCAGCGTCTCCGCGGTCGCCTCGATCCGCTCGTACGCCCAGTCCAGGCCGAGCACCTCCGCGGCGGCGGCATGCAGCAGGGGGGATCGTGAGTGCGCGATCGGTGCCCCGAGCACGGCGAGCCGTCCACTCACCTGGCGTAGCTCGGGTGCGCCTTGAGCCATGCGGAGAACTGGGCCACAGCCTGGTCGTGCTCGGCGAGCGTGTCGGAGAACACGGTCTCGCCGGTCGCGAGGTTCACCGTCACGAAGTACAGCCAGGAGCCCTTCGCGGGGTGCAGCGCAGCCGTGATCGCCGCATCGCCGGGGTTCGAGATCGGCCCGATCGGCAGCCCCTTGTGCTTGTAGGTGTTGTAGGGGTTGTCGCTCGCGTACTGCTTCGTCGTGGGCACCACCGTCGTGCCCCCCGCGCCGTAGCTGACCGTCGCGTCCGACTGCAGCGGCATGCCCTGGGCGATCCGGTTGAGGAAGACCCGAGCGACCTTGGCGTCGACCGACTCGGTGCCGCTCCCCTCCTTCTGCACGAGACCCGCGAGGGTGAGGGTCTGCTGCCGCTTCGCGGTGGGCACGCCGGCGGCGTCGAGCGCCTGCTTGGTCCGGTTCACCATCTGCTGCAGCATCCCGCGCGCAGTCACCCCCGGCTGGAACGTGTACGTGGCCGGGAACAGCCAGCCCTCGATGTTCGGCGCCGACTTCGGCACACCGAGCGAGGTGGGGTCCTTCGCGATCGCCTGCAGGTCGGCCAGACTCGCGCCCGTCGCCTTCGCGGTGAGCTTCAGGACGCCCGCCGCCGTCGTGCCCTCCGGGATCGCCACCGTCGACTGCACCCGGTTCTGCGGATCCAGCAGGGCCGCGAGCGCGGCCTTCGCGCTCATGTGCTCCTTGAGCCGATACGTACCGGGCAGGAGGGCCGGCGGGGACGCCTGGGAGACCAGGAGGTCGTAGAACGCGGCCCTCGTCTTCGTCACGTGCTGAGCGGCCAGCGTCGTCGCGACGTCGCCACCGATCTCACCGGGCCGGATGACGACCTGGACGGTGCCGGTGCCGGCGCCGGTGTAGTCGTTGCTCCAGCCGAACAACGACTTCACCTGGTCCGGGTAGGTCGAGTAGGCGAACCAGCCGGCGCCCCCGATCGCGAGCAGCACGACGAGGAGGATGCCGACCACCCACGGCCACCGGCGCCGCCGCTCGCGGTGCTGGCGTCCGTGCCGCGGCGGCTCGCTCTGATCGTCGCGGGCCGGCACGCTCAGGAGGCGGTCGAACTCGTCGACGGCCGACGCACGGCTGTAGTGAGGTCCGTTGGCAGGGGCCACGTGGTCACTTCCGCTTCGGATCGACGAGTGCGCCGGGCGCCGAGCCGCTGGCGCGCTCGGCGTCGAGGGCGTGCTGCAAAAGTATCACCGCGGCAACCTGGTCGATCACGGCCCGGGAGCCCCGCGTGTTGCGACCGGAGGCGTGCAGCGCCGCCTGCGCGCTGACCGTCGTGAGCCGTTCGTCGATCAGCCGCACGGGCAACGGACCTGCCGCGAGCAGGTCCGCGACCATGCGGGCGTCGCCGGTGGAGGGGGTGTCCCGCCCGGACAGCGCGAGCGGCAGACCGACCACGAGCTCGATCGCGTCGAGCTCGGCGGCGACCTCGGCGATGCGAGCGAGCACCGGCTCGAGGTCGTTCCCGCGGCGCTGCACGGTCTCGACGGGCGTCGCCAGCAGGCCGTCCCGATCCGACCGCGCGAGGCCGACGCGGACCGTGCCCACGTCGACGCCGATCCGGACGCCCGTGCGCATGCCTGCTGCGCCCGGCGAACCGTGCGGAGCGCTCAGGACGAGAGCCCCTGCGCCACCGCGGCCAGCGCGTCGTCGATCGAGGCCGCGTCGGTGCCGCCGCCCTGCGCGATGTCGTCGCGACCGCCGCCGCCACCGCCGAGCACCGCAGCGGCACGCTTCGCGAGCGCCCCCGCCCTCGCACCGGCGTCCCGGGCGGCCGCGTTCGTCGCGACGATCACGACCGGCCGGTCTCCCACCGTCGCAGCCAGGCCGACGACCGCGGGGCCCGCGCCGAGGCGGTCGCGCACATCGGTGACCAGCGCGCGGAGGTCGTCCGTGCCGGGCAGCGCTCCGACCTGCTCGAGCACGGCCGTCACGCCGCCGACGGGCCGCGCCTGCGCGACGAGGGCCGGCACACGGGCCGCGAGCGCCTGGCGCTCGAACTCGGCGATGCGCTTCTCCGCCGCCCTCAGGCCGGCCGCGAGGTCCTGCACCCGGCTCACGATCTGCGCAGGCGGCACCCTGAGGTTCATGCCGAGCTCCGTGACGAGGGCGCGCTCCGTCGCGAACTGCCGGAACGCCTCGGGGCCGACGAGGGACTCGATCCTGCGGCTGGCCGCGCCGACGCTCGACTCCGCGATCACGTTGATCAGGCCGATCTCGGAGGAGTGCGCGACGTGGATGCCGCCGCACAGCTCACGGGACCACGGGCCGCCGATGTCGACCATCCGGACCGTCTCGCCGTACTTCTCACCGAACAGCGCCATCGCCCCCGCGGCCTTCGCCTCGGCGATCGGGAGCACCCGTGTGACGACCTCGAGGTCCTCGTTCACGCGGCGGTTCGCGATGTCCTCGACCTCGCTGCGCGTCTCGGGGCTGAGCGGTGCGTTCCAGCTGAAGTCCAGCCGCATGTAGCCGGCCTTGTTGTACGAGCCCGCCTGGTGCGCGTCGGAGCCGAGCACCTGGCGCAGCGCCGCGTGGATGAGATGCGTGGCGGAGTGCGCCTGGGTCGCCCCTCGCCGGTACACGGGGTCGACGACGGTGCGGGCCTCGTCGCCGACGGCCACCTCCCCCTCCAGCACCTGCACGGTGTGGCTGACCAGCCCCGCGACGGGACGCTGCACGTCGAGCACCTCGAGTCGGTATCCGGGGCCCACGATCTCGCCCTGGTCCGCGTCCTGACCGCCCGACTCCGCGTAGAGCGTCGTCTCGGTGAGCATGACCTCGGCGATGTCGCCGAGCGCGATCGACGGCACCGAGACGCCGTCGCGGATGAGGCCGAGCACCCGGGCGTCGGTGACGAGCTCGGTGTAGCCGAGGAACGCCGTCTCTCCCGTCGCGCGGAACGCCGTGTACACCGACAGGTCGGCGAGCGCCCGCTTCTTCGCCTTCGCGTCCGCCTTGGCGCGGGAGCGCTGCTCCAGCATCAGCCGGTCGAAGGCGGCGCGGTCGACGGTGAGGCCGGCCTCCTCCGCCACCTCGAGCGTGAGGTCGATCGGGAAGCCGTAGGTGTCGTGCAGCAGGAACGCCGTGTCGCCGGCGACCTGTGCCGCGCCCGCCGCTCGGGTGCGCTCGATCGCGGTGTCGAGGATGTTCGTGCCGCCGACGAGCGTCTTCAGGAAGCTCTCCTCCTCGGCGTTCGCGAGCCGCTGGATCCGACCGAACCCGGCCAGCAGCTCCGGGTAGGCGTCGCTCATCGCGTCCCTGGAGACGGGGAAGAGCTCCCCGAACGTCGGCCCGTCCACGCCGAGGAGCCGCATCGCGCGGACCGAGCGGCGGAGGAGGCGGCGCAGCACGTAGCCTCGGCCCTCGTTCGACGGGGTCACCCCGTCGAGCATCAGCATCATCGCGGAGCGGATGTGGTCGCTGACGACGCGCATCCGCACGTCGTCCTCGTGGTCCGCGCCGTACGCCCTGCCGGACAGCGCTGCTGCCTGATCGATCACGGGACGGATCTGGTCGGTCTCGTAGATGTTCTCGACGCCCTGCTTGATGAAGGCGACGCGCTCGAGGCCCATGCCGGTGTCGACGTTCTTGTTCGGCAGCTCACCGACGACGTCGAAGTCGACCTTCGAGCGGACGTTCGTGATCGAGTACTGCATGAACACGAGGTTCCAGATCTCGACGTACCGGTCGTCCCCGGTGGCAGGACCGCCGTCGACGCCGTAGGCGGGTCCGCGGTCGAAGAAGATCTCCGAGTCCGGGCCGGCGGGCCCGGGCTGGCCGGTCATCCAGTAGTTGTCCTCGTAGCCGAGCCGCTGGATCCGCTCCGGAGGAACGCCGACGACGTCCCGCCAGATCGACTCCGCCTCGTCGTCGTCGAGGAAGACCGTGACCCAGAGATCCTTCGGATCGAAGCCGAAGCCCCCGTCCGCCTCCGACGTGGTGAGCAGCTCCCACGCCCACACGATCGCCTCGTGCTTGAAGTAGTCGCCGAAGGACCAGTTGCCGAGCATCTGGAAGAAGGTGCCGTGCCGGGGCGTGCGGCCGACCTCCTCGATGTCCAGCGTGCGGATGCACTTCTGGCAGTCCACGGCGCGGAGGTAGGGCGCCGGCACCGTGCCGTTGAGGTACGGGATGAACGGGACCATGCCCGCCACGGTGAACAGCAGCGACGGGTCCGGCGAGACGAGCGAGGCGCTCGGCACGACCGTGTGGCCGCGGTCGGCGAAGAACTGGAGGTACCGGCGGCGGATCTCTGCGGTCTGCACTACTTCCCCTCCGCCAGGCGCGCGCGGTACGAGTCGGACACGGCGGCCGCGAACTCGTCCGTCACGCCGTTCACGACGGCGAACGCCCGGGCGCCCACCGGCGTCCGCGATGCCACGTGCGCGAGCGCCGTGCCTGCGAACAGGCCGACGAGAAAGACGAGCACCTTGCCCATGGCTCCTCCAAGATCAGCGAACCACCCTACCCGGCCCCTCCGCGCACCCGGCTTCCCTCCGGCCGACCCGCCGCGCCTTCCGGCCGGCGGTCGTCCGCCCCGGTTCGGGACCACCGCCCGAGCGCTCGCCGGAGCAGACGTCCGGGATCCGGGCTGCACGACGAAGGGCCCGCACTGCAGACGCAGGACGGGCGCTTCGGACGATCGGACTAGCGGGCCGCGTAGTACTCGACGACGAGCTGGACGTCGGCGGTCACCGGGATCTCGGCGCGCTTCGGGCGACGCTCGAGCGTCGCCTGCAGCTTGTCGAGCTGGACCTCGAGGTAGCCCGGCACCTTCGGCAGCACGTCCACGTGGCCGCCGGCGGCGGCGACCTGGAACGGCTCGAGCTGCTCGCTCTTGTCCTTGACGTGGATCGTCTGGCCCGGCTTCACGCGGAAGGAGGGGCGGTCGACGAGCTTGCCGTCGACGAGGATGTGGCGGTGCACGACGGCCTGGCGGGCCTGTGCCGTGGTGCGGGCGAAGCCGGCGCGGAGCACGAGCGCGTCGAGACGCATCTCGAGCAGCTCGACCAGGTTCTCACCCGTCAGGCCCTGGGCGCGCCGCGCCTCGTTGAAGACGATGCGGAGCTGCTTCTCGCGCAGGCCGTACTGGGCGCGCAGACGCTGCTTCTCGCGCAGACGGACGGCGTAGTCGCTGTCGGCCTTGCGCTTGCTGCGGCCGTGCTCGCCCGGCGCGTACGGACGCTTCTCCAGGTAGCGGGCGGCCTTGGGGGTCAGCGGGATGCCGAGGGCACGAGAGAGCTTGACCTTGCCGCGGGTGCGGGCTTTGGTGGACATGCGGTTCCTTCAGAGTTCGAGATCGGGCCCGTCGCGCGGCGACGGAAGACTTCGAGGGATTCGACGTGCGAGGACCGGCCGGCTACAGGCGCAGGTCCTCTCGCGGATCCGGTGCCGCAGCCGCGCAACACCCGGCCCGCTCCAGGCCGCCGTCGATCGTAGCAGGACCGCAGGCGCGCGGGCGGCCGCCGTCGCGCGACCTCAGGCCTCGTCCTCGGTCCCCCGCGTGCGCCTGCGGAGACGCTCGACCCGGGCCGAGGTCTCGCGCTCGAAGCCGTTGCCCGTCGGGAGGTAGTAGTCGCGTCCCACCAGCTCGTCGGGCGGGTACTGCTGCTCCACGACGCCGTGCTCGCCGTCGTGCGCGTACACGTACCCCTTGCCGTGCCCGAGGCGCTTCGCCCCCGGGTAGTGCGCGTCGCGCAGGTGCATCGGCACGCGGCCGATGCGGCCCGCGCGGACGTCGGCGAGCGCGGCGTCGATCGCGAGGTACGAGGCGTTCGACTTGGGCGCGAGCGCGAGGTACACGACCGCTTCCGCGAGCGGGATCCGTCCCTCCGGCATCCCGATGAACTGCACCGCGTCGGCGGCTGCGATGGCGAGCACCAGGGCCTGCGGGTCGGCCATGCCGATGTCCTCGGCCGCGAGCACGATGATCCGTCGCGCGATGAACCGGGGGTCCTCCCCCGCCTCGATCATCCGCGCGAGGTAGTGCACCGCCGCGTCGACGTCGCTGCCGCGCACGGACTTGATGAACGCGCTGATGACGTCGTAGTGCTCGTCGCCGTCGCGGTCGTACCGGAGCAGCGCGCGGTCCACCGCGGTCGCGACGAGCTCCTCCGTGACGACCGGCGCCTCCTCCCCGGTCCCGTCGTCCTCGGCGAGCGTCGCGGACGCCTCGAGCGCGGTGAGCGCTCGCCGGGCGTCGCCGGACGCGAGGCGCACGAGGGATGCGCGTGCCTCCGGGGTGACCCGGACCCTGCCCGCCAGCCCGCGCGGATCCTCCACGGCCCGGTCGACGAGGACCCCGAGGTCGTCCTCGGTCAGGGACTGCAGCGTGAGCAGGAGGGACCGCGACAGGAGCGGGCCGATCACCGAGAAGGACGGGTTCTCGGTGGTCGCCGCGATGAGGGTCACCCAGCCGTTCTCGACGCCGGGCAGCAGGGCGTCCTGCTGCGCCTTGGAGAACCGGTGGATCTCGTCGAGGAAGAGCACCGTGGAGATCCCGTAGAGATCCGCCTGCTCCCGCGCCTTCTCCATCACGGTGCGGACGTCCTTCACCCCGGCGGTGACGGCGGACAGCTCGACGAACCGCCGCCCCGAGCTGTGCGCCACCGCCTGCGCGAGCGTGGTCTTGCCGGTGCCCGGCGGGCCCCACAGGATCACCGACACCGCTCCGCTGGTGCCGTCCGGCGAGGCGAGCCGCCGCAGCGGCGAGCCTGGTCGCAGCAGGTGGGACTGCCCGGCGACGTCGTCGAGCGACGTCGGCCGCATCCGCACCGCGAGCGGCACCGGTCCCTGCCGCAACGCGGTGCGCACCTCCATGCGCGTCACCTTATGCAGGGCCGACGACACCTGCGTGCCGCCGGGACGGGTCGTCCCGCTCTTCTACGATCGGGTGTCGCCCGGCTGGCCGGGCACGGGAGGAGGCGGGCATGGCGAGTCGCAGCGCACGGGAGAAGGCCGAGCGCGACGCGCGCAAGCGCGCCCGCTCCTACTCGATCCGGCAGCAGGTGCACGAGATCCGCGGGCGCCGCCGCCGCCGGGACGACATCGTCGCCGCGATCGTGTTCGTCGTCGTGGTCGCTCTGGCCACGACCGCCCAGGTCGGCTTCTTCACGGTCGGCCCCGGCGCCCCGGCGCCCTCGAGGTCCGCCAGCGTCAGCGCCAGCGCGACCCCCGCGCCGACGCGCACGCTTCCTCCCAAGTCGCGCTCCGGGAACCGGACGTGGACGGGGACGATGACGATCAACACGACGAAGCTCGGCATCAGCCTCGACGGCAAGAAGGCCCCGCAGGCGGTCGCGAACTTCGTCTCCCTCGCTCAGTCCGCCTTCTACACGGGCCTCACCTGCCACCGGCTCACGACGTCCGGCATCTACGTGCTGCAGTGCGGCGACCCGAACGGCGACGGCAGCGGTGGACCCGGCTACACCTTCGGCCCGCTCGAGAACGTGCCGAAGAGCACCGTCACCGTCTCCGGCACGAAGGAGGGCGTCTACCCGGCCGGCACCATCGCGATGGCCCGCGGCACCGCGACGAACAGTCAGGGCAGCCAGTTCTTCATCGTCTACAAGACCAGCGAGCTGCCCGCACCCGGCTACACCGTGTTCGGCACGGTGACGAGCGGCCTCTCCGCACTGCGATCCGCCGTCACGAGCAAGGGCACCGCCGACGGATCCACGGACGGCCGACCGAAGGTGACGGCCACGCTCGGCGCCGTCGTCGTCCAGTGACCGCGTCGCCGGGCGACGCGGCTCGTGCAGTACCCTCGGGCACCGAGGTGAGCGCTGTGACCACGCCCGAACACGGATCGGCGACCGAGGTGGCCGAGCCTTCGACGCATCCCTGGGGCCGTGTCGACGAGCACGGAGCCGTGTTCGTCCGCGACGGCGACGACGAGCGCCAGGTAGGTGAGTACCCGGACGCGGAGCCCGCCGAGGCGATCGCCTACTACGAGCGCAAGTTCCAGGACCTCGCCAGCCAGGTCTCGCTGCTCGAGCAGCGAGCCCGCCGTGGCGCACCGCCCGCCGAGGTCGCGAAGGCCGTCCGCCGGCTCGCCGAGACGCTCCGGGAGCCCGCCGCGGTGGGCGATCTGCAGGCGCTGCGCGACCGCGTCGCCGCGCTCACGGGCACCGTGGAGGACCTCACCGCGCAGCGCACCGAGGAGCACAAGGCCGAGGTCGAGCAGGCGAGGCTCGAGCGCCTCACGGTCGTCGAGGAGATCGAGGCGCTCGCGACCCGCGACCCCGCCACCGTGCAGTGGAAGGCGACGAGCCAGGCGGTCGACGCCCTGTTCGCCCGTTGGCAGGAGGCGCAGAAGACCGGCGCGCGCCTGCCGAAGTCCGAGGCGAACGACCTCTGGAAGCGGTTCCGCGACGCCCGCTCGACCATCGACTCCCAGCGACGCGCGTACTTCGCCGAGCTCGACGCCACCCAGGGTGCCGCTCGGGAGCAGAAGGAGCGCATCGTCGCCCGCGCGGAGGCGCTGAACGGCTCGAGCAGCGACGCGATCGCCATCTACCGCGCGCTGCTCGACGAGTGGAAGCTCGCCGGGCGGGCCGGCAAGCGCGTCGACGACTCCCTCTGGGCGCGGTTCCGGGCTGCAGGCGACGCGCTCTACTCGGCGAAGGCGCAGGTGCAGGCCGAGCAGGACGCCGAGTACGGCGGCAACCTCGAGGCCAAGCTCGCACTGCTGGAGGAGGCGGAGCAGCTGCTCACCGCCACCGAAGCGCAGTCGGCGCGCAGCCGCCTCACGTCGATCCAGCGCCGGTGGGAGTCCGCAGGGCGCGTGCCGCGCGACCAGGTCCGGCATGTCGAGGACCGCCTGCGCAAGGTCGAGCAGCACGTCGCGTCGCTCGAGCAGGACCACTGGCGCCGCACGAACCCGGAGACGAAGGCGCGGTCCGAGGGCCTCGCATCGCAGCTCACCGCCGCGATCGCGAAGCTCGAGGCCGAGCTCGAGACCGCGAAGGCGAGCGGGGACGAGAAGCGCATCGAGGACGCCGAGGACGCGCTGAACGCCCGCCGCATCTGGCTCGACGCGATCGGCTGAACCCTCCTCCCCAGGCGCGGTTCTCCACAGCGGAGCGCTGCGGCGACCGCCATCGGCTGATGCTCGGCGACACTCGTGCCGTGCGACTCCCCCCTGTGCTCGATCCCGAGCTGTTCTCGCCCGCTGAGCGGTCCGTGCTGCGCCTCGACGGCGAATGCGTACCGCTCGGCCTGTCCGCCGTCCCGGTGGACGTCCCGGTCGATCGAGTCGTGCGCGCCGCCTCCCTGGCCTCGGCGGTCCGCCGGCACGGTCTGGTCGTCGATCTGCGCACCGCTGCATGGGTCCACGGTGCCGCTCCCGTGCTCCCGCAGCCCCTCACCCTGGCGATCGACGTCGTCTCGGCCCGGCGCACGAAGCTGGTGCACCCTGCGCCTCGAGAGGTGCGGTTCCGGCCCGACGACCTGGAGCGGCTCGGCGGCGTGCTCGTCACGACCCCGCTGAAGACCGCGTTCGACCTCCTCCGGCTCGCCGTCGACGAGGATGCGGAGACGATCGCCACGCGCCTGCTCCGGGTCGCCGGCCTGTCGTCCCCGATCGCCGCTGCGCTCGCACAGCTGCAGCCCGGCTGCCCGCACAAGCAGCGCGGGATCGATCGGCTCGCCACGCTGCCGTGCCCGCCGGCGCGCTCCCCCAGCGCGCCGCTCGTGCTGGTCTGACCCGATCGCGCGCATCGGTCCGCGCTCGCGGCCGGACGTCCCGGCTCGGAGGGTCGACGACGCAGGTCAGCCCGCGGACACCCGGTAGACGTCGTAGACGGCCTCGATGCGGCGCACCGCGTTCAGCACGCGGTCGAGGTGGGTGGTGTCACCCATCTCGAAGACGAAGCGGCTCAGCGCCAGGCGGTCGGAGGACGTCGACACCGTCGCCGACAGGATGTTCACATGGTGCTCCGACAGCACGCGCGTCACGTCCGACAGCAGCCCGGACCGGTCGAGCGCCTCGACCTGGATCTGCACCAGGAACACGCTCTTCGACGTGGGCGCCCACTCGACCTCGACCATGCGCTCGGGTTCCTGCTTGAGCGAGGCGACGTTGTTGCAGTCCGATCGGTGCACCGAGACGCCGGAGCCCCGGGTCACGAAGCCGAGGATCTCGTCGCCCGGGACGGGCGTGCAGCACTTGGCGAGCTTCACCAGGATGTCGGGCGCGCCGCGCACGAGCACGCCCGAGTCGCTGGAGCGGATCGCGCGCTGCCGCCCCGTGGTCGGCGCCTCGAACGCCGGCTCGTCCGCCTCCTGCGTGTCCTGCACCTGGGCGAGGACCCGTTCGATGATCGACTGCGTCGAGACGTGACCCTCGCCGACGGCGGCGTAGAGCGCGGAGACGTCCTCATACCGCATCGAGGTCGCGATGCCGACGAGCACGTCGTTGCTCATCAGCTTCTGCAGCGGCAGGTTCTGCTTGCGCATCGCGCGCGCGATGGCGTCGCGCCCCTGCTCGATCGCCTCGTCGCGGCGCTCCTTGGTGAACCACTGGCGGATCTTCGTCCGCGCGCGGGGACTGCGGACGAACTGGAGCCAGTCCTTCGACGGGCCCGAGTCCGGGTTCTTCGAGGTGAACACCTCGACCACGTCGCCGGAGGCGAGCTGCGATTCGAGCGGCACCAGCCGGCCGTTGACCTTCGCCCCCATCGTGCGGTGGCCGACGTCCGTGTGGACGGCGTAGGCGAAGTCGACCGGGGTCGCGCCGGAAGGAAGACCGATCACCTTCCCCTTCGGCGTGAAGACGTAGACCTCCTTCGCTCCGATCTCGAAGCGGAGGCCCTCGAGGAACTCCTGCGGGTCGGCCGTCTCGCTCTCCCAGTCGGAGAGGTGCGCGAGCCACGCCATGTCCTCGTCGCCGCCCGTCATCGGCCCGGACGATCGGCCCGCGACCTGCTCTTTGTACTTCCAGTGCGCGGCGACGCCGAACTCGGCCCGCTGGTGCATCTCGTGGGTACGGATCTGGATCTCGACCGGGCGGCCCTCCGGCCCGAGCACGGTGGTGTGCAGGGACTGGTAGAGGTTGAACTTCGGGGTCGCGATGTAGTCCTTGAACCGACCGGGCACCGGCGTCCAGCGGGCGTGGATCGAGCCCAGCACCGCGTAGCAGTCGCGCACGGAGTCGACGAGCACACGGATGCCGGTGAGGTCGTAGATCTCGTCGAACTCGCGACCGCGCACGATCATCTTCTGGTAGATCGAGTAGTACTGCTTCGGCCGGCCGACGACCCTGCCCTTGATCCTGGCGGCCTTGAGATCCTCGTTGACCTGCTCGGTGACCTGGGCGACGAACTCCTCGCGCAGCGGCGTGCGCCGGCGCACGAGGGACTCGATCTCGAGGTACAGCTTCGGGTACAGGACCGCGAACGACAGGTCCTCCAGCTCGAGCTTGATGGCTTGGATGCCGAGCCGGTGCGCGAGCGGCGCGTAGATCTCGAGCGTCTCCTTCGCCTTGCGCTGCGCGCTCTCCGCCGGCACGAAGCCCCAGGTGCGCGCGTTGTGCAGACGGTCCGCCAGCTTGATGATGAGGACGCGGAGGTCCTTCGACATCGCGATGACCATCTTGCGGACGGTCTCCGCCTGCGCGGAGTCGCCGTACTTCAGCTTGTCGAGCTTCGTGACGCCGTCGACCAGCAGCGCGACCTCGTCGCCGAAGTCGGCTCGCAGCTCGTCGAGCGTGTAGTCGGTGTCCTCGACGGTGTCGTGGAGCAGCGCGGCCGCGACGCCGCGGGGGCCGATGCCGAGCTCCGCGAGGATCTGCGAGACGGCAAGCGGATGGGTGATGTACGGCTCGCCCGACTTCCGCGTCTGCCCGCGGTGCGCCTTCTCAGCGGCCGTGTAGGCGCGCTCGACGACGGCGAGATCGGACTTGGGGTGGTGCTGCCTGACCGTGCGGATGAGGGTGTCCACCGCGTTGTCCGGCTGCGCGCGCGAGAACAGGCGGGGCACCCGGCGACGCAGCGACGCGGTCGTCGGAGCAGCATCGCGCGTCTCGGTCACTCCCCACCTCCCGCTTCGTGGAGGCTAACACCCGGCCTCATCGCGGACTTCCCGCGGCTCAGGCCCCGGCCCGCGCGGTGAGGGCACGGCGAGTCTGCAGCTTGATCGCCGGCTCGGTGGAGCGCAGATCGGTGTAGAGCGGTGCCGCGACGAAGATCGTGGAGTAGGTGCCGACGATGATCCCGATGAACAGCGACAGCGAGATGTCCCGGAGCGTGCCCGCGCCGAGCAGCGTCGTGCCGATGAAGAGGATCGAGGCGATCGGCAGCAGACCGACGACCGACGTGTTGATGGAGCGCACCAGGGTCTGGTTCACCGCGTGGTTCACGGTCTCCGCGAAGGTGCGGGTCGACCGCTCCCCCATGCGCGACGTGTTCTCCCGGATCTTGTCGAACACCACCACGGTGTCGTAGAGCGAGTAGCCCAGGATGGTGAGGAAGCCGATCACCGCGGCCGGGGTGATCTCGAAGCCGACGATGCCGTAGACGCCCGCGGTGATGATCAGATCGTGGATCAGCGAGACGATCCCCGCGACGGACATCTTCCAGGTCCGGAAGTAGACGGCCATCACGATGGCGACGAGCACGAGGAAGATGACCAGGGCGCGGATCGCTCCGCTCGAGATGTCCGCGCCCCACGTCGGGCCGATGAAGGAGGAGGCGACGCCCGCGGTCGCGCTCGCGGGGTTGGGGACGCCGTAGGCCTTCGCCAGGGCCGCCTGGACCTTGTCCGTGTTCGCCGTGCCGCCCGTCGGGTCGAGCTGCGCGGTCTGGACGCGCAGCTGGTTCCCGCCGACGATCGCGGTCGTCGGCTGGACCTGGGTCCCGGTGACCGACTGCACGGCCGCCGTGGCGAGCTTCGAGTCGTTCACCTTCGACGAGCCCGTGATCGTGAACTGCGATCCGCCGGTGAACTCGATGCCGAACTTGAACCCGTGGCCGAAGATCGGCAGCACGAGCAGCGGCAGCACGAGCGCGAGCACGACCGCCGTCCCGGAGACGAGGTACCAGATCCGGCGGCGCTTGATGAAGTCGATCGACCGCGCCCCGGTGTAGAGGTCGTTGCCGAACCTGGTGAGTCCGCCGGCCATCAGTCGCGTCCCTTCCCGTCGCCGCCGAGCTCGGCGGCCTTCCGCTCGGCGATGGTCTGCCGGCGCTGGGCCTCGCCCAGCGCCGCACGCGCGCGGCCCGCCATCGCGGGCTCCCGGAACTGCGCTCGCCCTCGGTAGACGGCGCCGAGCGCCCGCGGGTCGAGGCCGGAGAACGCGTGGCCCTCCGCGAAGAACGGGCGTCTCGCCAGCAGCTGGAGGATCGGGTGGGTGAAGAGCGTGACGACGAGCACGTCGATGATGGTCGAGAGCCCGAGCGTCAGCGCGAAGCCCTGCACGTCGCCGATCGCGAGTACGAACAGCACTCCGGCGGCCAGCAGGTTCACCGCGTCGGAGGCGAGGACGGTCCGTCGGGCCCGACGCCATCCCGCCTCGACGGCTCCCTCGAGGCTCTTGCCCTCCCGCAGCTCGTCGCGGATGCGCTCGAAGTAGACGATGAACGAGTCGGCGGTGATGCCGATCGACACGATGATGCCCGTCACCCCGGCGAGGGAGAGGCGGTAGCCCTCCCGCCACGACAGGAAGTCGAGCACGATGAACGTCAGGACGGCCGAGGTGCCGAGGCTCGCCAGCACGACGGATGCGAGCGCCCGGTACTGGACGAGCGCGTAGACGAACACGAGGATCAGGCCGATCAGGCCCGCGATCAGTCCCGCCACCAGCTGCGAGGACCCGAGGGTGGCGGAGATCGTCTGCTGGCTCTGCACGCCGAAGTTCACGGGCAGCGCACCGAACTTCAGCTGCGATGCGAGCTGCTTCGCGCTCGCGTCCGTGAAGGAGCCCGAGATCTGCGCCTTGCCGTTCGTGATCGCCGCGTTCATCGTCGGCGCCTCGATGACCTTGCCGTCGAGGAGGATCGCGAACTGGTTCTGCGCGCCGGTCAGCGCGACGAGGCGCTGCGAGATCGTCGCGAACTCCGTCGTGCCCTTGCCGTTGAACGTGAGGTTGACGACCCACTGGCCCGTCGTCGCGCCCTGGCTCGTGGTGGCGAGGCCTGCCTGGGCGTCGGCGATGTCCGTGCCGGGCACCTCGACGGGGCCGAGCAGGTACTTCACGGAGCCGTCGGTCGAGCAGGTCACGAGGGGCTTCGTCGGATCGGCCTTGCCGGGGTCGTTGCTCGCGGCGCAGTTGTAGTTGTCGTAGAGGTTCTGCAGGTACGGCGTCACCTGAGCGAGGTCGCTGCCGTTCGTCGGCTTCGCGCTCGGCGTGTTCCCGAGAGTGGCGGGCGGCGTGTAGGGCTTGGCGCTCGAACCGGCCGATGACGACGCGGCCGCCGAGGTGAGCAGCACCGCTCGGAAGTCCATCCGCGCCGCCTGGCGGACGCTGTTGATCGTCGCCTGCGAGGGCGTACCGGGCAGCGAGACGACGATGTTGCCACCGGACGCCACGTTGATCTGGGCGTCCGGGCTGCCGCCCGCCGTCGCGCGCTGCCGGATGATGGCGACGGACTGCTGCAGCTGGTCGTTCGTCGCCGGCGCGCCCGAGTTCGTGGCGGCGTGCAGGATGATCTGCGTCCCGCCTTCGAGGTCGAGACCGAGCTTCGGCAGCAACGACTCGGACTTCACCGCGAACGTGGTGCCGGGAGCGGTCAGCACGCCGACGAAGTTGAGCGCGATGCCGGCGAGGATCACGACGACGAGGCCGACGAGCGCGCGCCGGGCGTGGCGCTGCGGGGTCACGGTGCTCGGCACGAAGGCCTTTCGGGTCAGGACGATCGGAAGTCGCGGGGAACGCTGGCCCCCGGCGGCGCGGCGCCGCCTCCGACGTCGGAGGCGGGCCGAGCCATGGTACGGGCTACTCGCCCGCCGCCTTCGACGCGGTGCCGCCGGAGCGTCGCGTCGCCTCCTCGGCCGTCGGGTCGCCCCGCTCGACGCGCTCACCGAACTCGGGGTCGGCGGCCGCGTCGTCGAGGACGACGGGCGCACCGTTCAGCTGGGTGCCGTCGTCCGTCACCGGCGTCACGATGCGGCTGATCGCCTGCCGGTGCACGGTGAGCTCCGACGTCGGTCCGGTCTGCAGCGTGATCTTGTTCTCGGCCTCGTCGATCGCGGTGATGGTGCCGTAGATGCCGGACGCGGTCATGATCTCGGCGCCCGGCTTCAGGCCGGAGGTCATCGACGCCGCATCCCGCTGACGCTTGCGACCGTTGCGGAACATCAGGCCGATGACGACGAGGATGATCACGCCGAAGAAGAGCAGCTGCGCGGTGTTCGGGTTCATGCGGAAGCCTTTCGGATGAGGGCGGCCGGCGATGCACGGGCCGGCCTGTCGCCGCGATCCGCGACGCTCCTGCTCGACGCCGCGACGGAGACTTCCCCCGCCCGGTGCTCAGCCCGGCATCATACCGGCTCGTCGAAGAGGGCCTGCGCTCCCGGGGCGTTCGGCACCCGACCGGTGCGCCGCCACGCCGCGGCCGTCGCGACCCGACCGCGTGGCGTCCGGGTCAGCAGCCCCATCCGCACGAGGAACGGCTCGACCACCGAGGCGATCGTGTCCTGCTCCTCCCCCACGCTCGCCGCGAGCGTGCTGAGGCCCACCGGTCCCCCGTCGAAGCGCTCGAGGATCGCGTCCAGCACGGCCCGGTCCAGCCGGTCCAACCCGTCGGCATCGACGTCGTAGAGGGAGAGCGCCGCCTGCACCGCGGCGTCGTCGGCGATGCCGCCGTGCACGAGCGCCCAGTCGCGCACGCGCCGCAGCAGGCGGTTCGCGATGCGGGGCGTGCCACGGCTGCGGCTCGCGATCTCCCGCAGCGCCGGCGGCTCGACCTCCAGCTCCAGGAGGGTCGCCGCCCGCAGCAGCACCTGCTCGAGCTCGTGCGTGGCGTAGAACTCGAGGTTCGCGGTGAACCCGAACCGATCCCGCAACGGGTTCGGCAGCAACCCGGACCGCGTGGTCGCGCCGACGAGGGTGAACGGCGCCAGGTCGAGCGGGATGGACGTCGCCCCTGCTCCCTTCCCGACCATGATGTCGATCCGGAAGTCCTCCATCGCCAGGTAGAGCATCTCCTCCGCGGATCGCGCCATGCGGTGGATCTCGTCGATGAACAGGACCTCGCCCGGGGTGAGCGACGACAGGACGGCGGCGAGGTCGCCGGCGTGCTGGATGGCCGGCCCGCTCGACATCCGCAGCGGCCGGCTCGACTCCTCGGCCACGATCATCGCGAGGGTGGTCTTGCCGAGGCCGGGAGGCCCCGCGAGCAGGATGTGATCGGGGGTGCGGTTCTGCATCGCGGCGGCCTGCAGCAGGACCTGCAGCTGCTTTCGGACGTTCGCCTGGCCGACGAACTCCGTGAGGTTCTTCGGGCGGAGCGCGCCCTCGAAGGCGAGCTCCGCGTCCGACTGGGGTACCGGGTCGACGACGCTCATCGCACGGTCTGCGGTCCGAGCGCGGAGAGCGCGGCGCGGAGGAGGACGGCGGTCTGGCGCTCGTCGGGACGCTCGGCCAGCACCTCGTCCAGCACCGCCTGCGCGGCACGCTCCTGGTAGCCGAGGCCGACGAGGGCGATGAGGACGTCGGCACCCCGGGCGGCGGGCCGCCGCGCGGTCGTGCTGGAGCGCACGGCGACGAGCTTGCCCGTGAGCGAGACGACGATCAGCTTGGCCGTCTTGGGCCCGATGCCCGACACGCGACGGAACACCGCGTCCTCGTCGTTCGTCACCGCGGCGGCGATCTCCTCGGGGCTCAGCGCCGCGAGGACACCCATCGCCGACTTCGGACCGACCCCGGTCACGCCCCGGAGGAGGTCGAAGACCTCGAGCCGCTGCCGGTCGGGGAACCCGAAGAGCGACATGTCGTCCTCCCGGACCACCATGGCGGTGTGCACGAGCACCTCCTCACCCGTGCGCACGGTCAGCGCGTGGTCGGGGGTGACGGTGACCGCGTAGCCGACCCCGTGCACGTCGACGATCAGCGTCGTACCGAGCGCCTCGAGCACGGTTCCGCGGAGCGAGGCGATCATGCGCTCGAGGCTAGGCGAGGGCTCGGACAGCGCGGCACCGAAACGCGGCCCGTTCGAACACCGCTTCGATCACACCAGCGGCCAGCGGGTCCCGACCTGACGGCGGAGCGCGATGCTCAGGATCTCGGCGTGGACGCCGGCGCCCTGCGCCGCGACCGGGGCGATCTGCTTCGCGATCTCGTCGTCCGGCGCCTCGAACCGCACCGTCGCCTCCGCGCGGCCCTGGCGCACGCCGACCGAGCGGGCCTCGACGGCGGTGAGCCGCCCCACCGCGTCCGCCGCCGCCGGCAGGACGGCCTGGGCGTTGCCGCCGGGGTGCACCCTGCCGACCGTGAGCACGACCCGATACGAGGGCATGCCGCTCCCCTCTCCGACGGCGAGCACCCCGCGCGACCGCCGGGATCGATTCTGGGGCCTCGGGTCAGACGCAGGCGCCGGACTGGTCGATCTGCGCGGAGCGGCAGAAGGAGTGGTGCCAGGTGCCGTCGCCGAACCGGTCGGCGGTGTCGTCCTCGAAGATCTCGATGCCGGCGAGGTCGGGGCCCGTGCGGAAGTACCGCACGACCGGGTCGTCGTCCGCGGTCCGCGTGACGACGACCAGCTCCCGTCCCTCGTCCGGCGTGGCGGCCAGGCAGGCGATCCGGTCGGCGGGCATCGCAGCGCCGGCCGGCAGCAGGATCCAACCGCAGGAGCGGAACGTCGGTCGGTCCTTGAACGCCGCCGGGGCGTCCGGGGAGGCCATCGAGCTCGCGATGATCCGCGCGACCGGCGACTCCGCCGGGGCCGCGCCCGGCTGCCCCGTGCCGAACGTCAGGAAGGCGAGCACCGCGCCCACGACGAGGGCCACGGCCGCCACCGCACCGAGTGCGGCGAACGTGCGACGGAGGGCGAGCATCCGGGCACTGTACGGCGAGTCCCCTGTTCAGGGCCACTATTCGACCAGGACGGGATCCGTTCAGCGCCGGCGCGCCGACGCCTCCGCCTCTCGCCAGGCGCGCTGCGCGGGCGTCGT
>JABBOB010000011.1:47910-56160 GCA_019352055.1 Acidobacteriota bacterium
GTCGCGCCGCCCGACGCAGGCGCGACGGGGCCCTGGCGCCACGCGTGGCAGATCGCGATCGCGATCGCGTCCGCTGCGTCCGCCGGTTTCGGCGCGACGTCCAGGCCGAGCAGGCGGGTCACCATCGTGGTGACCTGGCGCTTGTCCGCGTTGCCGTACCCGGTCACCGCGGCCTTGACCTCGCTCGGCGTGTGCAGCCCGATCGGCAGCCCCCGCTCCGCCGCGAGGTGCAGCGCGACACCGCTGATCTGCGCGACGCCCATGACGCTCTGGACGTTCTGCTGCGCGAACACGCGCTCGATGGCGAACGCGTCCGGCCGGTACTCGTCGAGCAGCGCGGCGAGCCCGCGGCCGATGTGCAGGAGCCGCAGCTCGAGCGCCTGGTCGGCCGGCGTGCGCAGCACCTCGACGTGCACGAGCCGCCCGGTCCGGTTCGGCGCGACGTCGACGACGCCGACACCGCACCTGGTCAGTCCCGGATCGACGCCGAGCACGCGCACGCGGCGGCTACTCGTCCTCGTCGAGTGCGGAGGAGACCCCGTCGGAGAAGTCGAAGTTCGCGAACACGTTCTGCACGTCGTCGCTGTCCTCGAGGGCGTCGACGAGCTTCAGGATCTTCTTCGCGACGTCGACGTCGTCGATCTCGATCGTGACGCCGGGCACGAACTCGCTGTCCGCCGACTCGTAGTCGATGCCCGCGCCCTGGAGCGCGGTGCGGGCGCCGACGAGGTCGGAGGGCTCGGTGACGACTTCGAACTCCTCGCCGTGGTCCGCGACGTCCTCGACCCCGGCGTCCAGCACGGCGACGAGCACGTCGTCCTCCGTGAGGCCGTCGACCTTCGCGACGCGGATCACGCCCTTGCGGCTGAAGTTGTACGCCACCGACCCCGGATCGCCCATGGTGCCGCCGTTGCGGCTCATGGCGGTGCGGACCTCCGCGGCTGCGCGGTTGCGGTTGTCGGTGAGGCACTCGATCAGCAGTGCCACGCCGTTCGGACCGTAGCCCTCGTACATGATCGTGTCGTAGCTGATCGACTCGCCCGTCAGCCCCGCGCCGCGCTTGATCGCGCGGTCGATGTTGTCGTTCGGGACCGAGGTCTTCTTCGCCTTCTGCACGGCGTCGACGAGGGTCGGGTTGCCGGACAGGTCCGCGCCGCCCATCTTCGCGGCGACCTCGATGTTCTTGATCAGCTTCGCGAAGGACTTGGCCCGCCGCTGGTCCTTGATCGCCTTCTGGTGCTTCGTGGTCGCCCACTTGGAGTGCCCGGACATCTCACCCTCCTCGATGTTCGTCCCACGGATTCGCGGATCGATTGTAAGGGTGACGTCCCGGCGAGCGGGCATGGCGGCGATCCCCTCAGCCGGTGAGCACCGCCCGCGACGGCCGACGCCGTGCCGACGGCGACCGGCGTCCGGCGTCCGTGCTCCGCCGGCGCCTCCCGCCGAGCGCGAGTCCGCCGAGGACGAGCAGCGAGACCAGCCGGATGATCGCCTGGGCGCCGTCGTCCGCGGGCAGGAGGTACGGCGGGACCAGCACCCCGGCGAGCGCGACCGACGTCGCCAACGGCAGCGCGGCCGTCAGGTCGACCATGCTGGCTCCGAGCAGCGCACCCGAGTCGTAGTACAGGTGGGTCGACGGGTCGAGCAGCAACCGGACCACCACCACGACGAGCAGCGCGGCCTCCGGGCGACCCCGCCGGGCCAGGAACGCGACGAGCACCGCGCCGATGAGGAGCTGCGCCGGGCGGCACCACACCGGCGTCCGGCCGTCGGCGAGCCCGAGCAGCCGGATCGTCGCGGTCGGATCCACGGCGATGGTGAACCCTGTCGCGCGGAGCGAGCCGGGCTGGATCAGGAACGGCGTCCACACGGCGAGCACGACGACCACGAGCACGAGACCGGCGGGCAGCCAGCTCCGCTTCGGCGCCGCGAGCAGCACGAGGGCGAGGGGCGCGATCCAGGGCTTGCAGTCGACCGCGAGGCCGAGGACGAGTGCGGCGCGCAGCACCGCCCCTGACCGCAGAAGACGGACGCCGAGCACCGCGCCGACCAGCGCGAGGACGTCGTCGGGGTGGCCGAAGCTCACCGCGAGGAGCGTCCACGCGACCATCGTCATCGCAGCGGCGATGAGCCAGCGGCGATCGCCGGTCGGGTCCCCGGGGTGCAGGAGCAGCCGCACCTCGCGGAGCGCGACGAGGCCGGCCGCCTGCATCACGACGGCCGCAGCGCCCGAGCCGATGCCGTGCGGCAGCAGGACGAACGGCGCGCTGATCAGGAAGGTCAGCGGCCCCATCTGCAGCTCGGGGTGCGTCGCGTACAGCGAGAGCGCGTGCGGCCCGAGCAGCACGTGCACGCCGCGCACGATGAAGAACCACGAACGGAACGACTTCGGGTCCGACACGACCTGCGCGGCGACGAGCAGACCGGACCATGCGGCGAGCCACCACCAGGCGTGCCGGAGCACGCCGGACCGGACGGCGGCGATGCGGCCACGGGCACGGGCACGGAGCGGCGGGCGGTGACCGGGAGAGGTGTCGACGTCGATCGCGCTACCCCGGGTCGGGCGGCTGGTCATCGGCCGATCATGCGCTCGCCGGGAGCCGGGTGCCGCCTCGGCGCCTGACGCGAGTCGCAACACGTGCCGAGGTCGCTGCCGGATCCCCTACAGGAGGGACAGGAAGTGCTCGTGGAACCGCGTCTCGCCCGTGATCTCGGGATGGAAGGAGGTGCCGAGCAGGTTGCCCTGCCGGACGGCGACCACGCGGCCGTCGTCGAGCGTCGCGAGCGCCTCCGCGGCCGGGCCGATCGCCTCGACGATGGGGGCCCGGATGAAGGCGGCATGCACCGGCGGGCCCGCGAGCAGCGGCACCTCGAGGTCCGTCTCGAACGAGTCGAGCTGGTTGCCGAAGGCGTTGCGCCGCACCGTCACGTCGAGGCCGCCGAGGGTCTGCTGATCGGGCAGGGCGTCGAGCACGCGATCCGACAGCATGATCAGTCCGGCGCAGGTCCCGTAGACGGGCATGCCGGCCGCGATCCGCGCCCGCAGCGGCTCCCGGAGCCCGAACGCCCGCGCGAGCTTGTCCATCACGGTCGACTCGCCCCCAGGGATGATCAGCCCTGCGACCTGATCGAGCTCGCGCTCGCGCCGCACGGGCACCGCGTCCGCGCCGAGCGCCGCGAGCACCGAGAGGTGCTCGCGGAAATCGCCCTGAAGAGCGAGGACACCGACCTTCGGGTTCACCAACCGCGTTCGGCGAGACGGTGCGGCGCGGGGACGTCGGACACGTTGATGCCCACCATCGCCTCACCGAGCCCGCGGGACGCGTTGGCGATCTCCTCCGGGTCGTCGAAGAACGTGGTCGCCTTCACGATCGCGGCCGCGCGCTTGGCGGGGTCGCCCGACTTGAAGATGCCCGACCCGACGAAGACGCCGTCAGCGCCGAGCTGCATCATCAGGGCCGCGTCCGCGGGCGTCGCGACGCCCCCCGCGGTGAAGAGCACGACAGGCAGCGCGCCGAGCCGCGCGACCTCGACGACGAGGTCGTACGGCGCCTGCAGCTCCTTGGCCGCCACGTACAGCTCGTCCGGCGACTTCGCCTTGAGCGCCGCGATCTGCCCCCTGATGGTGCGGATGTGCTTGGTGGCCTCGGAGACGTCGCCGGTGCCGGCCTCGCCCTTCGAGCGGATCATCGCCGCGCCCTCGGTGATGCGACGGAGCGCCTCCCCCAGGTTCGTGGCACCGCAGACGAACGGCACCGTGAAGGGCCACTTGTCGATGTGGTTGACGTAGTCCGCCGGGGACAGGACCTCGGACTCGTCGATGTAGTCGACACCGAGGTGCTGCAGCACCTGGGCCTCGACGAAGTGGCCGATGCGCGCCTTCGCCATCACGGGGATGGAGACCGCGTCGACGATCCCGGCGATGAGGTCGGGGTCGCTCATGCGCGCGACACCGCCCTGCGACCGGATGTCGGCCGGTACGCGCTCGAGCGCCATGACCGCGACGGCGCCGGCGTCCTCGGCGATCCTCGCCTGCTCAGCGGTGACGACGTCCATGATGACGCCGCCCTTGAGCATCTCCGCGAGCCCGCGCTTGACCCGGGCCGTGCCCGTGCCGGGGTGGTCGGAGCCGAAGGTCGTCGTGGGGTTGAGCGTGTCCGTCATGAGGGGTCCTGTCCGCGGTCGAAAGCAGTCGCCCATGCTACCCGCGCGGCGGGTGCGGGGCTGCGGGCGGCGTCATCCGGTGCCCTCCTGCCAGCCGGCTGGCGCCCCCGCCGCACCCCTCACGCGGGCCAGGCGTCGTGCAGCGAGTGCCAGGTGTCGCCGAGCAGGACCGGGAGCGCCTTCGTGTGCCCGATGATCGGGAAGAAGTTCGCATCCGCGGCCCATCGCGGCACCACGTGCTGGTGGAGGTGCGCGGCGACGCCCGCGCCGGCGATCGCACCCTGGTTCATGCCGATGTTGAAGCCGTCGCAGCGGGCGTCGGACCGCAGCACCCGCATCGCGGTCTGCGTCAGGTGCGCGATCTCGGCCGTCTCCTCCGGTGTCGCGTCGTCGTAGAGCGCGACATGGCGGTACGGGCAGACGAGCAGATGGCCGGAGTTGTACGGGAACAGGTTGAGCAGCACGTAGGCGTGCTCGCCCCGGTGGACGATCAGGGCCTCCTCGTCGCTCCGCTTCGGCGCCTCGCAGAACGGGCACGACCCGTCGGGGTCCCACCCGGCGGCCGGGCCGGTGTGGTTCGAGGAGATGTAGGCCATCCGGTGCGGGACCCAGAGGCGCTGGTACGCGTCCGGGATCCCGACCGCATGGTCCGGGGCCGCCGCGACCGTCCCCGCGGGGACGGTCTCCGCCTCGTCGGTCACACCGCTCCGACCGCGGCGGCGCCGGTCACCGGCTCGAGGTCCTCGGCCGTCGAGATCTGCAGCCGCGACGCGATCGCGCCGGAGATCAGCGTGATCGCCTCGTCGACCGGGACGCCGTTTCGCATGCTGCCGTCTCGGAACCGGAAGCTCACCGCGCCCGCGTCGCGGTCCTGCTCCCCGGCGATGAGGAGGAACGGCACGTGCTCGAGCGTGTGGGTCCGGATCTTCTTCTGCATCCGGTCGTCCGAGGCGTCCAGCTCGGCCCGCACCCCTGCCGCGCGGAGCCGGTCGAGCACGCCGGTCAGATGGTCGGCGTACTCGTCGGCGACCGGGATCCCGACCACCTGCACCGGGGCGAGCCAGACCGGGAACGCGCCCGCGTAGTGCTCGAGCAGCACCGCGAAGAACCGCTCGATCGACCCGAACAGCGCGCGGTGGATCATGATCGGCTGCTGCTTGGTGCCGTCGGAGGCGGTGTACTCGAGCCCGAAGCGCTCGGGCTGGTTGAAGTCGATCTGGATCGTGGAGAGCTGCCAGGTGCGGCCGATCGCGTCCTTCGCCTGCACCGAGATCTTCGGGCCGTAGAACGCGGCGCCGCCCGGGTCGGGGACCAGCCGCAGACCGGACTCCGCCGCGACCTCGGCGAGCGTCGCGGTCGCGGTCTCCCACAGCTCGTCCGCCCCCATGAACTTCGGGCCGTCGTCGCGGGTGGACAGCTCGAGGTAGAAGTCGTCGAGGCCGTAGTCGCGGAGCAGATCGAGCACGAACTGCAGCGTGCGGGTCAGCTCCGGCTTCAGCTGCTCGGGAGTGACGTAGAGGTGCGCGTCGTCCTGGGTCAGCCCGCGGACGCGGGTCAGTCCCTGCAGCGCGCCGGACTTCTCGTACCGGTAGACGGAGCCGAACTCGAACAGCCGGAGCGGCAGCTCGCGGTAGCTGCGGCCGCGCGCCCGGAAGATCAGGTTGTGGAACGGGCAGTTCATCGGCTTCAGGTAGTAGTCCTGCCCGGCCTTCACCACGGCGCCGTCCGCATCCACCTCCTCGTCCAGGTGCATCGGCGGGAACATGCCGTCCGCGAACCATTGCAGGTGCCCGGAGGTCTCGAACAGGTTGGCCTTCGTGATGTGCGGGGAGTTCACGAAGGAGTAGCCGGCCTCGGTGTGCCTGCGGCGCGAGTAGTCCTCCATCGCCTGCCGCACGATCCCGCCCTTGGGGTGGAACACCGCGAGGCCCGAACCGATCTCGTCGGGGAAGCTGAAGAGGTCGAGCTCCGCGCCGAGCTTGCGGTGGTCGCGCTTCGCGGCCTCCTCGACGCGGTGCTGGTACTCGCGCAGCTCGTCCTTCGACGGCCATGCGGTGCCGTAGATCCGCTGCAGCTGCGGGTTCTTCTCCGAGCCGCGCCAGTAGGCGGCCGCGATCCGGGTCAGCGCCCAGCCGTTGCGGATGATCCCGGTGTTCGGGAGGTGCGGCCCGCGGCAGAGGTCCTGCCAGAGGACCTCACCGCTCTGGCGGTCGACGTTCGCGTACACGGTGAGCTCGCCGGCGCCGACCTCGACGGCCTCGTCCGACGCCTCGACCGCACCGCCTTTGAGGCCGATGAGCTCGAGCTTGTACGGCTCCGCGGCGAAGAGCTCGCGCGCCTCCGCCTCGGTGACGACGCGTCGCTGGAAGCGCTGTCCAGCCCGCTGGATGCGCTCCATCTCCTTGCCGAGGGTCTTCAGGTCCTCCGGGGTGAAGGGCGTCGCCACGTCGAAGTCGTAGTAGAAGCCGTCGGTGACGGGCGGTCCGATGCCGAGCCGCGCCTCCGGGTTGATGCGCTGCACGGCCTGCGCGAGCACGTGCGCGGTCGAGTGCCGGAGGATCGCCAGCCCGTCGGGAGAGCCGATCGTCACGGGCTCGACCTGCGCGCCGGCCGGCAGCGGGCGGTCGAGGTCCCACAGCGACCCGTCCACGCGCGCCGCGACCACCTCGCGGTCCTCGCCGAAGAGCGTCCGTCCCGTCGTCACCGCGGGCCCTTCGCCGGGCAGCGGTGCGGGGGGTTCGGTGGCGCTCACGTCGGCGGTCCTCCTCGAGTACGGATTCGGTCGTCAAAGCCTAGGCGCGGGAGGACGTGCTCCCGGATCGGAGCTCGGGGCGTCCCGAGTGCCTCGGAATCCGGACCCGCGAACACCTCAGCGCCTGCGGAGGAGACGTCGCCACCACCGGCGTGGCCGGGGAAGCGGGATCGGCGCCGACTCGCCCCGCACGGCCGCCTCGAGTGCCGGCAGGTCGACGGTGGCGATCATCCGCAGGCGCTCGCGGAGCCGCCCCTCGTCCTCGACGCGGCCGACCGGGTCGCCGCTCACCGCACGGGTCAGCGCCGCGTCGATCTCCTCCTGCGCGTCCCGTCGCGCGGCCTCGAGCAGCGCAGCGACCTGGGCCCTGTCGTTCTCCCAGCTGAGGAGGCGGCGGGCGACGAGGCGGTACACGCGACGGCGGCGGTCGAGGTTGTCGGTGTCGGACGCGCGGTAGTCGTGCTCGTGGACCGCGCTCCCCTCCGTCAGCGCCGCCACCGACGACTCCTGCTCCATCCGGCGCGCGGAGCCCTCCGCCTCGATCCGCAGACCGCCGATCATCAGACGCACCTCGTCGGCCCACGCCTCCGGGTCGATGGACCCCTCCGCGGTGATGGTGTCGACGATGATCCGGTTCTTCAGCCGCATGCGGGTGGCGTACTCCGCGAGCAGCAGGCCCTCGGCCGCCTCCTCCTCGATCGCTCTCCGGGTCCGGACGGGCCCGGTCGGATCGTCCGGCGTCCGCTCGGCCATCGCCTCCCCCTCGCCTCGGTCCCCAGCATGCACGCTCCGACCCGCCGTTCCTTCCGGCCGGGGCCGAAGGACCAGGTGACGTTGCGGAAGCGGCCGCGGCGACGGGCCGCATCCACGAGCGCCGGCGGGGCGTTCGTGCGCCTCCACGGATCCGTCGGGCGCGGCCTTGCGCTCGTCCGCACCGCGGAGCGGGACCCGGTCGCCCTGCTCGGCGACCGTCAGCACCGGGCTCAGGAGTCCGTCCCACTCCAGCGCGAGAGCGAGGGCGAGGGCGAGGGCGACGGCGACGGCGACGGCGACGGCGACGGCGCGATCGACGACGAAGTGACGTCGCTCGCGTGGTCGCAGTTCGCGTGGTCGCTGCGGCCTGCCGTGGCGAGATCGGCCCGGCGGCTGATCCGCGGATCGGCGCAGCTCCATCGAGGCGATCGCCGTGACGTCGCGGCCCTCATGCGGCTCGAGCCCGGCTCGACAGGGAGACCCCTTGATCCGTCAGGGGTTCGGTGGTGGGCGATACTGGGTTCGAACCAGTGACCTCTTCCGTGTCAGGGAAGCGCGCTACCGCTGCGCCAATCGCCCGT
>JABBOB010000062.1 GCA_019352055.1 Acidobacteriota bacterium
GTCGAGCGAGACGGCGATGTTGTGCGCACGGAGCCGGGCCATGCGGCGACGCTAGCTCCCCGCCAGGACGACGGCCGCCGGCCGTGCAACGCACCGCGGCAGATGCGACCGCGCGCGGCGTTGCACTCGCCGCGGAGCGTTGCACGAGGCATCCTGCCGGCCGCCGACCCGGACCTGCCTCTTCGTTTTGTAGGACGACGCGTCCTACAAAACGAAGAGTCAGGCGGCGGGCTGCTGGACCCTGCCCCAGATCGCGGTCAGCAGCTGCTGCACCCACTCGATCAGCGCGGTGTCCTCGAGCGGCTCCCCCGCGGTCTGCGGCCACGGCACGTTGACCGCGCCGCCCTGGATCCGGGCGCCCGGGTACATCCGCTGCAGGCGCACCTGCATCGAGTCGGGCAGGTCCGCCGGCGCGATGCGGAGGAACCGCGGCAGCGCGACGACGTCGGACAGGCCAGCCTGCTGGGCGATGCGGCGCAGCTTGGAGATCCGGACGAGGGCCAGGGTCTCCTCCGGAGCCTTGCCGTACCGGTCGACGAGCTCCTCCAGCACCAGGTCGATGCGCCCCTCCGCGGAGGCGGGACCGGCCGCGGAGGAGAGCTTCTGGTACGCCTCGAGGCGCAGCCGCTCGCTGTCGATGTAGTGCTCGGGGATGCGTGCGTCCACCGGGATCTCGAGCCGCAGCTCCGTCTGCCCGTCGGCGACCTCGCCGCGGAAGTCGCTGACCGCCTCGCCGATCATGCGGAGGTACAGGTCGAACCCGACACCCGCGATATGCCCCGACTGCTCGCCGCCGAGCAGGTTGCCGGCCCCGCGGATCTCGAGGTCCTTCAGCGCGACCTGCATGCCGGAGCCCAGGTCGTTGTTCGCCGCGATGGTCTCGAGGCGGTCGACCGCGAGCTCGGACAGGGGCTTCTCGGAGTCGTAGAGGAAGTACGCGTATGCGCGCTCGCGGCCGCGACCGACGCGTCCGCGCAGCTGGTGCAGCTGCGACAAGCCGTACTTGTCCGCCCGGTCGACGATCAGCGTGTTCGCGTTCGCGATGTCCAGACCGGTCTCGATGATCGTCGTCGAGACGAGCACGTCGTACTTCCGCTCCCAGAAGTCGACCATCACCTGCTCCAGCTGGTGCTCGCCCATCTGGCCGTGGGCGACCCCGACGCGCGCCTCCGGCACCAGCTCGGCGATCTCGGACGCGATCCGCTGGATCGACGAGACCCGGTTGTGCACGTAGAAGATCTGCCCCTCGCGGAGCAGCTCGCGCCGGATCGCTGCGGTGATCTGCCCCGGCGACCGGGCACCGACGTAGGTGAGGATCGGGTGCCGGTCCTCCGGCGGCGTCGCGAGCGTCGACATCTCGCGGATGCCGGTGACCGCCATCTCGAGCGTGCGCGGGATCGGCGTCGCGCTCATCGCGAGCACGTCGACGTTCGTCTTCAGCTTCTTCAGCTGGTCCTTGTGCTCGACGCCGAAACGCTGCTCCTCGTCGATGATCACGAGGCCGACGTCCTTGAACCGGACCTGCTTGGCGAGGATCGCGTGCGTGCCGATCACCATGTCGACGGTGCCGTCCGCGAGCCCCTTGATGGTCGCCTGCACCTCCTTGTCGCTCTGGAAGCGGGAGAGGGGCCGCACGTTCACGGGGAAGCCCGCGAAGCGCTCGTTGAACGTCTCCAGGTGCTGCCGGACCAGCAGCGTCGTCGGCACGAGCATCGCGACCTGCTTGCCGTCCTGGATCGCCTTGAACGCCGCGCGGACGGCGATCTCGGTCTTGCCGAACCCGACGTCCCCGGAGATCAGCCGATCCATCGGGATCGGCTTCTCCATGTCGGCCTTCACCGCGTCGATCGTCTCGAGCTGGTCGGGCGTCTCGGCGAACGGGAACGCCTCCTCGAGCTCGTGCTGCCAGGGGCTGTCCGGTCCGAACGCGTGTCCACGGGAGGCCATCCGCGCCGAGTAGAGCTTCACGAGCTCGACGGCGATGTCGCGCACCGCCTTGCGGGCGCGCCCCTTCGCGGCGGACCAGTCCGAGCCGCCCATCTTCGAGAGCTGCGGGGCTTCGCCGCCGACGTATCGGGTCAGCAGGTCGAGCTGGTCGGTCGGCACGTAGAGCTTGTCGCCCGGGTAGCCGCGCTTCGACGGCGCGTACTCGAGCAGGAGGAACTCGCGGACGACCTTCTCCGCCGTCTTGTCCCCGATGCGGCGCGGCCCGGCCTTCTGCACGGGTGCGATCTCGCGGCGGACCAGCTCGACGAACCGCCCGATGCCGTGCGTCTGGTGCACGACGTAGTCGCCCGCCTTCAGCTGCAGCGGGTCGACGACGTTCTTGCGGCGGGAGGCGAGCTTCTTGGGACCGCGGTTGTCCATCGTCGCGGCGCGGCCGTAGAACTCGCGCTCGCTGATGACCGCGAGCGACACCTCCGGCTGCTCGAAGCCGGTCTCCAGGTCGCCGATCAGGACGTACGCGACGCCCGGCTCGAGCTCCTCCGGCAGCTCCTCGACGATGCGGGCGGCCGCCCCTCGCTCGGCGAGCACGTCGCGCGCACGCTCGACGAGGCCCTTGCCGGCCGCCGTGATCACGGTCGACCAGCCGTGCCGGAGACGGGAGGCGATGTGCTCGAGGAGGTCGGCGGGCTTGCCGGGCACGACAGGGGTCGCGCCCCCCTTGATGCGGAGGTACTCGGCGGAGTCCGCGAGCAGCGCGGCGGCCTTCGCGGGGTCGAGCTCGGCCACCGATTCGGCCCCGTCGGGCTGCGACTCGAACGAGCTGATCGTCCACCACGTGCCGTCGGGCACGGATTCGCGCAGGCGGTTGACGGTGAGGAAGTCGCCGGACTCGAGGTCGATCGGCGCCTGGGCGCCGGCGGTCGCCGCGCTCCAGGCCGCGTGCAGGAACTCGCGGTTCGTGTCCGCGAGGCTCACCGCGCGGCTGGCGACGCGCTCGGGCGAGAGCACGCAGACCGCGGCCCCGGCCGGCAGGTACTCGGTGATCGGGATGAGCCCGTCGGCGAGCACGGGCGCGAGCGACTCCATCCCCTCCACGGGGATGCCCTCCGCGATCTTCGCCAGCATCTGGGCGAGGTTCGGGAACTCGTGCTGGAGCTCGCGGGCGCGCTGCTGGACCGATTCGGTGAGCATCAGCTCGCGGGCCGGCACCAGCTCGGCCAGCTCGACCGGCACGTCGAGCGTGCGCTGATCGGCGACGGAGAACCCCCGGAGCCCGTCGACCTCGTCGCCGAAGAAGTCGACGCGCACCGGGTGCTCGGCGATCGGCGAGAACACGTCGAGGATTCCGCCGCGGACCGCGAACTCGCCGCGACGCGTGACGAGGTCGACGCGCGTGTAGGCGAGCGCGACGAGCCGGTCGACGATCACGTTCAGGTCGAGTCCCCGCTGACCCAGCCGCAGCTCGATGGGCTCGACCTCGGCGAGCCCCGCCACGACCGGCTGCAGCGCGGCTCGTACCGGCGCCACGACGACGAGCGCAGGATCGCCCTGCTTCCAGAGCCGCATCCGCCGGATGGCGTGGAGTCGGCGGCCGACCGTCTCGACGCCGGGGCTCAGTCGCTCGTGCGGCAGCGTCTCCCATGCCGGCAGGTCGAGCAGCTCCGCGTCCGGCAGCAGGCACTCGAAGGCGCTGCGGAGCGCGTCCGCCTCCCGCTCCGTCGCGGCGACGACGAGCAGGGCGTCCGCGTCGCCGCGCTCACGCCGCCGCTGCAGCAGCGCGGCGACGAGCGGCGCATGCAGACCGGGCGTCGCCGAGAAGTCGGCGGGTCGGGAGGCGGCGAGCAGCGCATCGCTCATCGAGTCGGCAGAGCCGAGCAGACGTGGCAGACCCCCGAGACTCACTGTTCCAAGTGTACGGAGGGCTCCGACAGCGGACGCGCGGGGCGGACCCCGCCTCGCGCGCTCGGGACGCCGCCTGGGCCCGCACTTCCGGTGTCCGGTGCAGCCGCCTCCGGCCAGCGGAAGGACACGCCGCACTCGCGGGCGAAGTTCGCCGACACGCGTGTCGGCTTCCTGCCCCCACTTCAGGGGGTGCCTAGCGTCCTGCGGGTCGAGCCCTCCGGCGCTCGGCGGACGAGAGGGGCTCGCGCTGCGCTGGGACGAGGACGCGACGGGGCACGGCGACCAGCCGGACCCCGGTCGACGCGTCTCCTGGCAGGCCCCCCGAGAGCTCCGCGGGCCGCGCAGCCCGCAGGATCCGCGCTCGACCCGACCGGCGCAGGATCCGGCCGACCGCGCGCCGCGGCCGGCGCGCCCCGAGCAGGACCCCCGGCAGTCGGCACCCCGCCCGCGCCCCGGCGGCACCGCGGCGACGGGCCAGTACGCCGTGGCCCGCACGCGCGAGACGCCTCCCGGCCCCACCGGGACCGCCCGGATCCCCGTCGTCCGGCAGGCCCCGACCGACCCCCGCGCCCCGCGGCCCGAGCAGCGCGAGCAGCAGCAGCAGCCGGAGGCCCCGCGACCGGAGGCTCCGGCGCCGGCCCGCTCCCGCCTCCGCACCCCGCCCACCGCTCCCCCGCAGCAGGCGCCGAGCACCCGGCCGCCCGTGCGCCCGGCGGCGCCGCAGCCGTTCGGCCAGCTGTCGCCCTCCCGGCCCGCCGTGCCGCCGTCGACGACCCGGCCGTTCTCACAGCTCGCCCCGGCGGTCGCGCCCACCCCGCCGACCCCGATCGACGTCACCCGCCCTCCCACTGCGACGCGACGCCGGCGCCGGCCCGTCCGCGGCTTCATCGCAGCGCTCGCGGTGCTCGCACTCGGCGCCCTGTGGACGCTGCCGTCCTTCGCCAGCGAAGCGCTCGACGCGCCCCCGGTCGCCGGGGTGAGCACGAGCGACGTCCAGACCTTCCAGGTCGGCGCGGAGGTCGAGCCCGGTGCGGCGAGCGCGGACGGCATCAGCGGCTCGCTGGCCGCTGCGGCCCCGGCGGTCGCCGCCGCGCCGTCCTGGATCGCGCCGGTCGTCGGTCACCTCGGCGACCCGTTCGGACCCCGTCCGGAGCAGCCCGTGCCCGGGGTCAACCTGTTCCACCGGGGCCAGGACATCGTGGCGCCGTGCGGCGAGCAGATCCACGCCGCCGCCTCCGGCACCGTCACCATGGCGACCTGGTGGGGCACCTACGGCAACTGGATCCTGATCGACCACGGCGACGGCGTCGCGGTCGGCTACGCGCACGAGTCGCAGATCCTCGTCTCCCCGGGCCAGCACGTGTCGGTCGGTCAGGTGATCGGCATCGTCGGGGAGACCGGCGCCGCGACCGGCTGCCACCTGCACCTCGAAGTGCACCTGAACGGCGTCGCGGTCAACCCCGTGCCGTTCTTCGCGGCGAAGCGCATCTCGCTCGGCTGACGCTCCGGCGGACTCAGCGCGGGTCGAGGTCCAGCTCGAGCAGGTCGACCTCCACCGCGGTGCCGTTCCTCGGGACCCGCCAGGTGCGGAGCGCGTGCGCAGGCAGACGTGCGCGGATCGTCGTCCCGAGCACGGGCAGGTCGATGACCGCGTCGGTGTCGACACCCGAGGTCTCGACCGCACGGACGATCAGGTCGTCCGAGTCCTCCGCCGTCTTCACCGCCGTCACGAGCACGGACGCGGGCTCGGCGGCCGCCCAGGAGACCCGGCCCGGCAGCACCCCCTCGTGGAAGCTCTCGAGCATCGCGCGCGGCCGCATCGTCAGCTCGGCGGAGCGGCGGTGCAGGTCGGCGACGTCGAGCGGGCCGTGCGGCACGAGCTGCACGGTGAACCGCTGCGCGCCCTGGTCGTGGAACGCGTACGCCCCCTCCGGGTCGAGCGTGCTCGGGTCGTGCCAAGCGTAGGGAGGGCTGCGCACCGCGGTGATGCCGATGCTCGCGCCGCCGCCGACCGGCGACAGGTCGTAGCCGTGCTTCGCGTCGTTCAGCACCGCCAGCCCGCGATCCGGCATGGAGAGGTCGATCCAGGACTGCCCCGGTTCCTCCGCCCCGGACACGGCCCGCTCGATGGACCCGAACGGCACCTCCACCCGGCCCGCCGGCGACTCCAGCGCGACCGGCACGCGCCATTTGAGCAGGTGGAGCGGCTCGCGCCAGTCGAGCTCCACCTCCACCTGCAGCGCATCGGCGCCGGCGTCGAGCACGAAGTCCTCCGAGAGCCGCGACAGGTGCCAGCGGTGCTCGACGCGGATCTGCGCCCGGAGCGGGCCGTCCTCGCGCACGAGCACCCTGGTCACCGGCATCACCGCGCCGGGCCACGCATAGCTGACGACGCGGTGCCCCCAGGTGTCGGTCGGGTCCTCGCACACCTGCAGGTGCGGGCCTGTCGCGCCGGCGACCAGGTCCACGCCGGAGCGCTTGTCGACCAGGCTCGTCAGCCAGCCCGTCCGGTGGTCGAGCACCGCGCGCAGCTGCGCGTTCTCGAGGACGCTCTCGTGGTCGCGCCGGGTGAGCATCGAGCCGCCTTCCGTGCGCGACGGCGGCGGCGTGGACGGGACGGACGGCATCCGCGGCGGGTTCGCGATCGCCGAGGCGGCGAGCGGGCGGCCTTGGACGAGGTGGAGGGCGTACCGCGCGACGCCGAGCGGCGGCAGGTCGACGGCCACGGCGATCGCCGCACCGGCGCCGCGGCCGATCTGGCTGCGGGAGGAGATGGACTGGCTCGCCACCGGCGTGCCGTCCGCCGCGGTCACCCGCTCCGGGTCCACCTCCATGCCGAACCCGAGGTGCAGCTCGACGGTCGCCCTGACCGGCCACGGGTGGTGGTTGAAGACGAGCACGGGCAGCGTCGTGGAGTCGAGCGGCAGGTCCATCGCCGCCGCGATGCGGTTGTGGGCGCGGGCGGTGATCCGCTTCGCCGTCGCGATCGCCTCGCCCAGCTGGTCGCGGGCGTCGACGAACGCCGCCTCGATCGCCGACCCGGGCAGGATGTCGTGCGCCTGGTTCAGCAGGACCTGCTTCCACGCGCGTTCGAGATCCGCGCGCGGCACCTCGTCGCCCCGGTCGAGCGCCGCGATCGCCGCCCACCGCTCGGCGACGAGCACGGCGGTCTGCGCACGGCGCTGCCACCGCTTGATGCCCGAGTGCGCGGAGTAGCAGCCCGGCGCGTGGTGCTGCAGATCCCCGTGGACCACCGGCAGGTCGTCGACGAGCCCGAGCTCGCGGACCCGCGCGAAGTACGTCTCCGGGTCGGAGAGCGGCAGCGCACCGAACGAGCCCATCCGGTCGAACCGGTGGATCGTCTCGATCTGCCGGATCGTCGGGCCGCCGCCGTGGTTGCCGACCCCGAAGAACACCATGGTCTCCGGCAGGCGATCGTCGATGCGCTCACCGAGCTCGGCCAGCGCCTTCTCGACATGGCGGTCGACCCCCTCCCTGCTCGACTGGTACTCGAACGGGATCCGGAAGGCGAGCACCTCCGTGCCGTCCGGGGCGCGCCACCGGAAGAGCGGACCGGGGAGCGCCTTCTCGTGGGCCATCGGCCGCAGGAAGCAGTAGGCGGTCATCCCCTGCCCGGCGAGCACCTGCGGGATCGTGCCCGGATGGCCGAACGGGTCGACGTTCATGCCGACCGTCGCGCGCCGCCCGAACCGCTGCTGCAGGAACCGCTGACCCCAGAGCCCCTGGCGCACGAGGGACTCCCCCATCGGCAGGTTGCAGTCCGGCTCCACCCACCAGCCGCCGGTGTTGACCCAGCGGCCCTCCGCGACCCGGGCGCGGATCCGATCGAACAGCGCGGGATCCTGCTCCTCCACCCAGGCGAGGAGCACGACCTGGTCGCACGTGAAGTCGAAGTCCGGGTACTCGTCCATCCGGTCGAGCACGCTGCGGAACGTCGCGCGCGCCTCCTGGTACCCCTCCTGCCACGGCCAGAGCCAGACGACGTCGAGGTGCGCGTTGCCGATCAGGTGCACCACCCGGCCCGGGGAGGCGATGGGGCGCGGCGCGAACGGCACGTCGTCCGGCTCGAAGTCCTGCGGCGCGTTCGACAGCGGCGCCGTCTCGTCGGCCGGCCAGGCGCCCGGGTCGCCGGTCACGCGGCGCGCTCGAGCGCGAGGAGGCCGGCTCCGACCGCGGGTGCGGTGCCGGCGAGCGCGGCCCGCTCGATCCGGACGACCCGGCGGATCGGCGCGATCGCGTCCGCGCCGACGGCCCGCCGCACCGCGTCGATCAGGTCGGGCCGGTTCGTGAGACCGCCGTCCAGCACGACCACCTCCGGTTCGAGCACGTTCACGAGATCGGCCACGAGCTGTCCGAGGCAGTCCAGCGCGTCGGCCCAGAGCTCACGGGCGAGGTCGTCGCTGCCGGCCAGGTGCGCGACCGCCGCCGCTTCGAGCGGGTCCACGTGCGCGAGGGCGGAGGGACGGCCGATGGCGATCGCCTCCCGTGCCCGGGCGACGAGCTGGGTGCCCGCGACGTAGGCCTCCGCGCAGCCACGGCGCCCGCAGGAGCAGCGGCGGCCGCCGGGCCGGACGCAGACGTGACCGAGCTCGCCGCCGTTGCCCGTCGCGCCCGTCAGCAGACGCCCGTCGAGCACCGCGCCGCCGCCGAGCCCGCTCGACACGGTCAGGTACACGGTCGATGCGGCGCCCGCGGCGGCGCCGGCCCGGTACTCGCCCCAGGCGCCGGCCGATGCGTCGTTCACGAGCACGGCCGGTACCCCGAACCGCTGCTCGACCAGGCGGACGATCTCGACGTGGTCCCAGCCGGGCAGGTGGAGCGGCCCGAGCAGCACCCCGCCGCGCGGGTCGAGCGGGCCGCCGCACGCGATGCCCGCGGCCGCGACGACCGTCTCGCCGCGGACCCGCTCGGCGAGCGCGAGGAGCCGCTCGAGCACCGCCTCCGGTCCGTCGTCGCGCAGGGTGGGGGTGCGGTCGATCCGCACGATGCCGCCGTCCGCACCGACGAGCGCGACCGCGAGCTTCGTCGCGCCGATGTCGAGCGCGAGCGCGTGCCGTCCGTGCATGTGCCAGGTCTACCGGGGCGCGCCTGGACGAAGGGTCGCCCCGGTCGGACCGGTGGCATCATCAGCCGCCGATGCAGCCCTGCGTCTCCACGAACACCGAGTAGAGCGACCTCGACGCGGCGATGAACAGACGGTTCCGCTTGGGGCCGCCGAAGCAGAGGTTCGCGACCGTCTCCGGCGTGAGGATCATGCCGAGGAGCGTGCCGTCGGGTGCGAAGCAGTGCACGCCGTCGTACCCGTCGCCGCCGCGCCCGGCAGCCGCCCACACGTTGCCGTGCACATCGACGCGGATGCCGTCGGAGGTGCCCGGTCCCATGTCGATCACCCAACGGCCGTTCCGCGGGCGGCCGTCGACCATGTCGTAGGCGCGGACGTGCGTGTCGACGACGTAGAGGATCGACTCGTCCGGCGAGAACGCGATGCCGTTCGGCCGCGCCATGTCCGTGATCACGGCCTCGGCGTCACCGGTCTCCGGGTCGATCCGGTAGACGGCGCACGGGAGCTCCTCCTCCCCCTTCTCCCCCTCGTACATGCTCATCAGCCCCCAGGCGGGGTCGGTGAACCACACTGCGCCGTCGCGGCTGGTCACGACGTCGTTCGGGGCGCTGAGCCGCTTGCCGTCGTACCGGTCGAGCAGCACGGTGACCGATCCGTCGTACTCCGTGCGCGTGACCCGGCGGGCGAGGTGCTCGCAGGTGACCAGCCGGCCCTGGCGGTCGCGGGTGTTGCCGTTCGCGTTGCCGGAGGGGTTCCGGTACTCGCTCACCGCCCCGTCGGCCGCGGTCCAGCGCAGGATGCGGTCGTTCGGGATGTCGGAGACGAGCAGCTCGCCCCGGTCGCCGAACCAGACGGGACCCTCGAGCCAGCGGGCGCCCGTCCACAGGCGCTCGACCACCTCCTGGTAGGGCACGAGGTCGCGGAACCGCTCGTCGACCACCACGATCGCGGGATCGGGGAAGCGGAGGATCGTGCGGTCGCGGTCCCAGGCGGCGGCGGTCGCCCCGACCGGGTAGTCGACGCTCATCCGCGGCCGATGAAGGGCATGGCCGTGGCGGCGACGGTGAGCCACTGCACGGTCGCGGAGGCGGGCAGCGACGCCATGTAGACGAGGGAGGCGCCCACGTCGTCGACCGAGAAGGTGGGCTCAGGGCGCTTCGCGAAGTCCGCCTGCAGCACCCCGCCCGACATGCCCTCGGTCATCTGCGTGGACGCGTTGCCGATGTCGATCTGGCCGCAGGTGATGCCGAACCGGCGGCCGTCGAGCGAGGTGGAGCGCGTCATGCCGGTGACCGCGTGCTTCGTCGCGGTGTACGCGATCGAGAGCGGCCGCGGCACCTGCGCCGAGATCGAGCCGTTGTTCACGATGCGGCCGCCCTGCGGGTCCTGCGCCCGCATGATGCGGAACGCCGCGCGGGTGCAGAGGAAGGTGCCGGTCACGTTGAGCTCGACGACCTCGCGCCACTCGTCGACGTCGACCTCGTCGACCTGCACCGTGCTGCCGCCGCGGCCCGCGTTGTTGAAGAGCAGGTCGAGGCGGCCGAACCGCTGCACGACCGCGTCGAAGACCGCGTCGACCGACGGCTCGTCCGTGATGTCGCCGGGGAACGCGTGGACGCCCTCCACCCGCTGCTCGAGCTCGTGGAGGGGGTCCGGGCGGCGGCCGACGACGCCGACGGTCCAGCCCGCTCCCGCCAGGGCGGTGGCGCACGCGGCACCGATCCCCGAGCCGCCGCCGGTCACGATCGCGATGCGCTGCTCTGCCACGGGAACGTGTCTACCGGATCCGACCGAGCCCTGAGCACCTGAGCAGGCTGATCGCGCTTCAGCAGGCCCCAGGGCGCCTCCGTAGCCTGCTCGAGCGCACGCAGCCTGCCGAGGTGCTCCTCCGGCCTGGTCCAGAAGCCGGCCGGGTCAGCGCGCGGTGCGCGGCGCGTTCCAACGCTGCTGCGCAGGTTCCAGGCCGAGGTCGGCGAGGTCGATCACGGCGTCCGCGGCATCGACGACGAGGAGGGGCAGCTCCTTGCGCTCCGTGGGCGTGAAGTCCCGCAGCACGAAGTCGGCGGCCGGCTGGCGACCCGGCGGGCGGCCGATGCCGACTCGGACCCGAGGGAACTCGGGGGTGCCGAGCACGGCGGCGATGTCCCGGACGCCGTTGTGGCCGCCGTGACCGCCTCCGGTCTTCAGCCGCAGGTCGCCGAAGGGGATGTCGAGCTCGTCGTGCACGACGATGACCCGGTCGGGCTCCAGCGAGTAGAACTTCGCGAGCGCTCCGACCGGGCGCCCCGACTCGTTCATGTAGGTCTGCGGCGCGGCCAGCACGAAGCGCGTGCCGCCGGGCCGGTCGCGACCCTCAGCCACGCCCGCGCCGGTCTTGTGCCGCGAGAAGCGCGCGCCGAACCGGGCCGCGAGCTCGTCGACGACCATGCGGCCGACGTTGTGCCGGTTGCCGGCGTACTGGTTCCCGGGGTTCCCGAGCCCGACGACCAGCCAGGCGTCGTCAGGCATCGGGCTTCAGCGCGTGGATCGACGCCGGCGGATCAGGAGGCGCTGGCGACGGACTCCGCCGCCTCGGACTCCCCGTTCTCGAGCGACTCCTCCGCCGCCTCGAGCTGGACGCCGATGATGAGCAGCTCGGGGTCGGCGGCGAGCTCGGCACCGTCCGGGAGCTGCACGTCGGCGGCCGTGATGTGCGTGCCGTCGGTCGCGCCCTCGATGTTCACGACGATGTGCTGCGGGATCGCGGTGGCGAGCACCTTGAGCAGCAGCGTCTGCGAGTCGAGGTTCGCCACCGTGCCGGGAGCGGACTCGCCCTCGACGACGATCGGCACCTCGACCTCGACCTGCTCACCCGTGCGGACGATGATCAGGTCGAGGTGCTCGATGATCTGGCGCACCGGGTCGCGCTGCACGTCCTTGACCAGCGCCATCAGCGGGCCGCCGGCGAGGTCGAGGTCGAGCACCGAGTTCGCGCGACGGATGATCAGCGCGGTCTCGTGCGCGGGCAGCGAGATGTGCACCGGGTCGGTGCCGTGCCCGTAGACGACGGCGGGGATGCGGCCGGCGGCGCGCAGCTTGCGGGCAGCGCCCTTCCCGAACGACGTACGCGCCTCGGCGGCGATCTTCTCAGCCATGCTGGTCCCTCCACACAGGGCCGCAAGGCGACCCGCTCGAATACGGTCGGCGGTGCCGCAGTGGCCCGGCTCACCGGGCGCCCTGCGTCGATCACAGCCGCGGCGGCATGCCGCAGCTCTCGCCGAAGTCCAGCGCAAGAGCATACCGGACTCGCGTGCCTCCTCGTTCCGCCTCCGGCAAGCCGTGAGAGCCGATCGACACGCGGTGTCCAGGCGACCTCCGGGCCTCGCATCGGCGCCCTGCGACGCGACGGCCGCGCTCAGCGAGCGGCGAGGACCTTCGCCAGCACCGCCGTCACGACGTCCTGCGCGTCGCCCCCGATCGGGATGGTGACCCCGGGCTCGCCCGGCCCGAGCGGTTCGAGCGTCGCGAGCTGCGAGTCGAGCAGCGACGCGGGCATGTAGTGCCCCTGCCGTGCCCGCACGCGCCGCTCCAGCTCGGACCGCTCCACGTCCAGCAGCACGAAGAGCGCCTCGGGCTCCTCGCCCAGGATCCGCAGCCGGTACTCGTGCTTCAGCGCGGAGCACGCCATGATCGGGACGCCGCCGGAACGCGTCACCTCCGCCATCGCGCGCCCGACCGCCGTGAGCCACGGGGCCCGGTCGATGTCGGTCAGTGGCGTGCCGGCGTGCATCTTCGCCTTGTTCGCGTCGGAGTGCAGATCGTCCGCGTCGAGCGAGACCGCTCCGTCGATGCGGGCGGCCAGCGCGACCGCGACCGTCGTCTTCCCGGATCCGGAAACGCCCATGATGACCAGCGGCGGCGTGCTCATGCGCTCATTGTTCACGGATCAGGCCGGATTGACGACGCGCCGCTGACGGAGGGGTCGGGAACGGCGTGTCGGTGGAACAGGCCTGATCCGTGCAAGCTCAGTAGAACTCGTGGGTGTTGACCGGGTTGATCAGCGGGGCGCCGTCGAGGTACCGGGTCGCGTTGCGGGCGAAGAGGTCGGCGATCAGGTCGTCCTCGCGGTCGCTCAGCGCCGCCGTGTGCGGGCTGATCAGCACGTTCGGGAGGTCCCAGAGCGCGGAGTCCGCGGGCAGGGGCTCCGGGTCGGTGACGTCGAGCGCGGCGAAGCCGACGTGCCCGGTCCGCAGGTGCGCGATCAGCGCATCCTGGTCGATGACCGTGCCGCGACCCACGTTCGCGAGCACCACGCCGGGGCGGACCGCCGCGAGCACGTCCGCGCTCACCAGGTGGCGCGTCGCATCGGTTCCGGGCAGCGTCACGACGACCCCGTCGAAGTCGCCGACGCGACGCACGAGGTCGTCGGGGTGGATGACCTCCTCCACCCCGTCCTCCAGCACCGCCCGGCGGCTGGTGCCGGCGACGTGCACACCCTGCCGCGCGAGCCGCTCGGCGACGAGCCGGCCGATCGAGCCGAGCCCGACGACCAGCACCCTGCTGCCCTCGAGGCGGCGCATCATCCAGCGCGACTCGGCCCAGTCGTGCGCGCGCTGCGCCTCCTGCAGCCGCGGGAGGGTCTTGAACCCGGCGAGCAGCCCGAACTCGCACCACTCCGCGAGCGGGACGGCGTGCACCCCGGCGGTGGTCGTGAAGCGGACGCGTCGGAGCTCCTGCTCCGTCAGCTCCGCGCCCTTGACCTGCGTGCCGCCACCCGCGGGCATCAGCTGCACCCACTCGAGCGCCGGGTTCGCGCGGAGGGTGCGCGCGAGCTGCGAGGGCCGCTCCCCCGGGATGCCGTAGAGCACCTGCGCGGTGTCGAGCAGCTCCTGGAACCGGCGCTCGTCGACCTCCGACCGGGCGAACGCGGGGTCGCCGCCGTGATCGCCGGCGTGCCGCTGCGGGGGAAGCAGGTCCTGGGGGACGACCAGGTCGAGCCGCGGCTCAGCGGCTCGGATGCGGTCCGCGAGGTGGTCGGGCAACGGGGTCGCGGCCACCGCGCGAAGGCGTCGTCCGGTCATGTGGCACTCCTCTATCTCGACAGCGAGCCTAGGAGGAGCGTCGGGACCGACCCTGCGGACGACACCACCACCGCGGCCGCGAGCGCGACGTTCGCCGTGTGCGCGACGCGGAGCACCCAGTCCTGCGGCCGGGCAGGAGCCCCGGAGCGAGGCGTGAACGCCCTCGCCCACGTCGTCCCGACGGAGCACGGCATGCCGACCAGCGCGAGCGAGCCGGCGACCACCATGCCGCCGAGCAGCAGATCGCCGAGGCCGCTTCCCCCGAGCCCGCGCACCAGGAGGAGCACCGCGATCAGCACGGTGTTCGCGAGGAGGACGGCGTGCAGCAGGAGGTCGAAACCGCCGATCCCGCCCGCGGGCGCCCCCGCACGTCGACGGACGGCGCCGACGACGAGGCCGACCACGCCGGCGACCAGGCCTGCCAGGAGGAGGACCGGCGCGAACGGGACCAGCACGATCCCGACGGAGAACGCGAACACCAGGCCGATGAACTCGGCGACGGCGAGCGCACCGGTCCCGAGCAGCACGCGGGCGGCGATCCGGCCGCACCGGAGCGAGGAGAGGGTGCACCCGACCGAGCGTCGCGTGCCAGCGCCCACCGCACCTCCCCCTTGCGGCCCGGCCCCGTCCTCCGCCCGACGGAACCGGCGGGAGGACCATCGGCCCCAGGCGGACGCCGATGCTGCGGCGATACGCTCGCGGCGGCAATCAGAAGGAGCGCATCGTGAGCGAGAAGCCGGTCGGCGTGGCCGACATCGGGGTCGTCGGTATGGCGGTC
>JABBOB010000063.1 GCA_019352055.1 Acidobacteriota bacterium
CCCATGCCGATCGCCATCGCGAGCACCGTCTGCGCACCGAGCACACCGGTGAGCGGCGTCGTCATGGCTCCGGCGAGGAACGGCAGGCCACCGCTCAGCGCGGACGCGGCGCCGGCGTAGCGACGTCCCTCGCGCTGGGCGATCGCCGAGTTCGCGGGCAGGTAGGTGCCGAGACCGAACGTCATCGTCGCGAGGCAGATCCAGACGGGGACCAGCGGAGGCGCCCCGGGCGCGGCCAGCACCGCGACGACGACGAGCGAGAAGACGGCACCGCTCTGCACCACGAACGCGCAGCGACGCAGCACCTCCGGCCCGAACCGCAGCACCAGCGCTCGGAACAGGATGCTCGACGCGATCATCGTCGTCGCGTCCGTCGCGAACACCAGCGTGTAGGCCGCGGGCGTGAGGTGGAGGTCGGTCTGGAGCACGATCGACGAGCCGCCGATGTAGATGAAGAAGCCGCAGGTCACCAGGCACTGCACGGCGACAGGCGTGATGAAGCGCCGGTCCCGCACCAGCTCCGCCGACCGGCTGAGCAGCTGCCGGACGCCGCCGGGGCGCCGATCAGCCGCCGGCAGCGTCTCGGGCACACCGGTGAGCGCCGCCACGACCATCAGGACCCCGACGGCGGCGAGGAACCAGAAGATCGCGCGCCACCCGCCGAACGGCAGCAGGACTCCTCCGATCGCAGGCCCCACGACCGGCCCGATGAGGCTGACGGCCGTGAGCGTGCCGAACTTCGCGGCGGCGCGCCTTCCCTCGAACGTGTCCGTGACGACCGCGCGCCCGACCGACGACCCGGCGCCCGCAGCGAAGCCCTGCGCGAGCCGTGCGGCGATCATCACGACGATCGATGTCGCCAGCGCGCACACGACGGACGCGACGACGAACGCGATCGTCGCCGCGATGATGATGCGCCGACGTCCGCGCGCGTCGCTCACGGGCCCGATCAGCAGCTGCCCCACCGCCAGACCGCCGATGCAGGCAGTGAGGGTCAGCTGCACCGCCGTGTCGGAGGTCTGCAGCGAGTCCCGCATGGCCGGGAGCGCGGCGATGTAGGTGTCGGTCGCCAGCGCCGACGTGCCGGTGACGGCGATCAGGGCGAGCGTCCTCGGGCGGGCAGTCGGGAACGCGACCCGGTTCCGCCCTCGATCCCCTCCGGACGCGGGATCGACGCCCGGTCCGGATGAGGTGCTCACGGCTCGAGTGTGGGCGCGGGCGGCTGACCGGACGCGCAGTGCGCTCGCGAACGCGCGAGGGCCGAGTACCGCGGAGGTCCTGCAGGTTGCAGAGTTGCGCTGTGCACGAACCCGGGACGAGCTGGCTGCTGACGGGCGAGGAGCGGGGGAACCGGGCGACCGGGGTCCACTCGGGACAGGGCGGCTCGCCCGCGTGGTCGGTGGGGAACCTCGTCCGCCCGCTCGTCCACGGCGCCAGCTACTTCGCGGCGCTGCACGCGGAGCTGACGGCGCTGCGTGCCGGCGACCGGGTGTGGTTCACCGACTGGCGGGGCGACCCGGACGAGCGGCTGCTGCCCGGCGGTCCCTCGATCGGCGAGCTGCTCTGCTCGCTGGCGGAGTCGGGGGTGGAGGTCCGCGGGCTCGTGTGGCGCTCGCACGAGGACCGCGCCTCCTCGCCGATCAGCGGCCGACCGAACCAGATGCTCGGCCGGGAGATCAACGACGCCGGCGGCGAGGTGCTGCTCGACCAGCGGGTGCGCCGATTCGGCTCCCATCACCAGAAGCTCTTCGTCCTGCGGCACCGGAGCGAGCCCACCCGCGACGTCGCCTTCGTCGGCGGCATCGACCTGTGCCACAGCCGGCGCGACGACGCGGACCACCGAGGCGACCCGCAGGCGGTGTCGATGGACCCGCGCTACGGACCCACCCCGCCGTGGCACGACGTCACCCTCGAGCTGCGCGGGCCGGTCGTCGCGGACGTGCTGGCCGTCTTCGCGGAGCGGTGGGACGACCCGACCCCGCTCGATCGGCGCACACCGTACCGGATGCTGCAGCAGCGACTGGCGCGCATGCCGCGGCATCCGAAGCCGCTTCCCGAGACCGCTCCCCCGCCCCCTCCGGCCGGTCCGCACACCGTGCAGCTGCTGCGCACCTACGCCCCGAAGCGTCCCCGATTCCCGTTCGCCCCGTTCGGTGAGCGCAGCGTCGCTCGCGCCTACGGGAAGGCGTTCTCGCGGGCGCGCTCGCTGATCTACATCGAGGACCAGTACCTGTGGTCGACCGAGGTGGCGACCGGTATCGCCCTGGCCCTCCGCCGCAACCCCGACCTGCGCGTCATCGCCGTGGTCCCCCGGTTCCCGGACTCCGACGGGACGCTCGCCGGGCCGCCCAGTCGCCTCGGACAGATCCGCGCGCTGCGCCTGCTGCAGCGGACGGCACCGGACCGGGTCGGCGTCTTCGACCTGGAGAACGAGGCCGGCACGCCGATCTACGTGCACGCGAAGGTCTGCGTCGTCGACGACATCTGGGCGACCTGCGGCTCGGACAACTTCAACCGGCGGTCCTGGACCACCGACAGCGAGCTGAGCTGCGCCGTGGTCGACACCATCCCGGCCGACGCGTCGGCGGTCGGTGACGATCCCCGGCGGTTCGCCGTCGACCTGCGCCTGCGGCTCTGGAGCGAGCACCTCGGCCTCGATGCGAACGACCTGCGCGGTCTCGATCCTGCGGCGGCGCTGTCGATGTGGAGGGAGGCGGCCGCCGAGCTCGACGGCTGGCACCGGGGCGGCGAACGCGCACCGCGGCCGCACACGCGCATCCGCACGCACACGCCCGAGCCGATCACCGCGTTCCAGCGCCTGTGGGCGACGCCCCTCTACCGGTTCGTCCTCGACCCCGACAGCCGGCCCCGACGGCTGCGAGGGACAGCCCGGTTCTGAGGTCCCGGGCGGCCGATCGTGCGCCGCTCAGGGGCGCGATGGCGACCCGGGGCGCAGAGGCGACGCGCTTTCCGGAAGACGAACACACCTCGTCCAGCACCGAGAGGAGCGGCGGTGGCCCGACCTCGACGACGGCGCCCTGCTGTGCCGGCGATGCCACCCCTCCTCGACCGACACGGCTGACGCGAGCGGAGCTCCGGCATCGACGCGCGATCCCCTTGGGACCGTCGTGACCGCTGGCTACGATCGCGCCATGTACGCGGTGTCATTCTCCGACATGGCCGACGGCGCCATGGCGCTGGTGCCCGAGGTCCACCCACGCCATCGGGCCTATCTGGACGCGTTCGCCGCGAACGGGGAGATCCTCCTCATCGGGCCGTTCCCGGATCCCGTGCGGGACGGCGCGATGACGGTCTTCACGTCCCGCGACGCCGCCGAGCGGTTCCGCGACGGCGACCCTTTCGTGCTGGAGGGCCTCGTCGCGCGCACCCGCATCCTCGACTGGGATCCGATCGACTACCGGAGCACCCCCTGACGGAGTGGTCAGGGGGTGGCGCGCCCGGTGCGCCCCTCCGGGACCGTCCCAGCCCGGTCGTGGGACTGTTGACGCCGTGACTCCCAGCATCGAGCAGGCGCTGCGCGCCGACCGCGTCATCGACATCACCACGATCGGCCGGAAGACGGGTGAGGCCCGCCGCATCGAGATCTGGTTCCACCGGATCGACGGCCGGTACTACATCACCGGTACGCCCGGAGCCCGCAGCTGGTACGCCAACCTCGTCGCGCACCCGGAGTTCACGTTCCATCTGAAGGAGTCCACGCAGGCCGACCTCGCCGCCGTCGCTCGACCCGTGGAGGGGGCGGAGAAGGCGCGCGTGCTGAAGGCGATCGAGGAGTCGGTGGCGAGCAGCGACATCACCTTCGACGTCGAGAAGAGCCCGTTGGTCGAGGTGACCTGGGCCGACGCGGCCTGAGTCGGCGTGCGATACCGCCGCGTCACGCTGCGGGATCGCTCACCGGAACGCCGACAGTCCCGTGATCCGCTGACCGAGGATCAACGTGTGCACCTCGTCGGTGCCCTCGTAGGTCCGGACCGACTCCAGGTTGCTCGCGTGCCGGAGCGGTGAGTAATCGAGCGTGATCCCGTTGCCGCCCAGGATCGTGCGTGCGGTTCGCGCCACGTCGATCGCGATCCTCGTGTTGTTCAGCTTCGCGAACGAGATCATGTGCGGCAGCGCCCGGCCGGCGTCCTTCAGACGGCCGATCCGCAGGGCGACCAGCTGCGCCTTCTGGATCTCCAGCGCCATGTTCACGAGCTTCTCCTGCGTCAGCTGGAAGCCGGCGACCGGACGACCGAACTGCGTTCGCTCCTGCGCCGCGGCGAGCGCCTGGTCGAAGCTGTCCCGCGCCGCACCGATGGAGCCCCACGCGATCCCGTACCGCGCCTCGTTCAGGCAGGAGAACGGTGCGCTCAGCCCTCGGGCGTGCGGCAGGGCGGCGCTCTCGGGCAGCCGGACGTCGCGCAGCGTGATGTCGCACTGGATGGAGGCGCGCATCGACAGCTTCTGCGTGATGGGTCGGGCTTCGAACCCCGGCGTCCCGGTGGGGACGAGGAATCCGCGCACCCCCTCCTCCGTCCGAGCCCAGATGACGGCGACGTCGGCGATGGAGGCGAGGCCGATCCACCGCTTCGAACCCCCCAGGACCCACTCACCACCCTCCGACCGCGCGGTGGTCAGCATGCTCGACGGGTCGGACCCGGCCGTCGGCTCGGTGAGGCCGAAGCAGCCGACGGCCTCGCCGCGGGCCATCCGGGGCAGCCACTCCGTCTTCTGCTGCTCGGAGCCGAACCGGGCGATCGCCGTCATGGCGAGGGAGCCCTGCACGGACACGAACGTGCGGATGCCCGAGTCGCCCGCCTCCAGCTCCTGCGCCGCGAGTCCGTACTCGACGGCGGTGCGACCGGCGCAGCCGTAGCCCGAGATGTGCATGCCGAGCAGGCCGAGCCCGGCCATCTCCGGGATCAGCTCGGTCGGGAAGCGGGCCTGATCGAACCAGGCCGCGATCCCCGGGCGGATGCGACGGTCGACGAACTCGCGGACCGTCGCTCGGAGGGCGAGCTCCGTCTCGCTGAACTCGCTGTCGATGTCGAGGAGGTCACTTGCGCTCATCACGGTGCTCCCGCCGTCGGAGTGGAGAGGCCGATCGCCCGCACCCGGCCGGGGTCATCGCCAGATCCCGGTGAGCGCAGGCGCGGCAGGTCCCAGGGCCGGCAGCCCGAGCAGGCCCTCCACCGTGTGCAGGACGCTGAGATGCGTCGCCGGCTGGTTGGAGCGACCCGGTCGCACGTGCTGTCCCGAGACGAGCGTGAGGATGCGGTTGCCTGGGGAGTCGTCGTTCTCGTCCCAGGTGACCACCAGCAGCGAGTCGTGCGTGCGGGCCCACTGCGCATACGGGTCGATGTGGCTGCGCAGCCACGCATCGCCCGCCGCGACCGAACCGTCGTGCATGTCGTCGTTCAGGTTCGGCACCACGAGGGCGACGCGCGGCAGCGCTGCGAGATCGCCGGAGGGGAAGGCCGTCAGCGGCAGGGAGTGGGCTGCGTCCGCCGTCGCCGCGAAGTCCGCGAGCGGGTTGTGCTTCCGCACGTACGCACCGGCGGAGCACCCGGCGAACCCCGCTGCCGGCATCGACTCGAAGTACCCTGCGACGCTCATCCGCGCCCGGAGCAGCTGCGCACCCAGGGAGTCCCCCGAGTACCGGTGCGGGCAGGAGTCGTCGATCAGGCCCTGGGTGCTGCCGGACCACAGTGCGAGGTAGTTCGGCTCGCTCGGGTGCGCGACCGCGCTCGCGTTCGTCAGCACGAGGCTGCGCCGCTCCAGGGACGCGAGGTACGGCGCGGCCACCACCTGGCTGAACGAGTGGTTCTCGAGCACCACGACCACGATGTGCCGGGGCATGCGCGCCACCGCGGGCACCGTCGCGGAGGGCACGGCGGACGCGTCGGACCCGCTCGGAAGGGGTGTCGGGCCCGTCGGTGCCGAGCACCCGGCGAGCACCAGCGCGAGCGCCGCCGCGATCCCGGCGACCGCTGCGAGGCGCGATCCGTGCCGCATGCGCCCACCTCCTCGGATCGTCCCGGCCGCTCGGCGGCCGTCTGTGCGATCGATCATCCCCCGAACTCCCTCGCCCGCCTGTCCGTGGGGACGAGGAACAGCTCGAGCCGGAGTTGCGGGGTCTCGGAGTCCGCAGGGCGAGCACGGTGGGAGGATGGCGCCGGCCGCGCCGGCACCGGCCGGAGGCGGACCAGCGAGCAGAAGGAGCCCACCATGGCCGACTTCCCAGCAGAGAACATCCGGGACTGGCGGGACTACGACGTCGTCGACAGCGGAGGCGACCGGATCGGTTCCCTCGAGTCCGTCTACTTCGACACCGCGACCGACTCGGCGAGCTTCGCGGCCATCCAGATCGGCATCCCCGGCCGCCGCCGGCTGGTCTTCGCGCCGCTCGTCGGGGCGGTCGTCGCACCGAAGTACCTGAAGGTGCAGTTCGACAAGAAGACCGTCAGGGATGCGCCGGGCATCGACACGGACGGTGAGCTCACCACCGAGCAGGAGCCCGCGGTGTTCGAGCACTACGGCCTGCCGTACGCCCTCGGCGCCAACGGCGAGCGGCGGCTCGGGCGCCGCTGACCGCAGCCGGATCGCCGCGCTGCCCATGCCGAGACCCCGCGCCGCGGGCACGAGCGCGATCCCCGCCTCCGCGTGCCGCGCGAGCCCGTCCGCCTCGAACAGGAAGGCGTGACCGACCGCTGCGCCGTCCACGTCGATCACGAAGCGGACGTCACCCGTCTCCGGCGAGGCGGAACAGGACGTCGGTACCGACCTCGACGGCGGCACGGAGGCTCACGGACGGCGAACCGGACACGCGCCGCGGTGGTCGGAGCGATCCTGGACCGCCGGTGCGGCACGGGCGGCCTGGCCGTCGGGTGGAAGTGGTGCGGGACGCGCGTCGCCGACGAGCGCGAGCAACACCCTCTCCTGCCGAGCGGCGGCGGCGAAGTCGGTGTCCTCCCGGCCTTCGCTGTCCGCGCGCCCGCGATGCGCCCGGTCGGCGGGGCATACCGTGAGGTCGTGACCGATCCGGCGCCGCGCCCGGCAGACGCGGTCACCGCCCGGACGTGGCTCGCCATGTTCCTGCTCGGCATGTGCGCGCTGGTGGGCCTCTACTCGACCCAGCCCGTGCTCGCGTCGATCGCGCGGTGGGCGGCGGTGCCGGAGGCGCAGGCGGCGTGGACGGTCGGTGCGACGACGCTCGGGGTGGCGGCGATGGCCCCGATCGCGGGCGCGGTGTCCGACCGGGTCGGTCGCAAGCGGGTGATCCTCGGCGCGATCACGGTGCTGCTCGTCGCGACCGCGCTCTGCGCCACCGCAGGGTCGTTCGGTGCCCTGCTCGCCTTCCGGTTCCTCCAGGGCCTCGCGACGCCGTTCGTGTTCGCGGTCGCTGTCGCGTTCATCGGCGACGAGTTCTCGGGCGCCACCGCAGGCCGGCTGAACGCCGTGTACGTCGCGGGCACGGCGTTCGGCGGCTTCGCCGGACGACTGCTGCCGGGTCTCGCCGCCGACGCGTCCCACGACTGGCGTGCCTCGTTCCTGCCCCTCGACGTGCTCCTCGCCGCCGCGCTGACCGCGACGCTGCTCTGGCTGCCGCGCGAGACCCGATTCGTGCCGAGTCCCTCCTTCGGCGCGGGACTCCGCGGGGTGGGCGCGCACCTGCGCGATCCGCGTCTCCTCGCGACCTGCGCCGTCGGGGCGGCGCTGCTGTTCCAGCAGGTCGCGTCGTTCACGTTCGTGTCGCTGCACCTCCAGCGGCCGCCGCTCCAGCTCACGCCGGTGCAGGTCGGGCTCGTGTTCGTCGTGTTCCTCGTGCCGACGCTCGTCACACCGCAGGTGGGGCGCGCGGTCGCGCGGTTCGGACGGGCGCGCACGTTCGCGGCCGCCGCGACGCTCGGTGCGGCCGGGATGCTGCTGACCCTCGTGCCGTCCGTGCCGGCGGTCGTCGCAGGGCTCGCCTGCTCGTGCGTCGCGGTGTTCGCCGGGCAGGCGTGCGCCACGGGCTTCCTCGGCACGCACGCACGCACCCATCGGTCGGCCGCGGTCGGGCTCTACCTGACCGCGTACTACCTCGGCGGCACGGTGGGCGGCGTCGTCCCCGCCCCGCTGTACGCGGCGGCCGGCTGGCGCGCCGTCGTCCTGCTGATCGTGCCGGTGATCGCGACGGCGGCGGTCGTCGGCGCGATCGCCTGGCGTCGGACTGTCGGTGGGGCCTTCCTACGATGATGCATCAGCCCCTCACCTGAGCCCGCCCGGTGCGGGATCGACGGCTGCCGGCGTGCCGCGGCGCAGCCGGAGCTCATCGCACTCTGCACCGAGCACCTGGCCGTCGCGGCGGAGGTGCACGGTCTCGGGTCCGGTGTCGCCGATGCGCTGCCGCTGCCGTGCCGCCTCTGCGGCTCCCGGCTGGGCGTGCGGCACCGGAGCGGCTGGAGCTGCGCGGTCTGCGAGTGGCCGTACGGCGAGCACCCCGACGGCGAGCTCCCGCCGCCCCGGGTCGACGTCGTCTACTACCTCCGTTGGGCCGACCGGGTGAAGATCGGGACGACCGCGAACCCCCGGCAGCGGTTCGCCGCGATCCGGCACGAGCAGCTGCTCGCGCTCGAGCGCGGCGACCGTCGGCTGGAGCAGCGCCGGCACCGCGAGTTCGCCGAGGAGCGCGCAGGATCGAGCGAGTGGTTCGAGCGCTCGGAGCGGCTCGACGCCCACATCGACGTGCTCGCCGGCGGCGTCGATCCATGGGACCGCTGGCGACGCTGGGTCGCGGAGGCGACCGCGACGCGCTGAGCCCGGTCGCGGCTCACCCGAGGTGCTCGGCGAGGAACTCCCGGACGTCGTCGATCTCGGCGTCGCTGATGCCGTGCCCCAGCCCCGGGTAGACGCGCTCGACGAGGGACGTGTGCTGCGGGAGGAACGCCGCGGTGCGGGCGACGGCCGCTCCGGTGATCACCGGGTCCGCGTCACCCCGACCCCAGAAGGCCGCCGGCCGCTCCGCCGCGAGCCGCTCGTCCGCCGGCTGCGCTGCACCGAGCACGAATCCTGCGAGCACGACCGGTGCGAGCACGCGGTCGGCACGGGTGCGGAGCAGCTGGGTCGCCATGAAGCCGCCCTGCGAGAAGCCGATGGGCACGACCCGGGTCGCGGGTGGGACGTGCGCGTCCACCCAGGCCCAGATCGCGTCGGTCGCCACCGCGATCGGCTCCGGTCCGGGGTCCCCGGGCGACGTGATCGCGAACCAGGCCGCGCCGCCGTTGCCGAGCTCGATCGGCGCACGGAGGGATGCCCACGGCACCTCCAGGCCCAGCTCGGGGACGAGGGAGAGGAGGTCGCGCTCATGCGCCCCGTAGCCGTGCAGCAGCAGCGCCACCGCCGACGCGGCAGGGGCGTTCGACCACGACGGGCCGGCCACGGCATGCAGCAGCGCGTCGGTCATCCCGTCAGTATCCCGGACCACGACCGGATCCCCGGTCGCGCGGCAGGCGAGCTGACCGCGCGACCCGGGAACAGGGGTTACTGCTGGGCCGGCTCGGGCGCCGGGTTCGCGTAGACCGGCGCCTCGACGCCCTTGGCACCCGGCAGCGCCGGCTCCGCCTCGGGCTTCCTCCGGGCGCGCGGCGCGCGCTTCGGCGCCTCCGCGACCGTCTCCGGCGCTGCCGCGGCCGGCGGCTTCGGCCGGGACGCGAAGGTCTCGAACGCGACGCGCGGGTGCTCGCGGTCGATCAGCTGCACCATGTCGCGGCCCAGCAGGAAGTTCAGGACCCAGTTGCCGATGACGCGGATCTTGCGCTCCCACGTCGGGATGGCGAGACCGTGGTAGCCGCGGTGCATGACCCAGGCCGGGAAGCCCTTGACCGCGATCTTGCCGGACTGGAACGCGCCGACGTAGAGACCGAGGCCCGCGACCGCGCCGAGGCTCTCGTGGTAGTAGTCCTTGACGCCCTCGCCGCGCAGCGTGGCCGCGATGTTCTTCGCGAGCAGCTTGCCCTGACGGACCGCGTGCTGCGCGTTCGGGACGCAGAAGCCGCCCACGCCCTTGCCCGTGAGGTCCGGCACGGCGGAGACGTCGCCCGCGCCCCAGGCGTCGGGCACGACGTCGCCGTCGGCCGTGACGACGCGGAGGTCGGCCTTCACGCGGAGGCGGCCGCGCTCCTCGGTGGGCAGGTCGGTGTTGCGGAGCATCGGGGAGGCCATCACGCCGGCCGTCCAGACGATGACGTCGGACTCGAAGCTCTCGCCGGTCGACAGCTGGATCACGCCGTCCGTGGCGTCCTTCAGCTGGGTGTCCAGGTGCACCAGCGCGCCGCGCTGGGCGTAGTTCTTCAGCACCCAGTGCGAGGTCGGCAGCGACACCTCCGGCATGATCCGGCCCATCGCCTCGATCAGGTGGAAGTGCGTGTCGTCGAACGTCAGCTGGGGGTAGCGCGCGAGGAGGGCGGAGGCGAGGGAGCGCATCTCGCCGAACACCTCGATGCCGGCGAAGCCGCCGCCGACCACCACGAAGGTGAGCAGGCGGTCGCGCTCGGGTCCGGCCGGCAGGTTCGCCGCGAGCTCGAAGTTGCGGACGATGCTGTCGCGGATCGCGACGGCCTCCTCGATCGTCTTCAGGCCGATCGCCCGGTCGGCGACGCCCGGGATCGGGAAGGTGCGCGAGACGGAGCCGGCGGTGACGACGATCTGGTCGTACGTCATCGTCCAGGCGTCGCCGACGGCGGGCGTGATCTCCGCCGTCCTCGTCGCGTGGTCGATCCTCGTGACCTTCGCCGTGATGACCCGGGTCCGCTTGAGGTGCCTCCGCTGGTCCACCACCGCGTGCCGGGGCTCGATGGCGCCCCCCACGACCTCGGGGAGGAAGGGCTGGTACGTCAGGTACGACAGCGGGTCGACGACGACGATCTCCGCCTCCTTGGCGGAGAGCTGCTTCTCCAGCTTCCACGCGGTGTAGAAGCCGGCATAGCCGCCGCCGACGATGAGGATGCGAGTCACGAGTTGAAGGTTCCCTTCGAGTCGGTCGGTTTTCCAGGTACCGATGCTATCGGGGCACCGGCGCGGGCCACGGACCGACGAGGCGGCGGACGGGCGGCTCGACCGCTGCGGCCTCGCTGAGCGCGAGGTCGCCGATCGGGTTCACGCCGGGCCCCGCGGCGAGGGCATGACCCGCGAGGGCGTGGAGGCACTTCACTCGCGTCGGCATCCCGCCGGCGCTGGTGCCCGCGAGCTCGGGCACGTCACCCGCGGCGGTGCGGTCCGCGAGGTAGGCGGCGTGCGCCTCGGCGTACTGCTCCGCGAACGCTCCGCCGGGTGCGACCAGCTCGCTCCACTCGCGCATCAGCCCCTCCGCCTCGAGCCGCGAGACGGCGGCGACGAGCACGGGGTGCGTCAGGTAGTAGAAGGTCGGGAAGGGGGTGCCGTCGGCGAGCCGCGGTGCCGTCGAGACGACCGCCGGCGTGCCGTCGAGCGTGCGTGCGGCGACGCCCAGCACGTCGCGCACCGGCCGGCCGAGCTGGGCCGACATCGTCGCCAGATCCGCTGCGGTCGCGGGTGTCACCGCGCCGGCTCGGTGGTCGTGCCCGCCGCGACGAGCGAGCGCAGGAGCGCGTCGGTCCACGGCGTGCGGTCCGGCTGCGCACTCGACGACGTGCTCGCCGGGGTCGCCGCCTTCGCGCCGATGACGCGGTAGGCGGTCGTGCCGGGCGTCACGTAGAAGAGGCGGCTCCCTGCTTGCGCGCGCACGTACGCCGGGTCGTCCCATCGCGCCCGCTGCGCGTCGAGGCTCCGCAGATCCGCCTGCTGGGCGGCGACCTTCGCGGTCGCGTCCGCGATGGCGCGCTGCTGTGCGAGGGAGGTGCTGACCGCCGGGGCGAGGGACAGCACGCCGAGCACGAGCAGGACGAGCGCTGCGATCGCCGCACCCGGCACCCGCACGCGCGGCGCCGGTGCAGCGCTCCGCGCGGCTCCGCTCATCGCACCCGCCCCCTCGATCCGCAGCGGCCGAGTCTATTCGGGGAGGCTCGACCACCCGTCGGACGCGCCGTCCCCGCCGCGGCGACCCCGGCCCTCCGCACGGGAAGGCAGTGGCAGCATCGCGCCATGACGGATGCAGCGGGAGCGACGTGGCCGGTGACCGAGGGTGCCCTCGAGCTCGGGGACCTCGAGGTCGAGCGCGGCGGGGCGATCCGCGACGCACGGCTCGTCTACGCCACCTACGGCACGCTCTCCCCCGACCGCGACAACGTCGTCGTCTACCCGTGCAGCTACACCGCGACCCACGACGAGCTCGCGTGGCTGATCGGGCCGGACGGCGTGCTCGACCCGACGAGGTGGTTCGTCGTCGTGCCGGACATGTTCGGCAACGCCCTCTCCTCCAGCCCGTCGCAGGCCGATCCGCACGATCCGACGGCGTGGCCGGCGGTCGTCACGGTCGCCGACAACGTGCGCGCGCAGCACCGCCTGCTCACCGAGGTGTTCGACGTGCAGCGCGTGGCGGCCGTCTACGGCTTCTCGATGGGCGCGGGTCAGGCCTACCACTGGGCGGCGATGCACCCGGAGCTGGTCGATCGGGCGATCGTGGTGTGCGGGAGCGCCCGCACCGCCGTGCACAACCAGGTGTTCCTCCGCGGGCTGCTGCGCGTCCTCGAGGCGGCTCCGGAGCACCTGGGCGGCGGCCGGTTCGCCGCAGAGCCGGTCGCGGCGAAGCGGGCGTTCGCCGAGGTCTACGCCGGATGGGGCCTCAGCCAGGACTTCTACCGGGCCGAGCTGTACCGGACGGTGCTCGGCTTCGCCGATCTCGACGCCTTCCTCCGGAAGGACTGGGTGGAGGACTTCGCCCGCTCCAAGGCGGCCGACCTGTACGCGCAGGCGACGACCTGGCTGCACGGCGACATCAGCGCCACCGGCGAGCACGCCGGCGACCTGCCGGCCGCGCTCGCCGCGATCCGCGCGAAGGTCCTCCTGGTCCCGAGCGAGACCGACCTCTACTTCCGCGTCGCCGACAACGAGGCCGAGCTCGAGCACCTGCGCGACGGACGGCTCGCCGTGATCCCGAGCATCTGGGGGCACTGGGCCGGGTCCCCGGAGGGCCTGCCGGACGAGACCGCGTTCCTCACCCGCGTGGTGCGGGAGTTCCTCGACGCCTGAGCCTCGCGGATCCGGAGATCCTTCGCGGATCCGGAGGAGGTCGACGACACCCCGAGCGGGAGGGCTCCTGCTCGGGGTGTCCCGGGAGATCTCCGGATCCGTGACCGGTCAAGCGGAGTAGCGGGGGAACGCAGCGAGACCCGGGTACACCGCGGCCTCACCCAGCTCCTCCTCGATGCGGAGCAGCTGGTTGTACTTCGCGACGCGCTCGCTGCGGGCCGGGGCACCGGTCTTGATGAGGCCCGCGTCCGTCGCGACGGCGAGGTCGGCGATCGTGGTGTCCTCGGTCTCGCCGGACCGGTGGGAGAGGATCGCCGTGTAGCCGTTGCGCTGAGCGAGGGCGACCGCGTCGAGCGTCTCGGTCAGGGTGCCGATCTGGTTGACCTTGACGAGGATGGAGTTCGCCGCCTTCAGCTCGAGGCCCTTCGCGAGGCGCTCCGGGTTCGTGACGAACAGGTCGTCGCCGACGATCTGCACCTTGTCGCCGATCTCGGCGGTGAGCGTGGCCCAACCCTCCCAGTCGTCCTCGGCCAGCGGGTCCTCGATCGAGACCAGCGGGTAGCTCGCGACGAGGTCCGCGTAGTAGGCGGACATGTCGGAGGCGGACTTCTTCCGGCCCTCGAACGTGTACGAGCCGCCCTCGAAGAACTCGGTGGACGCGACGTCGAGCGCGAGGGCGATGTCCTTGCCGGGCGTGAAGCCGGCGGCCTCGATCGCCTCCATCAGCAGGTCGAGCGCGGCGCGGTTGCTGGACAGGTTCGGCGCGAAGCCGCCCTCGTCGCCGAGCCCGGTGGAGAGGCCCTGCTTCGACATCAGGCTCTTGAGCACGTGGTAGGTCTCGGCGCCCCAGCGGAGGGCGTCGCGGAACGACTCCGCGCCGACCGGCAGGATCATGAACTCCTGGATGTCGACGTTCGACTCCGCGTGCGAGCCGCCGTTGATCACGTTCATCATCGGCACCGGGAGCACGTGCGCGTTCGGGCCGCCGATGTAGCGGAACAGCGGCAGCTCCGCCGACGCGGCCGCTGCCTTCGCGACGGCGAGGCTGACGCCGAGGATGGCGTTCGCTCCGAGGTTCGACTTGTTGTCGGACCCGTCCGTGGCGATCAGGGTGGCGTCGACGATCCGCTGGTCGGCGGCGTCGATGCCCTCGACGGCCGGGCCGAGCTCGTCGATGACGGCGGCGACGGCCTTCTCGACGCCCTTGCCGCCGTAGCGCTTCTTGTCGCCGTCGCGCAGCTCGTAGGCCTCGAACGCGCCGGTGGAGGCGCCGGAGGGGACGGCCGCGCGGGCGACCACGCCGTCCTCGAGCAGGACCTCGACCTCGACGGTCGGGTTGCCGCGCGAGTCGAGGATCTCGCGGGCGTCGATGGTGTCGATGGCGGCCATTGGGTCTCCTCCTGGGGTGTCGACCGCGTGGCTTCGCGGCCGCCGTCAAGCCTAGTGAGGGCCGGGAGGTCCGGTCCGAACAGCGAGCGAACGCTGTGCGCTTCCTGTTCCTCCGCGGATCCGGAGGATCCCGGCGACACCCCGGCGCGCGAGCGCAGCGCCCGGGGTGTCGCGCAGGATCTCCGGA
>JABBOB010000064.1:0-4706 GCA_019352055.1 Acidobacteriota bacterium
CGTTGCGGAGGACGGACCGATCCGTACCTGACGGTCCGCGGAGGGATGCTCCAGCGAAAAGGCCTGATCGGAGCTTCGCCAACGACGCATCTTCTTCAGATCGAGGAAATGAGGCCACTTGCGCAGGCTGGTGCCATCGGAGGGGTCAGTCGGTATTGACCAGCACCTGGTTGTACTCGCGAGGAGTCGAGTCCATGGGGATCACGGGCTCGGGCGCCCTTCCCGCCGGTTCGAAACCGATCCGGTCGATTCAGTGCGTCCCTTCTCGTGGACCGTTTGGTGTCGAGCGGGGCTGCGTTGTCAGGGCTGTGGTAGCCGCCTCGACGAAGCGACGCACGCGTGGACGTTCGTCGTCTCGAAGTCGTGCGAGCCCGAGCTTGACCGGTGGAAGGTCCTCGATCGGCACGAACCGGATCGCAGGGTTGGAGGCGGACTCGGTGACCGATGCGCTGGTGATCGCCATGCCGCGACCGGCGCTGACGAACGCCGTCATCTCCTCCACGGTGCGGGCGGCAGGCGAGACGATGGGTGGCATCAGGCCGCCCGGGCGGGGGATTGAGAGCCAGTAGTCGCGGTCGGAGCCGGCGTCGATGATGGGCTCGTCGTTCAGTTCCTCGATGCGGACGGATTGGCGCCGCGCGAGAGCGTGGTTCGCGGGGAACAGGGCCAGGCGCGCGTAGCTGCCGATCTCGGTCCAATCGTGATCAGGGTCCTGCGGGCCGCTCGCCGCGAGCAGGACAACATCGACCTCGCCTCGCAGGAGGCGAGCTGACTCCTGCCCCCACGGCACGTGCTGCAGGCGGACCCGGGATCCCAACAGCGCTTCGTCGAGCGCAAGGACGCGGGTGGTGATCTCCCGGGGCGTGGTCGTGCCGAACCCCACCACCAGCTCTGGTCGCTCGGAACCGTCTCCGGCGCGAGCCGCGCGCGCGACGGCGCCGTCCAGCCGAGCGAGCAGCCATCGGGCATCGTCCGCGAGGGACTCTCCGGCAGGCGTCAAGGAGGCACCGGACGGACGCCGGTCGACAAGACGCACCCCGACGAGTCGCTCCAGCCGCCGGATGGACTGGCTCAGCGCGGGCTGGGACACGTGCACTCGCGGCGCGGCTGCGGTGAAGGAGCCGGTGTCGGCGATGGCGAGCAGAGCTTCGAGCAGGCGGACCGGGATGTCCGCGGTCATCGCACTCCTCGTCATCATGTTTCCCACAGGTAACAGTTCCGGACGCGTCGAAACAATCCGCCGCGGCCGACCCCGAATCTGCGCGCCTATTCGTCCAGCTTATGACTTTAGTTCGGACTGCGATGGGCGCGGTGGTACGAGTGGACTTAGCGTCCGGTCATGCCCGAAACCGTGCGCACCGCCGACGAGCGCGGCAGGACCCGGTCTCTCGAAGCGCTGCCGAAGGCGCATGTGCATCTCCACGTCGACGGCGCCTACCCGCGAGAGGCCGTGACACGCCTCGCGGCAGGTAAGGGACTGTCGTTCCCGTTCCCGGACCGGTTCACCGACGTGTGGCACTTCTTCGATGAGTACGGCCGGGTACCTGCGCTCGTGGACTCTCTCGGAGAACTGGCGATGCTTTGTCGAGCGCTGGTCGTGGAGCAGGCAGCGCAAGGTGTGCTGTATCTCGAGCCGGCCATCGAGCCGCAGCTGTACGCGCCCCGCCTCGGCACCCTGACCGAGGTCATGGACGTGATGCTCGAGGCGTTCGCCGACGCCGCGGCCCCTTTCGACATCGAGGTCGGCAGCCTCGTGACGGTGAACACCGACTCCGATCTGGAGGTTGCGGAGCCTCTCGCCCGGCTCGCGGTAACGCGGGCCGGTGCAGGCGTCACCGGCTTCGCGACAGCATGCTTCGTCGAACCCGCCGGGCTGATCCGCTTCGCGGACGCTGCGGCGATCGCGCGGTCCGCCGGGCTGCCCGTCGTGAGCCATGCCGGCCAGACAGGCGGCCCGGAGAGCGTCCTCGAAGCGCTGGACGATCTGGGGGCGACTCGGATCTCGCACGGGTTCCGGGCGGTGGAGAGCGAGCCGCTGCTCGACCGCCTGGCGGCGGAGGGCATCCTCTGCGACGTCTGCCCGGTCTCGAACGTGCGGCTCGGTGTCGTTCCCTCGCTCGCAGCGCACCCGGCCCCGAAGCTCGTGGCGCACGGCGTCGGCGTGACCCTCAACGCAGACGACCCGTTGTGGTTCGACAGCACCGTGACGGACCAGTACGCGATCGCCCGCGACATCTGGTCCTTCGACGACGGGGCGCTCGCCGACCTGGCGGCCACCGCCATGCGGATCCCGGGTATGTCGGCCGGCACCCGCGCCCGCTTCGCTGCCGCGCTCACTGAATGGCGCAGGGCACCCCAGATCCAGACCGAGGAGACCACCGCGTGAGCCATCTTCTGTTCGGCGCGTTCGAGATCAACGGCGTCAACCTCACGAGCCAGGGGCTCTGGGCCCGACCGGACCAGAACACGCACCGCTACACCGAGCTGTCCTACTGGACCGAGCTCGCGAAGCTGCTCGACCGCGGCGGCTTCGACTTCCTCTTCCTCGCCGACTCGTACGGCTACCCGTCATTGGAGGGCGAGACCCCTCCGGTCGCGTTCGAGCAGGCAGTGGAGATTCCGAAGAACGATCCGATGCTGCTCGTTCCGGCGCTCGCCGCCGCGACCGATCAGCTGATGTTCGCGGTCACCACGTCCACCAGCTTCGAGGCGCCGTTCGCGAACGCCCGCCGCTTCGCCACGCTCGACCATCTGACGAAGGGCCGGATCGGCTGGAACGTCGTCACGACCAGCAGCGCGGTCGTCACCGACCTGTTCGGCCGCGACCGGTACGTGCCGCACGACGAGCGCTATGCGATCGCCCAGGAGTACTTGGACCTCAGCTACGCGCTCCTCGAGGGGAGCTGGGAGGACGACGCAGTCAAGGCAGACAAAGTGCGTCGGCTCTATGCGGTCGCGGAGAAGGTGCACAAGATCCACCACCACGGGCGCTACTTCGATCTCGACGGCTACTTCAACTGCGAGCCGTCGCCGCAGCGCACTCCCGTGTTGATCCAAGCGGGTGCGTCATCGACGGGGCGGGCGTTCGCCGCCGGGAACGCGGAGATCACCTTCCTCCAGGGCAAGGACACCGCGTCGCTGCGGAGCCAAGTCGACGACCTGCGAGGCCGCGCGGTGGAGGCAGGACGAGCGGCCGACGCGATCAAGGCGGTGGTCGGGCTGAGCGTCGTCGTCAATGAGAGCGAGGCGCGTGCGCGTGCGCGGCTGGACGACTACCTGTCGTGGGTCGATGTGGACGCGGCGCGGGCTTACTACGCGAGCATGACCGGCATCGACCTCGCCACACTCGACCCCGACGCGTCCTTCTCCTCGGTGCAGACCGAGGGGGGCCGCACACAGGTCGAGCGGTACCGGGGGAGCAGCGCACGCGAAGCAGCCGCTGATTTCCTCCGCTACGGGATGCGGGAGTTCATCCTCACCGGCACGCCCACGCAGGTCGCCGACCGGATCGAGGAGCTCGTCGGCGAGACCGGCGTCGACGGCTTCAACTTCACCCCGTTCGTGTCTCCCGGCTCCTACGAGCAGTTCATCGAGCTCGTGCTCCCGGAGCTCCGCCGGCGCGGACTCGCGGCACCGCTCGACCGACAGCCCGGCACATTCCGCAAGCGACTCACTGGGGCCGACCGACTGCCCGCATCCCACCCGGCAGACCGGTTCCGTCGCTCCACGCAAGCGGCGGCGGTCGGGTCGTGACCGCCACCCCGGTCCTCCCGAGCTACGACGGTGAGCAGGCCGCACTCCGCCGCACCTTCTCGCACTACCCGTCCGGCGTCGTCGCGCTGATCGCGGAGGCCGAAGGGCTGCACAGCCTCGTCGCCTCCACGTTCACGGTCGGGGTATCCGCCGACCCGCCGCTCGTCTCCGTCGCCATCCAGCGCACCTCCACGAGCTGGCCGACGCTGCGCAGCGCCGAGCGGATCGGGGTGTCGGTGTTCGCGGCCGATCAGGCTGATCTGTGCCGCCAGCTCGCCGGTCACGATCGAGCGCGCCGTTTCAGCGACGTGCCCATTCGCTCCACCGGCACCACCGCCCGATTCATCGCGGGCGCAGCGCTGTGGTTCGACTGCAGCCTCTGGAACGAGGTGGATGCGGGCGACCACACCATCGCGCTGCTCGAGATCCGCGCCCTCGGCGCCGACCACCACACGGACCCGCTCGTCTTCCACGCGTCGGCCTTCCGCGGCCTCTTCACCCAACGCGCATCGCACCCTGCCAAGCCCTGAGAACCAGAAGGAACCCCACCATGGCCACCACCACCGAGCCCGTGGTCGCCGGCAGCTCCATCGCCGTCGAACGAAACGGCATCAACGTCATCGCCGAGAACGAACGGAAGGGACAGCCGCGCGGCCTGTTCTGGCCGTGGTTCGCTGGCAACATCTCCGTCCTTGCTGTCAGCTACGGGTCGTTCATCCTCGGCTTCGGGCTCTCCTTCTGGCAGGCCACGTTCGTTGCCGTGCTCGGCATCGTGCTCTCGAACCTGCTCGTCGGCGTCATCTCGCTCGCCGGGAAACGCGGCTCCGCCCCCACGATGACGCTCAGCCGCAGCATCTTCGGCGTTCGGGGCAACCGCGTGCCAGCGGCGCTGTCATGGCTGCTCACCGTCGGGTGGGAGACCGCCCTCGCCGCGCTGGCCGTACTCGCCGTGT